>NZ_KQ031391.1:5804208-6164098 GCF_000966285.1 Pseudofrankia sp. DC12
GCGCCGTGTTCGCCGGCCACGCCCGCGGGGACGCGTCCGCCGAGGCGACGGGGGCCGCGGTGACCGAGCCGCTCGACCGGGCACTGCTGGCGACGCTGGCCGACGTGGTCGACCAGGCGACGGCGGCCTTCGACGGCTACGACTACGCCCGCGCGCTCGAGATCACCGAGTCGTTCTTCTGGACGTTCTGTGACGACTATGTCGAGCTGGTGAAGGGCCGGGCCTACGGCGGGGCGGGGGAGACCGGGGCGGCGTCCGCTCAGGCGACGCTCGCGGTGGCGCTCTCGACCCTGCTGCGGCTGTTCGCGCCGTTCCTGCCGTTCGTCACCGAGGAGGTCTGGTCCTGGTGGCAGGCCGGCTCGGTGCATCGTGCCCGCTGGCCGCTGGCTCCGGAGCTGCGCAAGCTGGCCGAGTCGGCACCCGCGCGCCAGCTTGAGGTCGTCGGCGTGGTCCTGTCCGCGGTGCGGCGGGCCAAGTCCGAGGCGAAGGTGTCGATGAAGGCCGAGGTCGCGTCGAGCCGGGTCACCGCCGAGCCCGACGTGCTGGCTCTGCTGGGGCCGGTCGCCGCCGACCTGTGCAACGCCGGCAGCATCGCCGACCTGTCGCTGGTCGCGGGCTCCGGCGAGCTCGCCGTCGCCGTCGACCTGGCGCCCAAGCCCGCCGCGGTCTGACCGCCGGCCGTCCCTCGACTGGCGGATGACCGGAGCCTGACGCCCGTCGCGGGTCCCGGACTCGGGGCCCGCGGCGGCCAAAGCCAGTGATCATGGGTGTCGACGGGCGCGGCTGAGGGCCGGCGTGGTGCACACACCGCGTCACCTCGGCGGCGCAGCCCGTCGCTGTGACCGGCGTCGCGGTCGGGAACCGCGCAGCGAGAGCGGCATCGGGCCCACCGTTCGCGGGAAGATGACCGGGGACGCCAGGTCCCGGCAGTTCACCGTCAGCAATCGCGCCGCCGGGCCGCCGGCGAGCGGCAGTGCCGCGGCCCGCGGTCCGGGCAGGTCTGGGAGGCAGCAGCCTTGGCTATCTACGCGCTCGGGGACCGGGTTCCCGACATCGACCCGTCGGCGTACGTGCATCCGGACGCCACTGTGATCGGGTCGGTGACGATTGGCCCCGAGTCGTCGATCTGGCCGCGGGCGGTCCTGCGCGGGGACACCGGGCTGATCATCATCGGCGCCCGGACGTCGATCCAGGACGGCACCGTCGTGCACACCACCGCCCTGCACCCGACCACCGTCGGCGATGACTGCGTGGTCGGCCACCTCGCCCACCTGGAGGGCTGCACGGTGGACGACGGGGCACTGATCGGCTCGGGCTCGATCGTGCTGCACAACGCCAAGGTCGGCACCGGTGCCATCGTCGGCGCCGGGGCGGTCGTCAGCAACAACGGCGTCGTGCCGCCCGGCGCGATGGCACTCGGCGTCCCGGCGAAGATCCGGGAGGGCGCGGCGAACGCGGCGGGCATCGCCCTGGCCGCCGAGCACTACGTCGAGAACGGCAAGCTCTTCCGCGCGGAGATGCGCCGCCTCGACGCCTGATCTACGCCCCGGCGGGGCCGGCTCCCACGCCGTGGCGCCGAAGCGGTCTGATTTCGCGCCACGGTGTGGGACTGAGGCGGCTCGCCGAGGCACCTCGGCGCGTCACACTGGCCCCCGCGAGGCGTCGGACCTTTACGGCCAGTGCGGCTCGGGCGGCGGGGCCGGTGCGGCGCGGTCAGCGCAGCTCGGCGATCCGGGCGCCGGGAACCGGCATCTGGGGACGGCCGGACGTCGAGTCGGTGCCGGTGCCCTGCGGGTCGTCGGAAGCCTCGCCGCCCTCGACGTGGTCGGTGACCTCCTTGGGCAGCTTCAGCGGCAGTGGGTCGCGCACGGGCATCGCCTCGTCGCCGCGCACGACGACCAGCCGGCGCAGTGTCTCCTCCAGCAGCGGTGCCTCGCGCGGGTCCATCGCGCCTGGCCCGGTCATCACGGCCCGCACGAACCAGCGCGGCCCGTCGACGCCGATCATCCGGCCCGGCACGAGCTGCCCGGGCACCGGGGTCGGCAGCGCGAGCTCCAGCTCGCGGCCGTAGCGGCCGTCCACCGTCCGCGGCGCGCCGCCGCTGGACTCCAGCTGCTCGACGATCTCGGCGCGGACGTCCTCCCAGAGGCCTCGGGTCTTCGGCGCGGCGAACACGGCGAGCTCCATGGCGCTCTGGCCGTCGGCGATGACGACGCTCATCGGCCGGCCGGTGGCCTCCTCGACCTGGAACTGGATCTGGACGCCTTCCAGCGCCGGCACCCGCAGGGCGCCGACGTCGAGGCGCTGCACGTCGTCGCGCGGTGCCTTGGCGACGTCGTAGGGGCCCTCCGGCTCGCCGGTGAAGTGCTCCTCGGACTCCAGCTCGTCGTCGTGGAACGCGGCCTCGTCGGCCTCCTGCCTGCGGCGGCGCCCGAATGCCATGGCCTTTCCTTTCCTGCCTGCCTGGGTAGCCGAGCCGGTCAGCCCGGGTCAGTGAGCCACCTTGGAGCCGATCCCCACCGAGCTGCTCCGGTGTCCTCGGGAGGGCCACGGACCTCGCCCGTGCGCCCGCCGGGGCCGCTGGTAAGCGGCCCGCGGATCAACGGCCAGGGCGACCCGACGCGAATCCTCCGGTCGACCCGAATCCTCCGGCGCCGCGTGACGACGCCGGCAGCTCGTCGACCTCGCGGAAGGCGGCGTGCTCCACCCGCTGCACGACGAGCTGGGCGATCCGGTCGCCTCGCGACAATCGGATCGGCTCGGTCCGATCCGTGTTGATGAGGATCACTTTGATCTCTCCACGGTAGCCGGCATCGACGGTACCGGGTGCATTGACCACGGAGAGCCCATGCCGCGCGGCCAGCCCGCTGCGGGGGTGCACGAAGGCCGCATACCCAGCCGGGAGCGCGATGCTCACGCCGGTGCCGACGATCGCGCGCTCGCCGGGGGCGAGCGTCACGTCGGTGGCGGTCAGGAGGTCGGCTCCCGCGTCCAGGGGCTGCGCGTAGGCCGGCAGTGGCAGCCCGGGGTCGAGCCGGCGGACCAGCACCTCGACCGTCGGCCGCCCGGCGCCGTCGGCCGGCTCGGCCGCCGGGGCGGGGGAGGGGTCGAGGGCGGTCATGGCGGCTCCTGGGAGACGGCGAGGTCGGCGGCTGGGACGATACTGGTGGTGCGGACCGTGACCAGTTGGGCGTGACCAGTTGGGGATGGTCAGCTGACAGTGATCAGCTCACGATGATCAGCTCACGATGATCAGCTCACGATGGCCGGCTGGTGAGGACCAGCTGGCGATCGCCGGTCGGCCATGATCGTATAGGCGAGACCGGCTGGGAAGGTAACGCGACGGCGTGGCCGTCGTCGCGGCGGTCGGACGGGTGAGATCGCCGCGAACGGGCACAGCGGATGACAGACACTGCGGACAGAGGGGTGTGCGTTGCCTGGACCGGTTTCCAAGGTCGGCTGGAAGATCGTCGGAGGGGCGGCAACCGCCGCGGGAGGCGCCGCGGCGAGCAGGAGTGTCGACCTCGCCTATCGGAAGATCCGTCGTGGCGAGCCGCGGCTGGACCCGGCACACCCGGACACGACCTGGCGCGAGGCGATGGTCTGGGCCCTCGTCACCGCCATAGCGGTCACTGTGGGCCGGCTCGCCGCCGAGCGGCTCGCGGCCACCGGCTGGGTCCGCGCGACCGGCGCGCTGCCGCCGGGAATGGAGGCGGCGGCCGAGTCCCTCGACTGACATCAGATCTGGCGCGGAGCCGAGTCGCCGCGCTGGCCACACGCGGTCGGCGGGAGGACACGTTCGCCGCTCGCCTGACCGCGCTGCGTGGTGTTCCTGGACGGACCGAGATCAGGGTCGCAAAACACACGGCCCGACCCCCCCTCGACGGGGCAGACTTCTCTACGCGGGTGTTTCAGACCGATGTCGCGGACTCGGCGAGAGGCCCGATCCCGTGCTGGCGGGTCAGATCGGAGGAGCCGTGGCTGAGCGGACAGGCTGGTGGGGCAGGGTGCTGCACCGGCTCGCGGCTGATGACGACGAGCTGCAGGCAGAGGATCTGCAGCGAGCGGCCGCCGCCGAGGGTGCGGTGCCGATCGGCGGCTGCCGGGACCACGACGAGGCTTGCGTGGCCGGCACGATTCGTTCGGTCACGGTACGCAACCAGTCCGGGGCGCCCAACCTGGAGGTCGAGGTCTACGACGGCAGCGGCTGCGTCACCCTGGTCTTCCTCGGCCGCCGCCAGATCCCGGGGCTCGACGCCGGCCGCTCGCTGAAGGCCTCCGGCCGGGTCAACCGCGACGACCGGCGTACGACCATCTTCAACCCGCGCTACGAACTGCTGCCAGCGCCGAGCCACTGACGCGGCGGTCCGCCCGGTCGCCCGGTTGGTTGTGGTGTGCCCGGTCAGGGCGCCGGCGGCGGCCGGTGAACCGGCGGCGGACGACCCCGTGCACGCCCGCTGCGGGCATACTGGCGACAGCCGTCGTCTGCCCGGGAGAGTGGTTCCATCAGCCTGACGCCAGCCTCTGCCCCGCGGGGGACCGAAGAGCCCGAGATCCGCGCCGCCGAGCCCGGTTCCGGGCCGTCCGGCGCTGACCCGTCCGGCGGGTGGCCCGATCCGCCACCAGCCGGCGACGACAAGCGGGCCGAGCTCTCGGTCTCGCTGTCCGAGGCGATCGGCGGCCCGCGAGGCATCGTTGACAGCACACTGCCGACGATCGCGTTCGTCCTGGTCAACAGCGCCGCCGGGCTGCTGTCCGGGATCATCGCCGCGGCGGTGGTCGCGGTGGCGCTCTTCGTCATGCGGCTGGTCCGCGGCGAGCCCAAGCAGCAGGCGGTGTCCGGGCTGTTCGCCGTCGCGGTGGCGGGCTTCGTCGCGTCGCGGACGAAGTCGACCAAGGGCTACTTCCTGCCGAGCATCCTGAAGAACGCGGCCGCGATCGTCGTCGGGGTCGTCTCGCTGGTGCTGCGCCGGCCGCTGGCCGGCTACGTGATGGCCGGTTTCGACCGGCGCTACACGAACTGGCGTGACCACCGCGACACGATGCGCGCCGCGAACTGGGCGACCTGCGTCTGGATCATCGTCTACGTCCTGCGCTTCGGCATTCAGGGCATCCTGTACTGGGCCGGGGAGACGGGCTGGCTGGAGGCCGCGAACCTGGCGCTCGGCCTGCCGCTGTTTGGTCTCGGGGTGCTGGCGACGCTCGCGATCGTGCGCAGGATGGCCCCGGCGGCCCAGTTCGCCCCGCCCGGGGACGTCCC
Organism: Pseudofrankia sp. DC12; assembly: GCF_000966285.1. NCBI lineage: Bacteria > Bacillati > Actinomycetota > Actinomycetes > Frankiales > Frankiaceae > Pseudofrankia > Pseudofrankia sp. DC12. The sequence goes on from NZ_KQ031391.1 coordinate 5,809,469, forward strand.
GGCGGACGAGCCTGCCCAGGCCGGTCAGCCGGTCCGGGTGGACGCCGCCGACGAGTAGCGGGGCTTTCGCGGTCTCCTGACCGGGCGGCGAGCCGCTACAGCCCGTCTCCCGTGCGGACGGCCGCGGACGAGGCGCCGAGCAGCGCGCCGAGCGCCACCTCCGCCTCGCTGGTGACCGCGATCGCGAGCACCTCGTCGCCGGGCTCGAACGTGCTGTCCGGCGACGGGACGACGGCCTGCCCACCGCGCAGGATCATGACCAGGGCGCAGTCCTGCGGCAGCGTCACCGACCCGATCGCCTGACCGGCCACCGGCGAGTCCGTCGGCAGGGTCAGCTCGACCAACGACGCGTCCGACTGGCGGAACTTCATCAGCCGGACCAGGTCGCCGACGCTGACCGCCTCCTCGACGAGCGCGGTCAGCATCCGCGGCGCGGACACCGCGACGTCGACGCCCCAGCTCTCGGTGAACAGCCACTCGTTCTTGGGATGGTTCACCCGGGCGACCACCCGCGGCACCCCGAACTCGGTCTTGGCCAGCAGCGACACGACCAGGTTGACCTTGTCGTCACCGGTCGCCGCGACCATCACCGCGCAGTCGCCCAGGCCGGCGGACTCCAGCGAGGACAGCTCGCACGCGTCGGCCTGCAGCCAGCGGGCCTTCGGCAGCGCCGTCGGCCTGATCTTGGCGGCGTCGCGCTCGATCAGCAGCACGTCGGTGCCGTTCTCGAGCAGCTCGGCCGCGATCGACCGGCCGACCTTGCCCGCGCCGGCGATGGTCACCAACTGACGAGTCAACGGAGCACGTCCCCTCTGCCGCCGCGAACAACGATCGGCGGCGCCGAGACCACGGCCACCACCAGCCTGGCCACCACTACGCGCCGGGCTTCGGGTCGGCGCGCACGATCGCGTCGGCCTCGGCGGCCCGCTTGCGGGCGGCCACGATGTGCAGGATGTCGCCGTCCTGCACCATCGTGCGAGCCTCCGGCACGAGGCCGTCGCCGTACCTGGTCACGCAGGCGACCCGAACCCCGGCCTCCTGCTCGATCTCCTTCACCGGCCGGCCGATCCACCCCTTGCTCGGGCTGACCTGGGTCATCACGACCTGGCCGGACTGGTGGGCCCACTCCGGGGTGACGGCGTCGGGCAGCAGCCGGGTGAGGATCTGGTCCCGCGTCCAGCGCACGGTGGCGACGGTCGGGATGCCGAGGCGCTCGTACACCTCGGCCCGGCGTGGGTCGTAGATCCGGGCGACCACCCGCTGGACGCCGAACATCTCCCGGGCGACCCGGGCTGAGATGATGTTGGAGTTGTCCCCGCTCGACACCGAGGCGAAGGCGTCGGCCCGCTCGATCCCGGCCTCGACCAGGGTGTCACGGTCGAAGCCGACACCGGTCACCTTGACGCCGGTGAACGACGGCGGCAGCCGGTGGAAGGCCTGGGGGTCCTGGTCGATGACGGCGACGCTGTGCCCGTGCTTCTCCACCTGGAGCGCGAGCGCCGAGCCGACCCGGCCGCAGCCGAGGATCACGACGTGCATGGGGCGAGAGCGTAACCGCGTCGGGGTCCGCCGGTCGACGGCAAGCGGGGCCGTAACCGTGCGAGATCGGAAATCACACGCTCTGCGCACCCGTTGGGCTATGGCGCAGCTCACATGCTGATGGGTGGCCGCGAGGGCGTCGATACCATCTGCGCGTGGCGCTCACGGACTGGCTGAAGCGCGGTTTCGTCGGCCGCCCCCTCGACAACAGCCAGTTGGGCGAGACGTTGCTGCCGAAGCGGGTCGCGCTACCCGTCTTCGCCAGTGACGCGCTCTCCTCGGTGTCCTACGCGACCGAGGAGATCCTGCTCGTCCTGTCTCTCGGCGGTCTCGCCTTCTACCACTTCACGCCGTGGATCGCGCTCGTCGTCGTCCTCCTGATGCTGACGGTCGTCGCGAGCTACCGGCAGAACGTGCACGCCTACCCGAGCGGCGGCGGCGACTACGAGGTGGCGACGACCAACCTGGGCGACTCGGCCGGCCTCACGGTCGCCAGTGCCCTGCTGGTCGACTACGTGCTGACGGTCGCGGTGTCGGTCTCCGCCGGCGTCGCGAACCTGACCTCGGCGGTCACGAGCCTCGCGCCGCACCGGGTGCTGATCGCGGTCGTGCTGATCGTTTTGTTGACCATGATGAACCTGCGCGGGGTGCGTGAGTCGGGGACGGCATTCTCGATCCCGACCTACGGCTTCATCCTCGGCGTCTTCGTAATGATCGTCATTGGTGTGGTGAAGATTCTCGTCGGCCACACGCCACGGGCCGAGAGCGCCTCGTACCACGTCGCCGCATCTGGTCACTACTCAGGTGTAGCACTTGCCTTCCTCGCGCTGCGAGCGTTTTCCTCCGGCTGTACGGCGCTCACCGGGGTCGAGGCGATCAGCAACGGCGTGCCGGCATTCCGGAAGCCCAAGAGCAAGAACGCGGCCACCACGCTGCTCCTGATGGGCGTCATCGCGGCATTGATGTTCGGCGGCGTCACCCTGCTTGCCATGGCCAGCCACGTGCGTGTCGCGGCGGACCCGAGCAGGCTCATCGGCGCGCACGGCGACCAGCCGACCGTGATCGCCCAGGTCGCGGCGAGCGTCTTCGGCCACGGCTCGATCGGGTTCGTCTACATCGCCACGGTGACCGCGCTGATCCTCGTGCTGGCCGCGAACACCGCGTTCAACGGCTTCCCGGTGCTCGGCTCGATCCTCGCCCGCGACGGCTACCTGCCCCGCCAGCTGCACACCCGCGGCGACCGGCTCGCGTACTCCAACGGCATCCTGCTGCTCGCCGGCTTCGCCACCCTGCTGGTCGTCGTGTTCAAGGCGGAGACGACCCGGCTGATCCAGCTCTACATCGTCGGCGTGTTCGTCTCGTTCACCCTCAGCCAGACCGGCATGGTCCGCCACTGGCAGCGGATCCTGCGGTCCCAGGAGGGCGAGGCGGCGAGCCCGGCGGGCCGGCGGGTCATCCGCCGCCGCCAGACGATCAACTTCTTCGGCGGCTGCATGACCGGCCTGGTGCTGATCCTGGTGCTGGCGACCAAGTTCGTGCACGGCGCCTTCATCGTCGTCATCGCGATGCCGCTGATCTTCATGCTGATGAAGTTCATCCGCCGGCACTACGACCGGGTCGCCGCGGAGCTGCGCGCCGAGCCGGGCGCCCCGCTGCTGCCGTCCCGGGTGCACGCCGTCGTCCTGGTCAGCAGGATCCACAAGCCGGCCCTGCGCGCCCTCGCGTACGCCAAGGCGACCCGGCCGTTCAGCCTGGTCGCGCTGACCGCCGCGGTCGACGCGGCCGACGCCGAGCGGCTGCGCGACGAGTGGCACGAACGCGGCATCAGCATCGACCTCGTCACGCTGGCTTCGCCCTACCGGGAGATCAGCGGCCCGGTGCTCAAGTACGTCGCCCAGATCCGCCGGGAGAGCCCGCGCGACGTCGTCGCCGTCTTCCTGCCCGAGTACGTCGTCGGGCACTGGTGGGAGCACCTGCTGCACAACCAGAGCGCGTTGCGGCTGAAGGCCAGGCTGCTCTTCCAGCCCGGTGTGATGGTGACGAGCGTGCCCTGGCAGCTGGAGTCGTCGAACCGGGCCGGTGACCGGCCGGAGCGCGAGGGCGCCGGCGCGGTCCGCGGCGGCTGGGCCGGCCCGCGCAGCTCGGTGGCCGTCGGTGTCGGCCTGCCGTCCGGGCCAGGTGCGGTCGCGTCCGGGTCCAGGTCCGCCGAGGGCGGCCTGCCGGTCGGGCCCGCGGTCGGTCCGCCCACCGCCGCCCCGCCCGCCGTCTCGGCCACCCCGCCGGCCGCTGGCTCCGGCCAGGGCGACGAGCCGAAGGACTAGCCGGCTGTGCCCGACGACCCAGCCGACCGTGGTGACGCCGCCGCGGCCGGGACGGCGTCCGCTGTCACCGGCTCGCGGTCCGCGGTCGCCGGCGCGGCGTCCCCGGCCGAGCCTGCCGAGGCGCTGGTCGAGCTCGAGGTTGGCCGGGTGGCCCACGGCGGGTCCTGTGTGGCGCGTACCGATGGCCGGGTGGTGTTCGTCCGCCACGCGCTGCCGGGCGAGCGGGTGCGAGCCCGGGTCACGGACCGTTCCCATGACCGGTACTGGCGCGCAGACGCCGTCGAGATCCTCGACGCGTCGCCCGACCGCGTCGTGCCGCCGTGCCCGCACGCCGGGCCACGCCGCCCGGACGGCGCGGGCGGGCCGGCCAGCCTGGGCGGCTGCGGCGGCTGCGACTGGCAGCACGCCACCCTGGCCGTGCAGCGCCAGCTGAAGGCCCAGGTCGTCGCGGAGGCGCTGCGCCGTCAGGGCGGCCTCGCCGCGCACGTCGCCGGCGAGGCCGAGAAGGACCAGTCGGACGAAACCGGGCTCGCCATCGCCGTCGAGCCGCTGCCCGGACCCGGCCTGGGCGACGGGCTCGGCTGGCGCACCCGGATGCGGTTCGCCGTCACGGCGACGGGCGAGGTCGGCCTGCGGGCGCACCGCTCCCACGAGGTCCTGGCCACGCCCGACTGCCGGATCGCGCACCCACTCGCCATGGCGGCCGTGGCCGGGCGGCGGTTCGAGGACGCCGAGGCCGTCGAGGTCGCCGTGAGCATCAGCTCGGGGCACGCGCTCGCCCGGCCCACCGGCCGCGGACCGACGGCGAGCCCGCAGGCGGCGCCCGACGGGGCCGCCGGCCAGGAACTGGTCGAACGGGTGCGTGGCCGGGAGTTCCAGGTCGACGCCGGGGCCTTCTGGCAGGTGCACCCCGCGGCCGGGGGAACCCTCGTCGACGCGGTGCTGGACGCCCTGGCGCCCCGGCCGGGCGAGCGCGCCCTGGATCTCTACTCCGGCGCCGGGCTGTTCGCCGCCTTCCTGGCCGAGGCCGTCGGCCCGGACGGCCAGGTGATCGCGCTGGAGTCCGACGCCGCCGCCGTCGCCTCGGCGGCGCGGAGCATGGCCGACCTGCCCTGGGTCTCGGTCCGGCCGGTGCGGGTGACGGCCAAGACCGTCCAGGGCGCTCTGGGTCTCGCGGGCCGCGCCGGCCCGGCGCGCGGAACTGGCCGGTCCGGTCCGGTCCGCGGGAAGGGGCTGGGCGACCGGACCGGTCCAGGCGACCGGGCGGGACAGGTTGGCCTCGACGGTGGCCGCGCGATCGACGTCGCGGTGCTCGACCCGCCGCGCGCGGGTGCCGGGGTGGACGTGCTGACGGCGTTGCTGGCGTTGCGGCCGCGCGCGGTGGCCTATGTGGCCTGCGACCCGGTCGCGCTCGGCCGCGACCTCGCCGTGGCGGTGTCCTGCGGCTACCGGGTCAGCGGGGTGCGCGCGTTCGACCTCTTCCCGATGACGGCGCACGTCGAGTGCGTCGCCCGGCTCGAACCGGCGACCTGACCGCGGCGCGCGCCGCGGTGGCCAGACGGCTCCACGGGGTAGTCGCTTGACCGACATGGCGTGGTGGCCGAACGGCGGTAGGTTCGGATGAGTGCCGGCGCGCCGACGAAATGTTGCCGCGGCGGGGTGTGGATTCTACCGCCAGGGGTGTGAATTGACCCGCGAGTGTGGCGATCTCACATGTCGGGTGCCGGTCCCATGGCCGTCATCTGGTCAGGCTAGGCTTTCCCGGACCCCGGGACCAAACCCCAGTCGGGGGAGGGAGTGCACGCCGTGACGTTGTTGTCGACGATCAACAGCCCACAGGACGTCAAACGCCTCGACCCCGAGGAGCTGCCCGCTCTGGCCGCGGAGATCCGTGATTTCCTGATCCACGCGGTTGCGCGCACAGGCGGCCACCTCGGCCCTAATTTGGGCGCGGTCGAGCTGACGTTGGCAATTCATCGGGTATTCGACTCGCCTTTTGACCGCATCCTCTGGGATACCGGTCATCAGGCCTATGTGCACAAGCTGCTGACTGGACGCGCCGGTGCGTTCGACAAGCTGCGCCAGCGCGGCGGCATGTCCGGCTACCCGAGCCAGAGCGAGTCCGAGCACGACATCATCGAGAACTCGCACGCCTCGACCGCGCTCTCGTACGCCGACGGGCTCTCCCGCGCCTACGCCCTGCGCGGCGAGGACCGGCACGTCGTGGCCGTCGTCGGCGACGGCGCCCTGACCGGCGGGATGTGCTGGGAGGCGATCAACAACATCGCCGCCGGCGACCGCCGCGTCGTGATCATCGTTAACGACAACGGCCGCTCCTACGCGCCGACGATCGGCGGCCTCGCCGACCACCTGGCGGCGCTGCGGCTGGCGCCCGAGTACGAGCAGGTGCTCGACGTCGTCAAGCAGGTCCTCGGCCGCACCCCTCTGGTCGGGGCTCCGCTGTTCGACGCGCTGCACGGCATCAAGCGCGGCATCAAGGACGTCGTCCAGCCGCAGGGCATGTTCGAGGACCTCGGCCTGAAGTACGTCGGCCCGGTCGACGGTCACGACCCCGCGGCGATGGAGCAGGCGCTGCGCCGGGCGAAGGACTACCACCGCCCGGTCATCGTCCACGCCGTGACCCGCAAGGGCTTCGGCTACCCCGCCGCCGAGCAGGACGAGGCAGACCAGTTCCACGCCGTCGGCATCATCGATCCGAAGACCGGCAAGCCGGCGCCGACCGCCGCGAAGAAGGGCCAGTCCTGGACGGGCGTCTTCTCCGAGGAGATCGTCCGGATCGGCGCCGAGCGGCCGGACGTGGTCACGATGACCGCCGCGATGCTCCAGCCCGTCGGCCTGCACGCCTTCGCCAAGGCGTACCCGGATCGGGTCTTCGACGTCGGCATCGCCGAGCAGCACGCCACCACCTCGGCAGCGGGCCTCGCGATGGGCGGCCTCAAGCCGGTCGTCTGCATCTACGCGACGTTCCTCAACCGGGCGTTCGACCAGGTCCTCATGGACGTCGCCCTGCACCGCCAGGCGGTCACGTTCGTCCTGGACCGGGCCGGTGTCACCGGCGAGGACGGGGCGTCGCATAACGGCATGTGGGACATGTCGATCATGCAGATAGTCCCCGGCCTGGCGATCGCCGCGCCGCGCGACGAGCCGACGCTGCGCGCCCTGCTGCGCGAGGCGGTCGCGGAGACCGAGCGGCCCAACGTCGTGCGCTTCCCGAAGGGCTCCGTGTGCGCGGAGATCCCGGCGATCGACACGGTGGGCCCGGTCGACGTGCTGTTCCGCGAGCCGGCGGTCGCCCGCCACCGTGAGGTGCTGCTCGTCTCGATCGGCGCGATGGGCACCACCTGCCTGGAGGTCGCCCGCCGGGTGGCCAGCCAGGGCATCGGGATCACCGTCGTCGACCCGCGCTGGGTCAAGCCGGTGCCGGGCGAGATCGTCGAGCTCGCCCGCGACCACGACCTGGTCGTCACGGTCGAGGACAACGGCCGCGTCGGCGGGGTCGGAGCGGCGATCGCGCAGGCGCTGCGTGACGCCGACGTGGACGTCCCGCTGCGAGACTTCGGTATCGCCCAGCGCTTCCTCGATCACGGCAAGCGCGACGAGGTGCTCGCCGAGGTCGGCCTCGCCCCGCAGGACCTGGCCCGTAAGGTCGTCGAGGCGGTGGCCCGGCGCCAGCCCGCGCTCACCGACGGCGCGGACGTCCCGACGCCGGCCACCGAGCTGAACGCCGTGAGGGCCGCGAAGTCCTCGCCGCGGCAGCGGGGCGCCTCGGAGTAGGGCCGCGTAGGAAAAGCACGACCGGACGATCCCGGCCGCGCCGCTCGGGTCACCCGCCTGGGCTGCGCGGCCGGACCGGCTTCTAGGCTTGCCCGGTGGACTCCAACCCGACCCCGCCGGCGCAGACCGATCCGACCGTGCGGTCGGGCGAGGCCGTGCGGTCGGGCGAGGCCGTGCGGTCGGGCGAGGCCGTGCGGTCGGGCGAGGCCGTGCGGTCGGGCGAGGCCGTGCCGGCCGACGGCTCAGGGCGGCCCGCCCGGGGTGGTGTGCGGGCCTGGCTGGTCCGCGGCGCGCTGCTCGTGGCCGGCGTCCTGCTGGTCGTGGCGCTGGTCCGCGGCTGGCACGACGTGTCGACGTCGATCGGGCGGCTGAGTATCGGGGGCGTGGTCGGCTCGGCGGTGGCGACCGTTCTCGCCGTCGGGCTGACCGTGCTGTCCTGGCGGGCCGTGCTCGCCGGGCTGGGCGCCCGCCTGCCGGTGCGGGCCGCGACCAGGATCTTCTTCGTCGGGCAGGTCGGCAAGTACATCCCCGGCAGCGTGTGGCCGGTGCTCGCGCAGATGGAGCTTTCCCGCGGCTACGGGGTGTCCCGGCCGCGCTCGGGCGCGGCGAGCCTCATCGTGCTGGCCCTCGCCGTTCCCTGTGGTGGCCTGGCCGCCGCGATGACGCTGCCGTTCGCGTCCCGGGCCGCCTTCACGCACTACTGGTGGGCGTTCGCCGCCGTGCCCGTGTTCATGGTGGTCCTCACGCCGCCGGTGCTCGGTCGGCTGCTCGGCGTCGCGTTCCGGCTGCTGCGTCGTCCACCGCTGACCGGCCCGCTGACGACGCGGGCGGTGCTCGCCGGAGCCGGCTGGCTGCTGGTCAGCTTCGGCTGCTACGGCGTGGCCGCCTTCCTGCTGGCCCGCGACCTGGCGCCCGCCGTCGGCGGCCCCCGGCTGCTGGCGCTGTCCGTCGGCGCGTACGCGCTGGCGTGGACGGCGGGTTTCCTCGTCCTGGTGGTGCCCGCCGGGGCGGGCGTCCGGGAGGGTGTGCTGCTCCTGGCGCTGGCTCCGGCGCTGACCCACGAGGCGGCCGGGGTGCTCGCGGTCGTGGCCCGCCTGCTGGCGACCGTCGCCGACCTTGTCTGGGCCGGTGTCGGGGTCGCACTGCGGCCCCGGGGCGCGGCCCAGGGGCCGCTGCCGGACGGCGCCGAACAGCCGGAGCCTCCCGCGGCGCTGGCTGCCCGGCATCGGCTCGCCGGCCGTCGCTGACGGCCCCGGACCCGCGAGCCTCTGCCCTACTCGTCGTCCGGCGCCTGCTGTGGGCCCTTGGAACGGCGCCAGGGCTTGGTGAGGAAGGCCTCGGCCTCCGCCATCGCGACGGCCACCCTGGGCAGGTCGCGGTTGGTCGGAAAGCAGACGTAACGAGGCTCCCAGGCCGGCCGGAACCGGGAGTTGAACCGGTAGAGGCTCTCGATCTGGAACCAGCGCGACATGAACACCAGCAGCCACTTGGTGCCGCGCGCGACCGGGCCGGCGCCGAGCCGGCCGCCGTGCTCCAGCAACTGGCGGAACGCGGCGAAGTTCAGCGAGATCCGCCGGATGCCCAGCTCCTTGCCGGACCGGACGGCGGCGACGATGAGCAGCTCCGTCACGCCGTTGTCGGCCTGCGGGTCGCGCAGCATCAGGTCGAGTGACATCCCGTCGCGGCCCCACGGCACGAACAGCAGCATCCCGCGAGGCTCGCCGGCGCCAGGCTCGGTCATGGTCTTAGCCGAGGTCGTGGCGGGGCCCGGGGCCGTCGCCTGGTCCGGGCTGGCTCCGGCGGCTGGTCCAGCCTCGGTGGTATCCGCCGGCTCGGCCCGGCTGGAGGCGGTGACCAGGACGCATTCCGCGGCCCAGGGGGCGACCTGGTCCGGCGCTTCCGGGTCGGCGGAGTCCTCGGAGAAACGGCCGAGGGCCATCGAGAAGCCCCGTTCCGGCTCCGAGCCACGCCAGGTCCGGGCCATCCGGCGCAGCGCGGCCCGCTCGGCGGCGGGCACGTCCTTCAGCCGCCGGGCGGCCGCGGTGTAGCCGGCCCGTTCGACCCGGGCCACCGCCTGGCGGACGCCGCGCATCGGCCGGCCCTCCAGGCTGAACTCCTCGACCGACAGCACGGCCTCGTCGCCGAGCTCCAGCGCGGTCAGGCCGGCCCTCGTCCAGGCGGTGCCGCCATGGGCCGAGCAGCCGATCACGGCCGGGACCCAGGCGTGGCTGGCGGCGACACGTAGGAACTCGGCGATCGCGCCGGGCCACGCCTCCCGGTCGCCGATCGGGTCACCGCTGGCGAGCATCACCCCGGACAGGACCCGGTAGGCGATCGCGGACTTCCCAGACGGCGACCAGATCACCGCCTTGTCCCGGCGCAGGGCGAACCAGCCGAGCGAGTCGTCCGCTCCGTGCCGGGCCAGCAGCGCGATCAGCCCGGCCTCGTCGTCGGTGTTGTGCCGCGGGAACGGGTGCGCCGGGCGCAGCGCCATCCAGGTCGGCACCGCCGCCGTCAGCAGCCCCATCCCGGCGAGCGTGCGGCTGACCACCCGGTCGGCCCGCGGCGACGGGATGCTCACCGGGCCGTGCGCGCCGACGAGCCCGAGCACAACGTGCTCAAGCTGCTCGGACAGCGGGTAGTGGCCGATCAGATGGCGGGCCCAGCCGATCCGCAGCATCGCGATCCCGGTGAGCAGGGACATCGTGAACAGCGCGGTCAGCGCGCCCAATGCGCGCCACCGGCTGGACGGGTCGGGCTCGGCGTGGAAGTCGCGGTAGCGGTACACCAGCCACAGGCCGAAGATCGCCGAGCCGGTCGCGTCGTCGTAGTCGAGGCCCTTGAGCACATGCAGCACGGTGCTGGCCGCGGTCAGCGCGAGCACGAGCTGCCAGGCGCGCCGTTTGCGGCGGGCCAGCCCGTGCGCGAGCAGGATCAGCAGGACGCCGACGAGGACCGTCAGCGTCCGGGCGTGCTCCGGGATGTAGCCGGGCAGGACGCTGCGCAGCTCGACCACCCGGCCGTGGCCCGGCGGGGTGACGGCGGACACGATGTCGAGCAGACCGATCGCGTAGGCGAGCAGCGCGGCGATCCGCGGCGTCGCGCCGCGCCGCCAGCCCTCGGGCGGCGTCTTGCCGGAGCCTTTGACGCCGCCGCGGGGGCCGCCAGGGAGCCGCTCAGCCAGCCATCCGCGAATGTGACGTCTACCCCCTTCGGACCGCGCCTCGCGGTCGCCCGCGCCGGCCGGCGCGGCACCGTTCGCGGGCGCGCCACCGACCGGGCCGCCGCGCGGGCTGCGGCCCGAGGAACTGTCGACCCGCGCCACGGTGTGTACCGCGGAGGCCCGTCGAGACGACGTCGTCTGGTCGGTCATGAACCCATTCTGGCCCGGTCCCGCGATGTCGGACTCCACCGCCCGGCCACTGGCCCGCGCGCGAAGTGACTGATTGTGCGTGGATGGCGGCGTGGCGTGCGATCTGATTGCCGAGTGTCGCGCGCTCATGACAGGATGGCGGCCCGCCGTCTTGGGCGTGTCTCGCGGTAGCCGCCCGGCTGCGTCACGACCCGTCGTGCCCCGGCGGGTGCAGCCCCGGGGGGGGGGCTGCTTGACGACACCCCGCCCGGCTGGCCTCGGAACGTCGTCGGGACCGGCTCGCGTCGCTGCTGGCCGCGCCGTCTGTGGGACGGCAGAGGCCCCGGCCGAAGATCCAGCCGGGGCCCCGACAGCCACCAGGAGTCAGCCGACGGTGGCGACGCCCGGAGGGGAGAAGCGGGCGCCGGTCACCCGGTCGCTGATCCCGGTGCGGTCCAGGTACGGGGTGATGCCGCCCAGGTGGAACGGCCAGCCGGCGCCGAGGATCATGCAGAGATCGACGTCGGGAGCCTCGGCGACGACTCCCTGGTCGAGCAGCAGCCGGATCTCCCGGGCGAGCGCCGCCAGCGCGTTCTCGCGCACCTCGGCGCTGCTCGGGGCGACGGCCGACCCCGCGCCGGCACCGTCGCCGGTGCCCGCGCGGGCGAGCGCCGCGGCCTCCTCGTCGACGACCGGGGTGCCGTCGGGGCCGGTGGTGTAGATGCTGGTCTTGCCGGCGGCGACGACCCGGGCGAGCCCGGCGGGGGAGCGGAACCGGTCCGGCCAGGCCTCGTGCAGCGTCTCGGCCACGTGCAGCGCCACCGCCGGGCCCACCAGGGCCAGCAGCGTCAGCGGCGACATCGGCAGGCCGAGCGAGTCCAGTGCGGCGTCGGCCTCCGCCACGGGCGTGCCCGCCTCGATCGCGCCGAGGACCTCGCCGAGGAAGCGGGTCAGCAGCCGGTTCACGACGAACGCCGGGGCGTCCTTCACCAGCACCGCGTTCTTGCCGAGCTTCCTCGCGACCGCCAGCGTCGTCGCGACGGAGGCGTCGTCCGTGCGCGCGGCCCGGACCACCTCGACCAGCGGCAGCACGGCCACCGGGTTGAAGAAGTGCAGCCCGGCGACCCGTTCCGGATGGGCCAGGCCGGCGGCCATCTCGGTCACCGACAGCGCCGAGGTGTTCGTCAGCAGCAGGGCGTCCGGGCGCACCACCGCCTCCAGCTCGGCGAGCACCGTCTGCTTGACCTTCAGGTCCTCGAAGACGGCCTCGATGACGAGGTCGGCGTCGGAGAACGCGTCCTTGGTCAGCGACCCGGTGACCAGCGCCTTCAGGCGGTTGGCCTTGTCGGGGGAGACCCGGCCGCGCAGCAGCAGGTTGTCGATCTCGCCGTGGACGTAGGTGACGCCCTTGTCCAGGCGAGCCCTGTCGAGGTCGGTGAGCACCACCGGTACCTCCAGCCGCTGGGCGAACAGCAGCGCGAGCTGGCTGGCCATCAGACCGGCGCCGACGACGCCGACCTTGGCCACTGGCCGGGCGAGCTTCGAGTCGGGCCCGCCGACGGGCTTGCGGGCCCGCTTCTGGGTCAGGTCGAAGGCGTAGAGGCTGGCGGCGAGCTCGTCGGAGACCGACAGGTCAGCCAGCGCCGCCGTCTCGGCGGCGTAGCCCGTGTCGCGGTCGGCCGTCTCGGCGAGGGCCATCAGGTCGAGTGCCCGGTAGGCTGCCGGGGCGGCGCCGTGCAGCTTCGCGTCGGCGAGTGCCCGGCCGCGGGCCAGCGCGTCCGCCCAGGCGGCGCCCCGCTCGACCGCGGGCCTGCTGGCCGCCGGGTCAAGCTCACCGCGCAGCACCCGGCCTACCCAGCCGAGCGCCTCCTCCAGGAAGTCGGCCGGCTCCAGCAGGACGTCGGCGAGGCCCAGCTTCGCGGCCTGCGGGCCCTTGAGGGTCCGGTTGGTGTTCAGCGGGTTCTCGATCGCGACCCGGACGGCCTTCTCGGCGCCGACCAGGTTCGGGAGCAGCTGGGTGCCGCCCCAGCCTGGTACCAGGCCGAGGAACACCTCCGGCAGTGCGAGCACCGGGATGCCGGCGGAGAAGGCCCGGTAGTCGCAATGCAGCGCGAGCTCCAGGCCGCCGCCCATCGCCGCGCCGTTCACCAGCGCGAACGTCGGCACCTTGCGGCCGTTCAGCCGGCCCTCACCGACCCGGCGCAGTGCCGCGTGGCCGAGCTCGCCCAAGGCCTCGATCGCCGGTCGGATCGCGTCCGGGTCGGTGATCGACGACCGGAACGACAGGTCCGCGCCGACGCAGAAGATGAACGGCTTGCCGGCCACCGCGACGGCCGCGACCGCCGGGGTGTGCGCCTCGATCTCGTCGACCGCGGCGAGCAGCTCGCGCAGCCCGGCCGGGCCGAAGGTGTTCGGGCGGGTGTGGTCGTGCCCGTTGTCCAGGGTGATCAGCGCAACCGGGCCGTCGACCCCGGGAAGCTGTGCGTAGCGGACGTAGGCGTGCGTGACGACCTCGTCCGGGAAGTCCAGCGCGACGTTCGCGCCCATGCGGTGGCTCCTCTACGTGGTCAGGCCGTCAGAGATGGGAAGATCCGGGCTTACGCGCCCCGGGCTGGAGCGGACCTGTCGGATCGCCGACCTCCCAGATCGACTCCGTCGATCCGGCAGGAACCCTGTCGCCGATCCGACAGGAACCCCGGCGCGACGATGGCGAAGCCTCGCGCGGCCGGAGGCTGTTACTCCGCATGGTGGGGGTTCTCCCAGATCGTGGTGGCGCCCATGCCGAAGCCGACGCACATCGCGGTCATGCCGTAGCGGACCTCCGGGTGCTCCTCGAACTCCCGGGCGAGCTGGGTCATCAGCCGCACCCCGGAGCTGGCCAGCGGGTGGCCCAGAGCGATCGCGCCGCCGAAGGGGTTGACCCGCGGGTCGTCGTCGTCGATCCCGAAGTGGTCGAGGAACGCGAGCACCTGCACGGCGAACGCCTCGTTGAGCTCGAACAGGCCGATGTCGTCGATGCTCAGGCCGGTTCGGGCGAGCGCCTTCTCGGTCGACGGGATCGGGCCGACGCCCATCACCTCGGGTGCCACCCCGGCGAAACCGAAGCCGACCAGCGTCATCTTCTTGGCGAGGCCCAGCTCGTCGGCCACCTCGCCAGCCGCCAGGATGCAGCCGGTGGCGCCGTCGTTGATCCCGGCGGAGTTGCCGGCGGTGACCTTGCCGTGCGGGCGGAACGGCGTCTTCAGCCCGGCCAGGCCCTCGACGGTCGTGCCGGGCCGCGGTGGCTCGTCGACCGTCACGTACTCCCAGCCGGACTCGGCGTGCCGCGCGGCGACGGGGACGAGGTCGGGCTGGATCCGGCCGTCCGCGTAGGCCTTCGCGACCTTCTCCTGGGAGCGGACGGCGTAGGCGTCGGCACGGGCCTTGGTGATCGCCGGGTAGCGGTCGTGCACGTTCTCGGCGGTCATGCCCATGACCAGCGCGGACGGGTCGACCAGCTTCTCGGACACGAACCGGGGGTTCGGGTCGACGCCCTCGCCCATCGGATGGCGGCCCATGTGCTCGACGCCGCCGGCGATGGCCACGTCGTACGCGCCGACGCCGATCGCGGACGCGGTGGTGGTGACGGCGGTGACCGCGCCGGCGCACATCCGGTCGATCGCGTAGCCGGGCACCGACTCGGGCAGCCCGGACAGGATTCCGGCGACCCGGCCGATGGTCAGGCCCTGGTCGCCGATCTGGGTGGTGGCGGCGATGGCGACGTCGTCGACCCGCTCAGGCGGCAGCGACGGGTTGCGCCGCAGCAGCTCGCGGATGACCCGGACGACCAGGTCATCGGCCCGGGTCTCGGCGTACACCCCCTTGGCCTTGCCGAACGGCGTGCGTACCCCGTCGACGAAAACGACGTCGCGGACGGCACCGCGGGATGCCTTGAACACAGGGTCCTCCCCGGCGAGGAACGGCTGGTCGGCGCGCTACCGCGGCGCCCGGCCCAGCTTCGGGCCGGGCCACCGGTCGGCGGCCACACCGCCAGCCTACGACAGAGTTACCGATGAGTAGGTAACGTCCGCTACGTCGTTTCCATGCCGGGTGCGCATCGGTGCCCAGCCGCCGTCGGTGCCCGGCCGCCCGGCCGGGCACCGACGAGGGAGATCAGGTCGACAGCAGGCAGTAGGCCTTGCCGACCTTGCCGACCTTGTAGCCGACGTTGTAAGCGAGGCTCTGGGCCCGGCCGCCCCTGGTCAGGGCCACCGTGACCACCCGGCTCGTCGTGGCCGTTGACGGAGCTGACCCGGTAGCCGTTGGTCTTGAACCGCGTGATCGCGCCCTCCGAGGCGTCCCGCTGCTTCATCGGGCGGGGTGGTCACGATCCCTGCGGGCGTTGTAGGGACGGGAGGAGGGCCTCGAACCAGGATTGTCAGGCCGCTGACTGTCGGTCGGTGGACCTGGAGGTCACCCGCCCGGCCGCGCAGCGCCGGCCGGGCTCAGGCGTCGGTGAGCTCGCGGGGGACGGCGACGACGTCCACGAGGGCGCCGTTGCGCCAGACGGTGATCTCCAGCCGGCGCCCGATCGCGTGCTCGACCATGAGGCGCTGGATGGCGGTGCTGGTGTCGATCTGCTGGCCGTCGACCGTCAGCACGATGTCGCCGCGGCGCAGGCCGGCGCTCTCCGCGGGGCTGCCCTCGACGACCTGGGCGACCCGCAGCCCGGTCCGGCGGCCGGCCTTCGCGGCCAGCGGCGGCGGCAGCGGTGACTGGCCGCCGGCGATCCCGAGCCAGGCCCGCCGGACCCGGCCGTGCCGGACCAGCGTGGCGATCAGCCCGCGGGTGGTCTCGTTGATCGGGACGGCGAGTCCGAGGCCGACGCCGGCGACGGCGGTGTTCACGCCGACCATCCGGCCGCGGCTGTCCGCGAGCACCCCGCCGCTGTTGCCCGGGTTGAGCGCGGCGTCCGTCTGGATCACCTCGTCGACGACGCGGCCGGCCTTCGTCGGCAGCGAGCGGCCCAGCGCCGAGACGATGCCGGCGGTGACGCTGCCGGCCAGGCCCAGTGGGTTGCCCAGCGCGACGACCAGCTGCCCGACCCGCAGCCTGCTGGCGTCACCCAGCGGTACTGCCGGCGGCACGTCGCCCCGGGCCCGCAGCACCGCCAGGTCCGACAGCGGGTCGCGGCCGATCACGTCAGCGGTCACCTCCGCGCCGTCGGCGAAGGTCGCCTCGGCCACCTCGGCGCCTTCCACGACGTGCGCGCTGGTGAGCAGGAAGCCGTCCGGCGTCAGCACGCTCGCGCTGCCCGCCCCCGCTCCGCGCCGGCCCCGTACCCGCAGGCTGGCGACGCTGGGCAGCACGGTGCGGGCGACGTGCACCACCGCGGCCGAGTAGGCGTCCAGGGGCTCGGACGGGTCGTCGTGCTGGTCGCCGTCTGGGGGATCGTCACGGGTGTCGTCGGATGGCTGTGGCCGGGCCTCGTCGCTCATGTCGCCAGCAACCGACGATGACCACGGAACGTGCCCAGGTTCGCCGATGGCGGACATCCGGTAGCGGGCTGGGCAGGCCGGGCGGCGCGGTGCGGCCGGTGGTGGCCGATGGTGATCGGGCCTCGGCTCACCATGACGCCCCTGGCGTCTCCTGACGGCGCCGCGGCCAGCCAGCCACGGCGTCGTCAGAGAGCGTCGCGGGACCTCAGGGGGCGTCGACCGCCGGCCGGGATGGCGCGGGTCCCGCTGGGTCCGGCTCCGCCGAGCTCGGTCCCGGCTCGGTGGCAGCGCGCTCGGCGGTGGCCGG
Source organism: Pseudofrankia sp. DC12 (assembly GCF_000966285.1). Classification (NCBI taxonomy): domain Bacteria; kingdom Bacillati; phylum Actinomycetota; class Actinomycetes; order Frankiales; family Frankiaceae; genus Pseudofrankia; species Pseudofrankia sp. DC12. The sequence continues at coordinate 5,826,260 of NZ_KQ031391.1, forward strand.
TGCGGCGACGGCCCGCTCGGTTGCGGACTGCCCGGTTGCGGACTGCCCGGTTGCGGACTGCCCGGTGGCCGGGCGCTCGGGCAGGGCGCCGGCGATCGCGGTCGCGGTCAGGGCGACCTGCCAGGCGCGGGCGCCGCCAGCGCGCAGTGCGTCGGCGACGCTCGCCTCGGCCGGCTCGCCGGGCGGCGACCAGGCGACCCGGCGGGTGAGCGCCGGCTCGACCAGGTTCTCGACCGGCATGTGGTGCGCGGTGGCGATCGCGTTCACGCTCGCCCGGACCCGGGCCAGCCGTGCCGCCGCGATCGGGTCGCGCTCGGCCCACCGGTTCGGCGGCGGCAGCCCGTCGCCGCCGGTCGACGCGGTCGCCGGTGGGAGGTCGCTGTCCGGCAGCGCCGCAGCCTCCGCCAGCGCGGCCATCCACACGGCCGCGCTGCGGCGCAGCCTGGGCCCGGAGAACACCGGCAGCTTGACCAGCTCGGTCGCGTCGGCCGGCGCGTTCAGCACCGCGTCGATGATCGCGCTGTCCGGGAGCACCCGGCCGGGCGCGATGTCCCGGGTCCGCGCGATCTTGTCCCGGGCGGTCCACATCGCGCGGACCGAGGCGAGCTGCCGGCGGCTGCGGGCCCGGTGGATGCCGCTGGTGCGCCGCCAGGGCTCGGCCCGCGGCTCGCGCGGCGGGGCGGCGACGATCGCCGCGAACTCCTGGTGCGCGAACCCGAGCTTGCCCGTCTGGGCGAGCTCGATGGCCAGTGCGTCACGCAGCTCGACCAGCAGCTCGACGTCGAGCGCCGCGTACCGCAGCCAGGGCTCGGGCAGCGGGCGGGTCGACCAGTCGGCCGCCGAGTGGCCCTTCTCCAGGCCGAAGCCGAGCACCCGCTCGACCATCATCCCGAGCCCGACCCGCTCGTAGCCGAGCAGCCGGCCGGCGAGCTCGGTGTCGAACAGGGTGGCCGGGCGCAGTCCCAGCTCGGCGAGACAGGGCAGATCCTGGCTCGCGGCGTGCAGCACCCACTCGATGCCGCCGACCTTCTCCTGGATGACGCTCAGGTCGGGCAGCGCGATGGGGTCGATGAGCGCCGTCCCGGAGCCGCGGCGGCGGACCTGGACCAGGTAGGCGCGCTGGCTGTACCGGTAGCCGGAGGCCCGCTCGGCGTCGAACGCGACCGGCCCCTCACCGGCAGCGAGCCGTACCGCGACGTCGGCGAGCGCCCGGGCGTCGGAGATGACAGGTGGCGTGCCCTCGACCGGTTCCAGGAGGGGGGTGACGGCGGGCGACACCGGCTCTGCCGCGTCGGTCACGTCTGGTCTGACACCCCCGCTGAACTGCTGTGTTGAGTTCGGAACCGTCGACGTCACGATCGGCGATGGTACGTGTGAAAGCCGCTGTTGGCAGGTCGCTCGGCGGATCAATCGTACCGTTTATACGCTTCGTAGCGAGGCTACCGGGCTGAGTGACCGACGTCCGGCCCATATGTGCGCGGCTCGCGCTGTTCGCCGCGCGGGTCCCGGCCCTTCCCCGCCGACCCGCTGGCCTGGAACGGCGGGGAGCGCAGCCTCCGTGCGGAGTTGCGAGTTGGCCGCGGCGCAGTGCTCGCTAGAAGCGGCGACCCGGCAACGGCACGACGCCGGCGAGCCGCGGCGGAAGCCCGGCCATCGCCGCGAGCAGGTCGGCGAAGGCATGCAGGTGCGCCGTCGTGTCCACCGCCGTCCACGGCCGGCCATGGTCATCGCCGCCGGGCCGCCGCGCCGCCTGGGCGGTCTCGGCCCAGTCGGGCGACCAGGAGCAGCGCACCTCCACGTCGAAGCTGTCGCCGTCCGGAGCCAGCACGCCGAACCGCCGCGAGGTCGTCGTGGTCACCGTGCCGCCCAGCGCGCGCACGCCGGCGCCGTGCGCGGCCAACGCCTCGACCAGCCACGACCACGCCACCTCGGGCAGCATCGGGTCGGCGGCGACCTCCGGCTCGACGGTGGCCCGCGCGTAGCAGACGAGCCGGGCGCTGCCCTCCCAGGCGGCGTGCCCCGCCTCGTCGAACAACAGCACGAACCGCCCGGAGGCGGCGTCGTCCTCGTCTGCGGTGAGGCTGGCGGCCAGCGCGAACGCATGCGGCGCCACCCGGGCCGGCGCGGTGGTCTCCCGCACCGTCACCTCCGGGCGGACGGTGGTGAGCCCGTGCCGCAGTGCCGCCGTGGCGGTGCCGAAGACGACCGGACCTGCCAGCGTCGGGACGGCGCCGGCGAGCGCGGCACTGGCCCCGGTGGCGGCCCCGGAGCCGGGTGACAGCGGGGCGCCCATGGCGGCCACGTTAGGACGTGGCCGCAGATCACGCTGACCGGACGCCGGAGCGTGCTGCTTCGGCCCCGCTGGGTACGCCCAGTGCCCGCCGGCCCGGTGTGGCCCGCCGGATCCCTGATCGAACGGCTCCGGGGCCGGGTGCAGGCTCACGCCAGGGACCGCGGGGTACGCCCGGCGCCGACTCTGCGGCGCGTCTCAGGCTGCGGCGGCACGGTCTGCACCGGCTGGCTCTGCGCTGGATCGCTCTGTGTTCGCTGAGCGGGTGCCAGCTGGGCCTGGGCCGCGTGCGCCGGAACTGGCTGGGCCGGTACACCGAGATCCGTGGCTGGGCGGACCACCCGCCGGCCGCGCCGGTCCGGGCCGGCCGCAGAAGCGCCTTCGGGCTGGGTGAGGGGACCGGCCAGGACGGCGGCGCCGCACTCCACGCAGGCCCGTTCGGGGCAGTCCGCTCCGTGCCCGTCGAGGCACTCCGGCCGCTCGAACGGCCGCTCGTCCGCGCACTGGGGGCAGAACATGCGAACGAGCTGATCAAGCTCGCCTCCGGGGAGCATGACCGCACCTCCTCGACATCGGGGGCTGGGGCAGGTCCCCGGACAGTACGTACGGCTCCCGCGAAGCCGCCCGAGCCACGCACAAGCGAGGCCAGCTCGGACAACGCATGCCCTCTGGGGCCCTTTCGGACGGCACAGACGGTGCCACGACGATGGCTCATCTCCACGCATTCCCCCCGGCGTGTCGGCACCCGCTTCGCGGGCCTGGCCGGGCTTCGGGCCCCTTTGGCCGTCCGGTAGCGGGCCGGACGCGCTGGTGGTGCGCCGGGCACGGCCGCCAGCTGAGCCAGTGGGAGCTGGCGGGCCCCCGGCGTCGGCGCGGGGGTGTTTCGGGCGGTCGTGAGACCACGGCCGCTGCGACGAGGTCATCCGGGGAGTAATTTCTACGGAACGTAGAAATAGCTGCCGTGGTCCCTGGCCCGGGCCAGCCGCCGACTCGTCATGTGCCGGTACCGACTCCGGACAGGAAGCGGTTCGGCGCCCGACGGCGGCGCGTGTCACGATCGGAGCATGGGCGTGAGCCGAACCTCCAGGATCGCCGACCTCCCGGATCGGCTTCGCCGGTCCGGCCGGGACGCTGCCGTCGATCCAGCCGGAGCCCCGGAACCGGGCGAGCGGAACGGCCGGCCGAGCCACACCTCCCGGACCGAGCCGGCCGTGACGACGGGGACCTCGCGCGCCGGTCTCGGTCAGGAGGCCTCGATCGTGCGTGCGGCCACGGCCGGGGACGCGCCGCGCCAGCAGGCCGCGCCCGCCCGCGGCACCTCCGCCGCGGGCGTCGGGCCGCGCCGGCCTGGGCTGGCCGAGCGCGCGCCGCTGCTGCGTGCCGCCCGCGGCGAGCCGACCGACGTCGCGCCAGTGTGGTTCATGCGGCAGGCCGGCCGGGCGCTGCCCGAGTACCGGGCGCTGCGCGCCGGCGTCCCGATGCTGGAGTCCTGCCAGGACGCCGCGCTGGTCACCGAGATCACCCTGCAGCCAGTCCGCCGCTTCGGCACCGACGCGGCGATCTTCTTCTCGGACATCGTCGTGCCGCTGGTGGCGATCGGCGTAGGCGTGGACATCGTCGCCGGCGTGGGCCCAGTGGTCGCCGAGCCGATCAGGGACTCCGCCGGCCTGGAGGCACTGCGGCCGGTCGAGCCCGACGACATCCCGTACATCCACGACGCGGTGCGGCTGCTGCTCGCCGAGCTCGGCGACACTCCGCTGATCGGCTTCGCCGGCGCGCCGTTCACGCTGGCCAGCTACCTCGTCGAGGGCGGCCCGAGCAAGACCCACGCCAAGACCAAGCGGCTCATGTACACCGCTCCGGGCCTCTGGCACAGCCTGCTCGACCGGCTCGCGGACGTGACGATCGGCTTCCTGCGGGTCCAGGTCGGCGCCGGTATCGACGCCCTGCAGCTGTTCGACTCCTGGGCCGGTGCGCTCGACGAGGGCGACTACCGCCGCTACGTCGCCCCGCACTCGGCCAAGGTGCTGGCCGCGTTCGAGGGCGCAGGGGTGCCGCGCATCCACTTCGGCGTGAACACCGGTGAGCTGCTCACCGCGATGGGGGAGGCCGGCGCGGACGTCGTCGGCGTCGACTGGCGGCTCGGGCTCGACGAGGCCGCGCGCCGGGTCGGGCCGGGCCGGGCACTGCAGGGCAACCTCGACCCGACCGCAGTGTTCGCCCCGCCGGACGTGCTGGCCGAGAAGGTCCGCGACGTGCTGCTGCGCGGGTCGAAGGCCGAGGGCCACATCTTCAACCTCGGCCACGGCGTGCTTCCCGAGACGGACCCGGGCGTGCTCGCCCACATCGTGGACCTCGTTCATGGCGCCTGAATCCGGGGCGCCTGAATCCGGCGCGCATGGCCGCTAGGCCGAGCGCAACAAGACCGGCCCGCACCGGGCCGGCGCGAAAGGGCGACGCGGCGTGCGAGTGGTGATCGTCGGTGGCGGCATCGCGGGCCTCGCCGCGGCGCACGCGCTGGCCGGCAAGGCCGAGGTGACCGTGCTGGAGGCCGCCGACCGGGTCGGCGGCAAGCTGCGTACCACCCCGATCGAGGGGCTCCCGGTCGAGGAGGGCGCCGAGTCGTTCCTCGCCCGCGTCCCGGAGGGCCAGCGGCTGGCCCGGCAGGTCGGCCTCGGGCACGACCTGGTCCACCCGGCGACCACGTCGGCCGCCCTGTGGATCAAAGGCCGGCTGCGGCCGATCCCGCCGAACACGCTGCTGGGCGTGCCGACCGACGCGCTCGGCCTGGTGCGCTCCCGGGTGCTGTCCCCGCTCGGCCTGCTGCGCGCCGCCGCCGACCTGGTGCTGCCACGGGCCGCGCTGCCCGAGGACCCGACCGTCGGTGACTTCGTCGGCGCCCGGGTCGGCCGCCAGATCGTCGACCGGCTGGTCGACCCGCTGCTCGGCGGCGTCTACGCCGGCCGGGCCGACGCGCTGTCGCTGCGGGCCACCGTCCCGCAGCTGGTGCCGATCCTGACCGAGGACCGCTCGCTGCTGCTCGGGGCCCACCGGGTGCGGGCGCGGACCGCCCCGGTCGCGTCGACGCCGCCAGCTCCGGTGTTCGCGACCGTGCGCGGCGGGCTGGGCGGGTTCGCCGCCAGGGTCGCCGAGGCCTCCGGGGCGGCCGTGCGCACCGGCGTGCTCGTGCGCCAGCTCACCCGCGTCGACGGCGGCTGGCGTGTCGACTTCGACGAGAAGGGCGCCGCCGGTGAGCCGGGTGAGGTGGTCACCGGGCCGCGCGGCAGCGGGTCGCTGGACGCCGACGCGGTGATCCTCGCCGTGCCGGCGGGAGCCGCGCGGGACCTGCTCAACCCGATCGCCCCGCACGCGGCCGCGCCGCTGGCGGGCGTGCCGTACGCGTCGATCGGCCTGGTCACGCTGGTCTTCCGGGACGTCGACCTGCCCGCGGGCAGCAGCGGCTTCCTGGTGCCGGCGCGGGAACGGGCCACCATCAAGGCCGTGACGTACCTGTCGTCGAAGTGGCCGCACGTGTCCGCCGGCAGTCCGCTGCGGGTGGTGCGCGCCAGTGTCGGGCGGGCCGGCGCCGACGAGGACCTGCGCCGGTCCGACACCGAGCTGACCGGCGTCGTCGCCGCCGAGCTCGCGCACGCGGCCGGGATCACCGCCCGCCCGGTCGCGAGCCGGGTCAGCCGCTGGGGTAGCGCGCTGCCGCAGTACCTTCCCGGCCACCTGGAGCGGGTCGCCTCGGTGCGCCGCGCGTTGCCGCCTGGCCTCGCGCTGGCCGGTGCCGGCTATGACGGTGTCGGCATCCCGGCCTGCATCCGCTCGGGGGAGGCGGCAGCCGCCGCCGTGCTCAGCGCGACCGACACCGTCGGCGCCGCCGGTCCGGTCTGACCCGGTCTGGCCCTGGTCAGACAGCGACCAATGGCATCCGTGACCCGCCCGTCCAGCGAGGAAGAATAGACGCATGTCCGAGTCCCAGCCCGCCACCGAACGCCCCGCCGGCGATCCTTCAGCCGTCGAGCGGTCCGCCCGTGACCTCAACGCGGAGCTGCTCTACACCAGCTGGTCGGTGTTCGCGGCCCGCCGGCCGCTGCCCGCCGACAGGTCCGCCGTCGCCGCCGAGGTCGACGCGCTGCTCGACGGTGCCCTCGCCAAGGACGTCTACACCCGCGGCATCTACGAGATTTCCGGCTACCGTGCCGACGCCGACCTGATGGTCTGGTGGACCAGCCCCGACCCGGATCTGCTGCAGGAGACCTACCAGCGCTTCCGGCAGACCGCCCTGGGCGCTCACCTGGAGCCGGTCTGGTCGGCCGTCGGCCTGCACCGGCCCGCGGAGTTCAACCGCAGCCACATCCCGGCCTACGTCCGGCGCGAGGACCCGCGCGGGTACGTCTGCGTCTACCCGTTCAACCGCTCGCTCGAGTGGTACCTGCTGCCCGACTACGAGCGGCGTGGCATGCTCGCCGAACACGGGATTATGGGCCGCGAGTACGAGGACGTCCGGGCCAACACGGTCTCCGCCTTCGGCCTCGGCGACTACGAGTGGCTGCTTGCCTTCGAGGCCGACGAGCTGCACCGCATCGTCGACTGCATCCGTCACCTGCGCTCCAGCTCCGCCCGCCGGCACACCCGCCTGGAGACCCCGTTCTACACAGGCGCCCGCAAGCCCATCGCGGACATCGTCGCCGCCCTGCCCTAAGCCCGGGGACGGCCGCTGTTGATCGCGGTTTCGACCCGCTGGTGGCTGTCTTCCGGCCCCGATGACGACCACGCGAGGGCGCAAACGGCGATCAGCACTCCTGTGAAGTGCCAGCCGACGGATCGCCAACGCACCCAACTCGGCCATGATCCCGACACCGGTATGCGCGCGCCCCGCTGTTCGCGCCGTACCAAGAATCACGTTCGGAGGGCCCTTGGCGCCCGACAGGCAGCGCGGCCCGCGGGCGCTCCGTAGGGGCCGGCCGGCCCGCGGGCGGACCCTGAGAGACCAGCGCCAGGGACCCACCCAACTCGGCCGAGATCCCGACGCCGGTACGCGCTCGCCCCGGTCTTCGCGCCGCACCACGAATCACGTTGGGAGGGCGCTTGGCGCCCGACAGGTGACGCGGCCGAAGGGCGCTCCGCGCCCGGTTCCGGCCGCGTGCCGGGTGCGGTCGGCGTCCGCGCAGGCGCCCCCACCCGTCGGGCGGGCGCCGACCGGCCCGCGGCCCGGGGCGTTGGCCCCTGGGCTTTGGCGGACAGTAGCAGTTTGGTGGCGTCGTGTAACTCATTGATGAGAGAGCGACACGGCATGTGTTTGTTCGGGTCGGCCTCGGCGGTGAGGTGCGTGGGGTGAAACCGGTGCAATCGCGGTGGTGTTTCCAGCGGTTGTGCGGCGGTAGTGCGGGTTTGTGGGGAAGGTCTGGCGCGGGCTGCCTGTCGGAACTGTCGCGCAGGGGCGCTGGTCGTGCAATCGCCGGGTGCGGGTAAGTTTGCGCCCGTGGCCGTGGGTGCGGCCATCCCGCAGGGGAACCGGCACGGCATCGGTCGTGGCGGGAGCGGGGGCGCGGTCCGCGACGGCGTGCCGCTGGGACTGCCCGTTCTGGGCGTGTTCCGCGCGAGGCACCGGGCGCGCGGGGGAGCGGGTGGCGTATCCACCGCGGAGGGGACCTTGCGGACGCTGCAGGTACGCGGCCGGCTCGGGGACGGAGCGCAGTGACGGCGACGGTGCCCGGCCGCGAGGCTCCAGGCCGAGCCGCGTCGCGTCGGGCTCGGGAGACACCAGAGCGGCCGGCGAGCCGCGCCATCGAGGTCGAAAACGATCTCTACCGGGCTCAGCTGCGCTGGGAGCGCCGTTACGTCAGGGTCCTGATCGCCTTCGACGCCGCGGCCTGCGTGCTCGCCGCGGGCGTCGCCTACGTGATCAGGTTCGGCCCGTTCGGGACCCGGCACTTCGACGCGGCCCGGGACACGTCGGAGTGGTACCTGCTGGCGCTGGTGCTGCTTCCGGTGGTCTGGGTCGTCTCGATGGCGCTGAACCGGGCCTACGAGCCGCGGTTCCTCGGCGGCGGGTCCGAGGAGTTCCGCCGGGTGATCAACGCCGCTGTCCGGGTCGTCGCCACCGTCTCCTACGCGACCAAGGCCGAGGTCGCCCGCGCCTACGTGCTCATCGTCTTCCCGGTCGCGATCCTGCTGTCGATGGTCGGCCGGATCGGTGGCCGGGGCATCCTGCACCGGCTGCGCAGACAGGGCCGGTGCATGCACCGGGTACTGGTCGTCGGTGCCGGCGAGTCGGCCGCGACCCTGGTCCGGCTCGCCCAGCGGGACCCGACCGCGGGCTGGTCGGTCGTCGGCGTCGTGCTGGACCGCCTGCCCGGCCGGCACAGCCACGACCGCCCCGAACGCAGCGGCTTCGACCTGCTCGGCGTGCCGATCGTCGGCACCTCCGAGACCCTGCACACCTCGATCCGGGCGACCCGCGCCACCACCGTCGCGATCTCCCCGCAGATGGATGGCGAGACGCTGCAGCGAGTCCTGTGGAACCTGGAGGGTTCCGACGTCGACGTGCTGGTTTCCTCGGCGCTGACGGACGTCGTCGGGCCGCGGATCTCGATCCGTCCCGTCGCCGGCCTGCCGCTGCTGCACATCCGCGAGCCCGAGCTGACCGGCTCCCGGCGGGTCATGAAAATCCTGTTCGACCGCGCGGTGGCGCTCACCGTCGTCCTGCTGTTCTCCCCGCTGCTGATCGCACTGGCGCTCGCGGTCCGGCTCACCAGCCGAGGTCCGGCGATCTTCAAGCAGGTCCGGGTCGGCCGCGGCGGCGAGACGTTCAAGATGTACAAGTTCCGCTCGATGTACGTCGACGCCGAGGCCCGCCTCGCCGGTCTGCAGACCAGCAACGAGGGCCAGGGGCTGCTGTTCAAGATGCGCGACGACCCTCGCGTCACCCGGGTCGGGAAGTTCCTGCGCAAGTGGTCGCTCGACGAGGTGCCACAGCTGTTCAACGTGCTGAACGGCTCGATGTCGCTGGTCGGGCCGCGCCCGCCGCTGCCCCGCGAGGTCGCCCAGTACGAGGACGACGTGCACCGCCGGCTGATGGTCAAGCCCGGCCTGACCGGCCTGTGGCAGATCAGCGGGCGCTCCGACCTCAACTGGGACGAGTCGGTCCGCCTCGACCTGCGCTACGTCGAGAACTGGACCCTGGCCATGGACTTCGTCATCCTCTGGCGCACCGTCTTCGCCGTCCTGCGCCGCGAAGGCGCCTACTAGTCCACCTGGGCGGCGGCTGTCTCGTAACGTCGCGTTGGTGATCGTGTCGCGCCGATGGCGGTGACCAGCCTCTGGTCGATCAGAGCCGTCAGCGCCGCCTTGACCCGGGCGCTGGTGAGCCCGGTCATGCTCTCGATTTCCCGGCGGGAAAGCGGCCGCCCGGCCGAACGAATCGACTCAAGGACGAACCAGTCTCGCTCGGCCGGAACCGTCGTGCGGGATATCGATGCGGCGGCCGCGTTCGTGAGCGTCGCGTTGCCTCTGGCGGCCGCCGCGAGGTCGGCGCGCCGCGGGGGAGGCCCGCTGAGGGTCACCTCGAACCAGGAAATGTGGTCGGCGAACCGAGGTGCGGGCAGGCCGGCTGCCGACATCGCCCGGACCATGGTGCGAATGCCGGAGGCGCGGTTCTCGCAGACCGTTCTGCCTTCGCCCGGCACCTCGACGTCCTCCAGGAGCTTGAGCAGAAGGGCATTGCGCGCCGACGACAGGCCGGGATCGCCGAGCGAGCTCACGCGGACAGCACCGAAGAGGCCCCCGGGGTTGCGCACAGTTATCCGGTCCGGGTAGACCTCGACCTGGACCTGCGTGCCAAGTGAGTACTGGCCGAGGTCACGGTGGACAACCGCGTTCACGACCGCCTCCCGCAGTGCTTCCAGCGGGTACTCGTACACGGTTGACGCGCCGCCGCCCGGCGCGATGACCGTGCCGCGGCGGATCGCGCGGGCAAGCTGGACGAGGGTCTCGCGAACTTGGATCGGAACTGGGCCATCGAACGCCCGATTCTCGAGAAAACGCATGCCGGTCGCGATCTCGGCGCCGTCGACAGTCGGGTACTCGACGAACGTGACCTCGACCTGCGGGAAGAAGTGCTGCGGGAACCGGCCGAAGCAGAGCAGGCCGGCCAGCGAGGGCACCGGACCGGTGTCGCCAGGCACCAGGACCCGGGTGGCCAGCAGAAGCTCACGATCGCCGAGATCTCGGAAAGCGAACGGGCGCTGCAGACGCAAGCGCTGAAGGTAGGGCCCGACGATCTCCGGCATCAGGTCGTCCGGTGTGGCGGACTGGACAGGGACGGTGTCGTCAACCGGCTGGCCGCGGGCCGCGACAAGAGCGTGGACCTCGGCTGGACCGAGCCGGTAGTCACCATCGCCTACCCGGACGTAGGAGCCGTTCGCCATACCGGCGCCGCGGTAGTAGCAGGGCTTGGCGCTCCGATCCAGCTCAGCGACCTCCGCTACGACGAGCTGGACTCCCTCGAACTCCATGATTTCGATCAGTGGCGCCAGCGGCGGCGCCATCTGGTCGCGCGCGAGATCGGCCAAGGAGTCTCGGACCTTCTTCGGGTCGGTCACGCCGGTCGAGGCGAAACCCTGACTCTCATCAAGTCCCAGCAGGATCACGCCGCCGCCCGGTGAGTTGGCAAACGCTGACAGCGTCTCCCGTGTCGACTTCGGCAGCTCACGAGTAGCGCGCTTGGCCTCCACCCGCGCGAGATCCGTCCGCGAGTCGCGCAGCGTGCGGACGAGCTCGGCGAGTTCGGCGGTCAGCATAGCGAGAGCTTAGCTCTACTTGGCGAAGCTTGGCGACGTTCTGGGCAGCTTGGCGCCCGTTGACCCGTGGTTCAGGCCTGCGCACGGTCGGCTGGGCGGCCTGGCAGGCCGCGGCTGAGGACGAGCATCGCGACGGCCGCGGCGGCCAGCAGTCCGAACAGCCAGGTCAGCCGGTGTGCGCCGGCCCTCGCCTGAAGCAGGCCCAGCAGTGTGATGCCGAGCGAGGCCGAGAGCTGGACCGACATGAACACGGCCGTGGTCCCCTGCGGCTGCTCGACCGGCGTCAGCAGCCGGAACACGCTGGCGAACGTTGGCGCCGCCGTCGCGCCGATCCACTGCCAGTGGCCGCTCGCGAGCAGCAGGCCGCCGACCACCGGGCCAGGGCCGGCGCGACGTTGATGATCATCGAGATTGTCCCAGGACCCGGCCGACCCGGTCCTGGTGAGCCAGCCGGGCCGCGAGCATCAGCGAGCTGGGTGAATGGCGGTTGTGGACGCGAAGCGAGTGGCTCGCCCGGACAAACGACGCGTCATCCTCGACGCGGCGGCGCCGATCTTCGGCGACGAGGGGTACGAGCGGGCGAGCGTCGACGCGATAGCCTTGGCCGCCGGCGTCTCCAAGCCGACGATCTACAGCTACTTCGGCGGCAAGGAGCAGCTGTTCCGCGCGTCGGTCGCCGACTCGGCCGTCGAGCTGAACGCCGACGCCCTCGACGTGATCCAGCGGCTCGACCTGTCGGCGGCCGGTTGGCGTGACAGCCTGCGGGAGCTGGGCCGCCGGCTCGTCGAGTGCCAGCGCAGCCCGTGCTCGCTGTTCCTCGCCCGCATGATCGCGGCGGAGACGGCCCGAGACCCCGAGGTCTACCGGCTGGTCCGCGCCAAGGCGGAGGCTCCGATCATGGAGGCGCTCGCGGGTCGGCTGGCGATGCTCGGCAACGCCGGCCACCTGGTGGTCCCCGACCCGGCGCTGGCCGCCCACCAGTTCCTCGCGCTGATCGGCGCCGAGATCCCGGCGCTCACCGAGCACGGCACCGCGGCTGTTCCGGACGCCCTCATCCGGGCCGCCGTCTCGGCGGGCGTGGACACGTTCCTGCGCGCGCACGCCCACCCGCCCCGGTAGGGCGCGACGGCCCGGCCCAGCCGGGTGCGCGCCGGCAGGTGCGGCGTCGGCCCGGCCCTGGTAGGACCGAGCCGCGCGCCCCGTCGCGGGTCAGCCGGCGGACGACTTCCGGATCGCTCCCAGCACCGTCTCGGCCAGCTCGGGCCGGCAGATCACCAGGTCGGGCAGCAGCGGGTCAGGCTGGTTGTACCGCAGCGGGGAACCGTCGATCCGGGTCGCGTGCAGGCCCGCGGCGAGGGCGACCGCGACCGGGGCCGCCGAGTCCCATTCGTACTGGCCGCCGGCATGCAGGTAGACGTCGGCCTCGCCACGGATCACCGCGGAGGCCTTGGCGCCGGCGGAGCCCATCGGTATGACGACTCCGCCGATCTCCGCGGTCACGTCGGTGACGAGCCTGGGTGCCCTGGTGCGGCTCGCGACCAGCCGTACCGGCCCGGCCGGCCCGGCTGGCGGCGGGGTGATCGTCGCGCTCGACAGCGTCACCCCGACGGCCGGCAGCGCGACCGCCCCGGCGACCAGCGCGCCGGCCTGCCAGAGCGCGACGTGGACCGCCCAGTCGGTGCGGCCCTCCTCGGCGAACTCGCGGGTGCCGTCGAGTGGGTCGACGATCCACACCCGGTCGGCCCCTAGGCGGACCGGGTCGTCGACGGCCTCCTCGGACAGGACGGCGTCCTTCGGGCGGTGCTGGGCTAGCGCCGCGGCGAGCAACCGCTGGGACCCCGCGTCGCCCGCGTCCTTGAGCGCTGGCCCGTCCGCGAAGCCCAGCTTGGCCCGGATCTCCAGGAGCCGTCGTCCGGCCTCTTCGGCCAGGTGGCTCGCGAGCTCGGCGTCGGACGGCTTGGCGGTCGTGGTGTCGATGCTCACCGTCCTGAGTCTATGGCAGAGGTCTGCCGCGAATCGCGAGAATGGCGCGGCCCGGCTGGACTGCGCGGTCGGGGCCATCCTGCCGCATGCGGGGAATCCGGCGCTGGGCAGTGGGCGGCGGCGGGCCGCGACGTCCGGCCGGCTGACGACGGCCCGGCATAGCTGATCAGGACGGCAGGCTGGTCGGCATGGGGAGCTGGTCGGCACGGCGAGCCATCGTCGTCGGACGGGCCGTCCGGTTGCGGGACGGTTACGGTCCGAAGGTGCCCATCCGTTGCCCCGTGCTCGTCGACGAGGACCGCGCCGCCGAGCTGGCAGCCGCCTCGGCCGGCTGGCCGTCGGCCCGGCTGACCCGCGCGCAGCTCGCCGATCTGGAGCTGTTGCTGCTCGGCGCGTTCGGGCCGGCGCCGAGCTACCCGGAGGACACCCTGCGCGACGGCTTGCGGCTGCCGTCCCTGGTAGTGCCGGCGCGGGAGGCGGCGGGTCTTGGCGCGGGCGACGCGTTGGCATTGCGCGAGCCAACGGGTGAGCTCGTCGCGGCGCTCCGAGTCGCGGGCGTACGCCGCCGTGGTGGCCCGGTGGACGCCGACAAGGAGCGCACGGCGGCGCTGGCGCGGACGGCGAGCCGGGTGGAGCCTGACCGGCAGCCGGAGCCCAGCGGCCGGGCCCGGCTGGTGGGCACGGTCGCCGGGCTCCGGCTGCCGAGCCACCCCGACTACCCGTCGCTGCGGCTGGGCCCCATCGAGCTGCGCGCGGCCCTCGCCGAGCTTGGCTGGCTGCGCCCCGGCCGGTCGGCACCCTGGGCGGTCTGGGCCGACGGCCTCCTGCACACGGCGGACATCGCCCGGATCCGTGCCCTCACCCGGCAGGGCAAGTACTGCGTCGTGCTCGCTCCCGTCGGCGGGGCCGACCCGGCGGACCGGCGTTACCAGCTACGGGTGCGCGCACTGCTCGCGGCCCTCGACGCGCTCGACGAGCCAGTCCGCCCGACCGAGGCGACCCTGGCGGCCGCCCCCCTCGCGGCCGAGGCCACCGGCGCGCCGGTGGCGCCACCCACGCGCACACCGACTCGGGTCGGCTCGGGCCAACCGGCACACGCGCTGCTGGTCCTGGTCCCGGTGGTGCCGAGCCCCGAGCTGGCGGCGCCTCGGGAGCCGGGGCTGTCAGCGACCTCCCCGCGCGGGGCCGCGACCGGTGACGACACCGGCACTGCGGCCCGGGCCGCCGAGCTGAGCGCGCTGCGGGCCCATCTGGCCGAGTTCTACGGTCTGGGCGGCAGCCTCACCGGCCCGGCGCTCGGTGCCCCAGGGCGCGGCGAGCTGGCCGCGCTGCTCACCGCGGGCAGGCCGATCCCCGCCGAGCTCACCCCGCCCGGGGTGGCCGCCGAGCTCGCCCGCGCCCACGCCGAGGGCTGGCTGCTCGGCTGACGTCGGGCCGTCGGACGAGCGGGCCCACGAGTCTGGCGAGGAGCGGCTTGGTCAGGCGCCGAGTCCGGGTACTAGGCCGTCGAGGGCGGAAGTGAGGGGCTGGTCGAGCTGCTCGTAGGTGCAGGACTCAGGGGTGCGGTCGTCGCGCCACCTGACGAAGTGGGCGAGGTGCCGGAAGCGGGTGCCCTCCATGTGCTCGTACTTGACCTCCAGCACCCGCTGCGGGCGTAGCGGGACGAAGGACTGGTCCTTGGTCGCGTTCCAGCGATTGACGTTGCCCGGGAGGCGCTGGGCCTGGTGCGCCTCGGCGGTGGCCCAGTCCTGCCACGGGTGGCCGTCGCCGTCGCGCAGCACCAGCGGACTGAGCTCGTCGACGAGCTCGGCGCGGCGCTTGGCCGTGAACGCGCCGACGGCTCCGACGTGCTGCAGCTGGTGGTCGTCGTTGTAGAGACCGAGCAGCAGCGAGCCGACGAGCCGCCGCGCCTCGGTGGAGGACTTGTGCCAGCGGAAACCGGCGAGCACGCAGTCGGCCGTGCGGACGTGCTTGATCTTGAACATGACGCGCTTGTCGGGCTGGTACATGCCCG
The DNA here is from genome assembly GCF_000966285.1 of Pseudofrankia sp. DC12. Classification (NCBI taxonomy): domain Bacteria; kingdom Bacillati; phylum Actinomycetota; class Actinomycetes; order Frankiales; family Frankiaceae; genus Pseudofrankia; species Pseudofrankia sp. DC12. Next base: position 5,841,354 of record NZ_KQ031391.1, read on the forward strand.
CCAGCGGCTTGGCGATCACGCCGTCGAGGTGTGCGCCCTCGAGCTCGACGAGCCAGCGGCCGGCGACCTCAAGGTCCGTGGTGGCCGGGGTGAGGTGGATCGGGGCCTTCACGTCGGCGAGTGCCGTTTCGAGAGCGGCGCGCCGCTCGGTGAACGGACGTCCGGTGTGGTCCTCGTCGCCGAGGGCGAGCAGGTCGAACACGATGAACGACGCCGGTGTCTGCTCCGCCAGCAGGGTCACCCGGGAGACCGCGGGGTGGATGCGCTGCTGCAGTGCCTCGAAGTCCAGGCCGGCGCCGGTGGCGATGACGATCTCGCCGTCGAGTACGCACCTCTCGGGCAGCTCGGCCTTCACCGCCCTGACCAGCTCGGGGAAGTAGCGGGTCATCGGCTTCTCGTTGCGACTGCCGAACTCGACCTCGTCGCCGTCACGGAAACAGATGCACCTGAACCCATCCCACTTGGGCTCGTAGGACGCACCGGGCGGGATGGTCTGGACCGACTTCGCCAGCATCGGCGCGACGGGCGGCATCACGGGCAGGTTCATCGGCTCATTGTCACTTGTCCTCGGCGAATGTCATCGCGGCTGGGGGAGCGCCGGGAGGGCGTCGTTGTTCGCGACGATCGCGGGGCTGGCGAGCCAGCGCAGGTAGGCCGATCGCCGGGCCGGGGACATCCGCTCCGGCGCCAGCGGCCGGCCGTCGGCGTCGAGGAAGTCATCCGCCGGGCCGGTGATGAAGCCGTCGACGCCCGGATCCCCGGTGAAGGTCCGGCGGACGCCGGCCGCATCGGTCACCTCGACCGGCAGGATCGGGTCGTCGCCGCGTCTCAGCCAGACGGCTGTCGCCGACGCCCGGTAGGCCTCCTGCCAGCCGGGCAGGACGGTCGCCGCGGCTGCCACCCCGGCGATCGTCGCGAGCGCGTCGGCTCCGGGCCGCCCGTCCGGTCTTACCGCGTCGACGGCGGCAGCGACCGTCACTCCGACGGTGACGCCATAGAGGGTGCCGACCAGGTCGTCGACCTTGATGGCCTTGGCGATGGCGGCGAGCTGGTCGACCGCCAGGGCCGTCCGGTCCGCCTCGTCCTCGGCCGCCAGTTCGGCGCGCAGCGTCAGATTGGCGGCGGTGCGGGCCAGCGCCGTGAGGAAGAACGACACCGTGGCGGCCTGCTGAAGGTGGACGAGCGCGCGCGGGCTGGCCGGATAGGCGATCTGGCCGTCGCCGCGGTAGCCCCGGGTCGCAGCCCATCCGGACTGTTCGAGGTCGCCCGCCTGCCGCAGTGCGTCCGAGCCCAGAGCTGCCGCCCGCGGGCCGCCCGCGGCCAGAGCCTCCCCGAGCAGCGCCGCCCACAGCTCGGCTGGAATCCGGGCCCCCGCCGCAGGCCCGGCCAGGTGCGTCGACCAGGGCCCGCCCGCGCCGCCGCCAGTCGCGCGCCCGCCGGCCATGGCCGGCCAGGCCACGACCAGGCCTCGGCCTGAGGGGTCCCGCAGCGCGTCACCGGCGGGCAGCAGTGCCACGGCCGACCCGTAGAGCTCCGAGCGCCAGACGTGCAGCAGGTCGCCGATGGCGGCCCGCAGGCCGGTCGGGAGCGGCCAGGAGGTGTCCCGCCGCTGTCTGGGGTCGCTGTGGGTCACCTGGTATCGGTAGATCGTGAAGCCCAGGCGGGCGACGAAGGTCGCGGCGCCGGCCGGGTCGGCCCGGCGGGCATCGACTCCGCCGGCCCGGCCGACCAGGTACTCCCAGGCAAGGGGCACCTGGGCCGGGACGCCCGGCCTGATCGGCGCAGGCAGGGCCGACAGGCGTGCGCCGGAGATCATCGCCTCCACGTGGTCGGCGGCGAACCGCGCGGCGAGTGTCGGCTCGTCCGCGATGGCCCGCAGCAGAGCGGCCGCGTACGCGGCCCGGTGCCGCCCCGCTGGATCAGAGCCCAGTAGTCCGACATCCCGCACGACCGGCGGGTGGCTGCCGACGCGTGCGCCGGGACCAGTGAGCGGCCCGTCGTGGGTGCGGTAGCGGCCGCCGGTGACGTCTGTCGTCGCGAAGAGGGCGTCGCCGAGCAGGCGCAGCGTGGCTGGGGCGAACCGACCGTGCGCGAGCAGCGGACCGAGCAGCGCCGTCTCGGCCTGGCCAGGTACGTCGTGGGTGTTGAGCCGGCTCAGCCAGGCCGCGGTGAGCCGCCCGGACTGGCTGAACGCCGCCAGTGCGGCCCCGAGCGTGGCTGTCAGGTCGCTGGCCAGGGCGGTGGGAAACCACCGGCCTGGGGCATCGGCGCGGGTACGGTCGCCCCCGCGCGCGGGACCGACTCGGTAGCCGTGGACCGTCTCGGTGACCACGAACCCGCTCGCGCCGACGTGCTCGGCCAGGTGCAGCACGACGGCCAGCCGCGCTGGTCCGACGGCGTCGAGGACTCCAGCGGCGAAGTCCGGGTCACTCGCGGACGGACGCAGTTGGGCGGCGACGTCGGACAGCGACGCCAGGTCCGGTACTGGCGCGAGCGCGGCGCCCGCGAGCGCCAGCCCGAGCCGGGCACCGGCCGCCCGCGCCGCGCGGCTGTCACCGCCGAACGGGTCGGGCCGCAGCGTTACCGCGAGCCGCCCTCCGCTGCCGAGCTGAGCGCGGGTCCCGCTGGCGGCCGGCGCGCCGAGGCTCGAGTCGGCGGCCTGGACCAGCGCGATGCGGCGGGTGAGCGTCGTGGCCGATGCGTCGGCCCAGCCCGAGCCCGCGCTGAGCGCCGCGGCGGGATTCGCCGGCCAGCCGAGTGGTCCGAGCAGCGACACCACGGTCCGCGCCCATCGACCCAGCAGGTCACGTAGGTCCCGCAGCCGCTGCGCCAGCACACGCGCCAGGGCTGGGTCGAGGACGACTCGTTCACTGGGGCCGGGCATCGCCTCAACGCCCGTCGCGCAGGAAGCCGAACGCGGCGTGCGGCCGGATGGCTCGAGGGTCGTCCAGCGTGACCCATTCCGGCTGGGAGGCCGCCGCGGCGGCGCAGTCCAGCGCCGTCTCCGCGAGCGCCCTCCCGATGGTGGTCCCCGTGCGGGCGAGCTCACCGGCCCAGCTGTCGGCCGCCCGGCCCGCCCACGCGCCGGCGTCCAGCGTCGCCGTGAGCCCGCTGAAGGCTGTCGCGATCTCGGCCGCGCCGCGGTCGAGGATGGCCGCGGCGGTCAGCAGTGCGCCGCGGCGCGCGTTGACGACCAGCCCGGCTGGTGCCGTGACGCCGCTTGGGCCCGAGGCCGGCCCCGCTGCCGTCCGCCCCACCGCCATCTGGCCTGTCATGATCCACCGCCCTCTCCGTCGGGAGCCAGCCGGCACGTTAGCCAGCTCGCCGCCGGCCAGGAAGGCGCCTGCGCCGTCCTGTGGATAGCGGTTGACCTGTGGATATAGCTGGCCGTAGCCGGCTGCTATCCCTTGTTCGGAACGTGGTAGCGCAGGAAGAGCGAGCCGTCGTCCTCCAGCAGGTGCGCGAGCTCCATGGGCTGGGCCATCGGCCAGGCGTCGCCGGCCACGATGCCGAGATGCCTCGGCCCGGCGAGCATCGGCGCGACCGTCAGGCACAGCTCGTCGAGCAGACCGGCGCCGGCCAGCTGGGCGTGCAGTGTCGGCCCGCCCTCGGTGAGCACCCGCTGCAGGCCGCGTTCGGCCAGCGCGCCGAGCACCTGCCCAAGCTCGACGTTCTCCTCGCCGCAGACGACGACGTCCGCGACCTCGCGCAGCGCCGCGGCGCGGTCGGCGGGGGCGCTCGCCGCGGTCAGCAGCACCGGCCGGACCGCCGCGCTGAACAGGCGGGCGCCCGGGTCGATCGCCAGCGACCCGGAGACCACCGCGATCGGCGGAACAGGCGCCAGGCCCGTGGCGATCCGCGCCTCCTGCCGCGCTGGCGGGACGACGGCCGGTCCGTAGTTCTCCGCACGGGCCGTGCCGGCCCCGACGAGCACGACGTCGGCCAGCCAACGCAGGGTACGGAAGATCTGCCGGTCGCCGGGCCCGCCGAGCGCCTCCGAGCGACCGCCGACCTCGGCCGCGCCGTCGGCAGCCGCCACGAAGTTCGCCCGAACGTGGGTCGTGCCCGCCGGTGGGACGGGCAGGGCGTACGCCGCGTCGAGATCTTCCTGGATCAGGTCGTCTTGGCCCGGCGCGGGCAGAAGTCGGCGCACCGCCCCGACCCTATGCGAGCGGCTCGCCCCGCAGGCCTGGTGGGGCGAGCCGCCCGGAAAGCCAACCGCCGCCGGGTTCAGCCGGCCGCTGACCGTGTCCGGCCGGCGATCCGCTCGCGGTAACGGCTGGCCCGGTAGACCCCGAGAATCCGGTAGTCGGCGAAGAAGGCAAGCTCCTCGAACGCCCGCGCGACCGCCGGCTCCTCCGGGCTGCCTTCGATGTCGGCCAGGAACTGGGTGGCGACGAACGCGCCGCCCACCATGAAGCTTTCCAGCTTCGTCATGTTGACGCCGTTGGTGGCGAACCCGCCGAGTGCCTTGTAAAGCGCCGACGGGCGGTTCTTCACCTTGAAGATGAATGTCGTCACGAGTTCGTGCACGCCGGCCGCCGCCCGCAGGTCCTCCGCCGAGAAGATGAGGAAGCGGGTGGTGTTGTGCTGCTCGTCCTCAAGGTCCTCGCGCAGGATCGTCAGCCCGTACACCTCGGCGGCCACCCGGGAGGCGATCGCGGCCCGGGACGGGTCGCCGGACTGGGCGAGCTCACGCGCCGCCCCGGCGGTGTCCGCGTCGGGCACCGCCCGCAGCCCGAGCGCCCGCAGCGCCTCGCGGCACTGGGCCAGCGCCTGCGGATGGCTGTGCACCGTCTTGAGGCCGGCCAGCGTCGTTCCCGGCAGCGCCATGAGCTGGTGGTGTACCGGCAGGAAGTACTCGCCGATGATGTGGGCCTTCGCGCCCGGCAGCAGGTGGTGGATGTCGGCGACGCGGCCGGCGGTGGAGTTCTCCACCGGGATCATCGCCAGCTGCACCGTGCCGTCGTCGATCGCGGCGAAGCACTCCTCGAACGTCTGGAACGGCACCGCGTCGAAGTCCGGGTAGACGTCGCGGCAGGCCAGGTGGGAGTTTGCCCCCGGCTCGCCCTGGTAGGCGATGCGCTGCCGGGAAGTCAGCACGGGCACGATGTGGTCACGGTTCCTTGTCGCGTCGGTTCGGGGTCGCGTCGGTTCGGGGGCGCGTCGGTTCGGGGGCGCTCGGAACGGGCGCCGCCCACGTTACCGGTGCCGGCCGCGGCGATACCCCGGCTGGCCGGCGGGAGCCGCGGCGGCGCTGTTTCGGGGGAGTTGTCCGGTAGCCGATATGACCGCTCCGAAAGACGGGTGATCAGGCCTACGATGGAGGTGTGCCGGCCGACCTAGTCTGGTTCATCGTCGCCGGAGGGCTCACCATCGCGGAGCTGCTCACGGGTGGCTTGTACCTGCTCATGTTCGCCCTGGCGGCGGCGGTCGCCGGCATCGTGGCGCTGGTCGGTGGGGGCCTCGTCTGGGAACTGCTCGCCTTCGTCCTCGCGGCGGGCGGACTCACCTTCGGCCTGCGGCCCATCGCCGCTCGCCACCTCAACACCGCGCCGCTGCTCGCCACCGGCGCGCAGGCGCTCGTCGGCGCCGAGGGTGTCGTCCTCGAACAGGTGGACCGGTACGACGGCCGCGTGAAGATCAAGGGCGAGATCTGGTCGGCGCGCGCCTACCCGGACGGCATTGTGATCGCTACGGGCAGCGAGGTTCGGGTGCTGCGGATCGACGGCGCGACCGCGATCGTCCACCAGGAAGAAGTCCCGGGACTGGACGTCCCACGGAGGGAGTTGCCATGACCGGTGGACTGATCGTGGTGGCGGTGCTCGCGTTCGTAGCCCTGGTCTTCGTGATGCGGTCGGTGAAGGTCGTCCCGCAGGCCCGCGCGGTGGTCGTGGAGCGGCTCGGCCGTTACCACCGCACGCTGGTGCCGGGTCTCGCCATCGTCCTGCCGTTCGTGGACCGGGTCCGGGAGCGGATCGACCTGCGCGAGCAGGTGGTGGCCTTCCCGCCCCAACCGGTGATCACCGAGGACAACCTGGTCGTTGGCATCGACACCGTCCTTTATTTCCAGGTGACCGACCCGCGGGCGGCGACCTACGAGATCGCCAACTTCATCCAGGCGATCGAGCAGCTGACCGTCACGACCCTGCGCAACGTGATCGGCGGCCTGCACCTGGAGGGGGCGCTCACCTCCCGGGACCAGATCAACACTGCGTTGCGTGGCGTGCTCGACGAGGCGACCGGCAAGTGGGGGATCCGGGTGAACCGGGTCGAGATCAAGGCCATCGAACCGCCGCGCTCGGTGCAGGAGGCGATGGAGAAGCAGATGCGCGCCGAGCGGGACCGCCGGGCGGCGATCCTGACGGCCGAGGGCTTCCGGCAGAGCGAGATCCTCAAGGCCGAGGGCGAGAAGCAGGCGGCGATCCTCAAGGCCGAGGGAGACCGGCAGGCGCAGATCCTGCAGGCCGAGGGCGAGGCGAAGGCTATCGACACCGTCTTCTCGGCGATCCACGCCGGCGACGCCGACCCGAAGCTGCTCGCCTACCAGTACCTGCAGACCCTGCCCAAGATTGCCAACGGCCAGGCGAGCAAGGTGTGGATCATTCCCAGTGAGCTCAGCGGCGCGCTGGGCAGCGGAATCGGCGACCTGGCCAGCCTGATCGGCGGCGGGGGAGACGGCTCCCAGGCCGACCCGAACGAGACGCTGCGCCGCCCGAAGCTGACCAAGCCCATCGCCCCCACCCAGAACGGCGGCGGCACGACCGCTTGAGCCGGACGAGCAGGCAGAGCCTGAGCACCTGACCCTGCCCGGATCCAGGTTGGGGAGGGCGTTCCACGCCCGACCCGGCTGGCGGGTGGACCGGGCGCGGAGCGCCCGGTCCACCCGCCAGCCTTACTATCTGCTTACTGACGGTTCTCAGGACATTTTCAGGCAGCCGGGTCAGGGCCAGAGATGATCTGAACGTCCCCGTGCCAGGAGGCTGTCGTGCCCGCAACGATTTCCGGGTTGCCCGCCCACGCCCTGATCGTGCACGCCACGGTCGTGCTGGTGCCGCTGGCGGCGTTGCTGCTCGCGCTGACCGCGCTCTGGCCCCGGGTGCGCCGCGCGCTCGGGCCGCTGCCGGCGCTCGCCTGCGCCGGCGCGCTGATTCTCGTCCCGATCACCACCTCGACCGGTGAGAAGCTGCGCGACAAGCTCGGGGTGGACAACCCGCTGATCGCCCGGCACGCTGCGCTCGGCGAGGATCTCCTGCCCTGGGTGGCCGGGCTTTTCGTGGCCGCGCTGCTCCTGCTGTTCGTGCACGGCTGGCGGCCCACGGCGTGGTCCATGCCGGGCACGGTTCAGGCAGGCTCCGGCTCGTCGGTCCGGACCTTGCCACGGCTGCTGACGGCGGTCGTGTCCCTGATCGTCGTAGTGCTTGCCGTCATCGTGATCGTCGAGGTCGTCCGGATCGGGCACGCGGGGGCAGAGGCCGTCTGGCAGGGAGTCGGCAGCAGCTAGTGCTGCCCCCAGCAGGGTTGGTCGCGCTCCACCTGGGTCCGTGATCGCGATTTGCGTGCGATCACGCCACCGGCTGGCCTTGGGCTGGCGGGAAACAGATCGTGTCCTACCTGGTGCGGCGTCCTGGCGGGTGGCGTGACCGTTACCGTCGATCATTCGGCGACGCACCGAATCCGATGCCGGATTTCCCGTCAGCAGACCGGGCGGCGACGATAGGCCCATGGCAACGTACGTGATCCTGCTTGTGGTCGTCCTGTTCCTGGCGCTGGGTCTGCTCGGGCTGCTGTACTACATCCTCAACCGAGCCGAGCACGAACGACACCGGTAGGCCCGCCCGTCGGGGCGGCCGGGCCTCGGCCGCCTAGGCATGCGTGCGCAATCGGCCGATCACCACCGACTCGCCGTCCACCTCGACGCTGCCCGGCCGGGCGCCGAACCCGGGCCGTGAGACCGCCAGCGGGTCCAGAGTCACCCCGGCTGGCCGGCTGGCGGTGTGGTCCACCGCCTGGCCGGGGCCACCGCTGCTGGGCCACCCGACCGGGATGGACTGCCGGTCGGGGCCGAGGTTGCACACCACGGCGACCGCGTCCGCCGCGGCGCCCCGGTACAGCACGAACCAGCTGGCGTCCTCGTCGTAGGCGCAGCGCACCGAGGCCCAGTCCGGGTCGGTCAGCTCCGCCACCGTGTGCCGTAGTGCGATCAGCCGCTGGTACCAGCCGAGCAGGCCCTGGTGTGGCTCGGCCGCCGGCTGGGACCAGTCCAGCTTCGAGCTGGCGAACGTCTCCTCGGCCTGTGGGTCGGGCACGTTCTCGGGCCCCCAGCCGTGGGCGGCGAACTCGGCCCGCCGGCCGGTGCGTACCGCCTCCGCGAGCCAGTCCGCCACATGGTCGGTGAAGTACGCCCAGGGGGTTGTGGCCCCCCACTCCTCGCCCATGAAGAGCATCGGGGTGAACGGGCCGGTCAGCAGCAGCGCCGCGCCGATCCGCAGCAGCCCGTCGGACAGCGTCGCCGGGGCCCGGTCGCCGACCGCGCGGTTGCCGACCTGGTCGTGGTCCTGGAGGAACGTCACCAGCCGGAACGCCGGGACAGACGGCGGCACCGGCCGGCCGTGGGTGTGCCCCCGGAAGGCCGAATACGTGCCGTCGTGCACGAACCCGCTGGTGAAGGCCTTCGCCAGCGTCCCGAGCGACCCGAAGTCGACGTAGTAGCCCTGCCGATCGCCGGACAGCGCGGCCCACAGGGCGTGGTGGACGTCGTCGGCCCACTGGCCGTCCATCCCGAGCCCGCCCGCCTGGGCCGGGCTGATCATCCGGGGGTCGTTGAGGTCGGACTCCGCGACCAGGAACAACGGCCGGCGCTGGTGCGCCCCCAGCCGGTGGACGCTGGTCGTCAGCTCCTCCAGGACGTGGGTCGCCCGGCTGTCGCGCAGCGCGTGCACCGCGTCGACCCGCAGGCCGTCGCAGTGGTAGTCGCGCAGCCACATCAGCGCGTTCTCGACGATGAACGCCCGCACCTCGTCGGAGCCGGCGTCGTCGAGGTTGACCGCCGATCCCCAGGGCGTGGTGTACCGGTCGGTGAAGTACGGCCCGAACCGGCCCAGGTAGTTCCCGTCCGGGCCGAGGTGGTTGTAGACGACGTCCAGGACGACGCCGATCCCGTGGGCGTGGGCGGCGTCGACGAACCGCTTCAGCCCCTCCGGGCCGCCGTACGGGTCATGGGTCGCGTAGAGGCCCACCCCGTCGTAACCCCAGCCGTGCCGGCCCGGGAAGGCGTTGACCGGCAGCAGCTCCACGGCGTCGACCCCGAGGCGGACCAGGTGGTCGAGCCGGTCGATCGCGGCGTCGAACGTCCCCTCCGGGGTGAATGTGCCGACGTGCAGCTCATAGAGCACCCCGCCGGCGAGCGACACCCCGCGCCAGCCGTGGTCGGTCCACCCGAACCGGCCGTGGTCGACGACCCGGGACCGGCCGTGCACCCCGTACGGCTGCCAGGACGACCGCGGGTCGGGCAGTTCCTCACCGGCATCGTCGAGCCGGAACGCGTAGTCGGTCCCATGCCCGGCCGCGGCCACCTCGCCCGACCACCACCCGTCCGGCGCCCCGACCAGCTCGGTCAGCTCGGTCAGCTCGTCCTGACCATCGGGACCCCCCGGGTCGCGGGTGACGACGGCAACCGACTTCGCAAGGGGCGCCCACACCCGAAAGATGCTCATCGAGTCTGTCTTACCGTCAAAGCCCCCAGCTACTCGCGCCGGGTCGCCCGACCCGCGCCACCCCCAGCCAGCAAGAACCCCGTACCACCCCAAGCCGCGCAGACCCAAAGCCACCCGAACGCCCCCACGTGACCCGCCGCCCCCAGGCTCCACGTAGCCCGGCGGGCCAGCAGCCGCGAGCGAAGCGAAGCGCCCCCCGATCAGCCTGTACGCGAAGGCTTCGCGTACTCCGGTGGGCCAGTAGGTCGCGAGCGAAGCGAGGCGAACCTCGATCAGGCTGTGCCCAAAGGCTTCGCGTAGTCCGGTGGGCCAGCAGGCGCGAGCGAAGCGAGCGCCTGACTGGCCCACCGGACGGAGCGAAGCCCGTTCGCGGCGGAGGACGCGGACCGGAGGTCCCAACCGGAGCGAAGCGGAGGTTGGGGCCGGAGGGCCGCGCCCGGACGCCGCGAACCAATGTCAAGACACCCGGATCAGCATCGTCACCGGGAAGTCACGCAGCAGGCGCAGCACGTAGGCCGTGCCGCCGTCATGACGGCGGCCGGTGAGGACGTCGAGCCAACGGCCGTCGGGCAGCGTCAGCGTCGTGTCGCGCCAGCCGCCGCCGCGGCGCAGCCCGAGGACGAGGCGCGGCACGACCGTCACCACCGACTCGGCCCGGGTGAACGCGACCAGGTGCTCGGCGGCCGAGCCGGACGCCCACAGCGGCCGGTAGGAGGCGCCGGGGCCGAACCACTCCGGGTGCTCCCGGCGGACCCGCAGCGCTCGGGACACTACCAGCAGCTTCGCCGCGCCCGTGTCGTCCAGCGCCGGCGGACGGCGGGGGATCGGGTCGGTGCCGAGCTCGCCGAGCAGCTTGGTGCGCTCACCGAAGTTCACCGGCCGGCGGTTGTCCGGGTCGGCCAGCGAGTGGTCCCAGAGCTCCTGGCCCTGGTAGACGTCGGGGATGCCCGGGGCGGTCAGCTGCACCAGCCGGGCTGCCAGCGAGTTCTGCCGGCCGAGCTCGACGATCGTGGAGACGTAGTTCTCCAGTGCGCCGACGAAGTCGGGATCCTCGAGGGCCGCGTCGATGTAGGTCGTGAGCGCGTTCTCGTAGGCGGAGTCCTGATCCGTCCAGGACGTGTGGATCTTCGCCTCGCGGACCGCCTTGATCATGTACTGGCGGGCCCGGTCGGCCGAGATCGGCCAGGCACCGGCGAGCGTCTGGACCAGGTGGTAGACGGTGACCGGGTCGGGCCAGCCCCGCTCGGCGTCGGTGTGCCGGTAGCCGAGCCGGCCGAGCTGGCGGACCACGTCGGCCCAGCCGCGCGGGTCCTCCGAGAGGACCGCGAGGCGTGCCCGGACGTCCTCCGAGCGCTTCGTGTCGTGGGTGGACAGCGTGGTCATCGTCAGCGGCCAGGTGCGGGCCGTCGTCACGTTGGCCTCGTGGAACTCGTGCACGGCGCTGCGCGGGTGGCCGGGCGGGAAGGCCGGGTACGCGCCCGGGTCGCCGCCGACCTCGTTGAGCGCGAGCAGCTGGCCGAACCGGTAGAACGCGGTGTCCTCGACGCCCTTGGCCATCACCGGGCCGGTGGTCTGCTGGAAGCGGGTGACGAACTCCGCCGGGCCGCCCAGCGCCAGGTCCTCGATCAGGTCGATCTCGGTGGAGCGCCGGGGCAGCCGGCGGCGGGCGACCTCGCAGGCGCGCACGGCGTGCGAGCGGGCCTCCAGCGACGGGGTGCCGTCCGGGCGGACGTAGGCGCGGTAGACGCCGAAGCCGGCGAGCACCTCGCGCAGCGCCTCGCGCAGGCCGGTCCTGGTCAGGTCGGCGCGCTCCCGGCGCGCCTCGGTGAGCGCCAGCGTGGTGAGCCGGTCCAGCTCGGGGCGCAGCACGTTGTCCAGGACGTCCAGTTTGGCCAGGTGCGCGGTGTGGGCCCAGTCGGGGGCCTCGCCGGAGACCTCGGCGTAGAGCGCGGCCAGCGGGCGGGCCGCGACCGGGTCGAGGAACAGCCGGGTGACCCGGTTCAGCGACTCGTACCCGGTGGTGCCGTCGCAGGCCCACGCCTCGGGCAGCGCCTCGTCGCCCTCCAGCACCTTCTCGACCACGGTCCACACGCCGCCGGTGGCGTCGGACAGGCGGCGCAGGTACTCCTCCGGGTCGGCCAGGCCGTCCGGGTGGTCGATGCGCAGGCCCTCGACGGTGCCGCCGCGGACCAGGTCGATGAGCAGCCGGTGGGTCGCGGCGAAGACGTCCGGGTCCTCCTGGCACAGCGCCGGGAGGGTGGTGATGTCGAAGAACCGGCGGTAGTTCAGCTCGGTGCCGGCGGTGCGCCACCAGCACAGCCGGTAGTACTGGGCGTCGAGGGTGCCGGCGAGGTCGTCCGGGTCGGCGGTGCCGGGGGCCACCGGGAGCACGTGGTCGTAGTACGTGATCACCCAGTCGTCGGCCTCGGCCGGGCCGCGGAGCGGGTCGTGGCCCAGGTTGTCGAAGGCGCCGAGTGGGTCGGTGCCGTCGGCGTCCGCCGACTTGACCAGCTGGATCTCGTCCGCCTCCAGGCAGTCGTGCAGCGGGTTGCCGAGCAGCGGCATCAGGACCTTGCCCGGGTTGTCCGGGGCGGCCCAGTCGATGTCGAACCAGTGGGCGTACGGCGAGTCCGGGCCCTCGCGCAGCACCGACCACCAGACCGGGTTGGCGGTCTGCGGCGTCGGGATCGCCATGTGGTTGGGCACCACGTCGACGACCAGGCCGAGGCCGGCCCGCCGGCAGGCGGCGGTCAGCCGGCGCAGCCCGCCGGCGCCGCCCAGCTCGGGGCTGATCCGGCCGTGCTCGACGACGTCGTACCCGTGGGTCGAACCGGGCGCGGCCTCCAGCACCGGGGACAGATACAGGTGGGAGACGCCGAGTGCCGCGAGATAGGGGACGATCACCGCTGCGTCGGTGAAGTTGAACTCGAGGTGCAGTTGCAGCCGGTAGGCCGAGGTCGGCACGACCCGGGTGCGCTCGTCCTGGATCGGGCCGTCGTTCATCGGCATGTTCCTACTCGGCGGATCGGTCGGCGGGCTCACGAGACACGGCGCAGCACAACCGTCGAGCGGGCGTCGAGCTGGACCGGGGCGCCGGCCTTGAGCTGCCCGGCCGTCGCCCGCGCGGCGGCGTCGCCGTCCTGGGCCGTCGTCGACCCACGCGAGTCGACGACGGTCTCCCAGCTGTCGCCGAACTCGGCCGGCGGTACCTGGAAGACGACGGTCTCGCTGTGCGCGTTGAAGAACATCAGGAACGAGTCGTCGACGACCGCCTCGCCACGGGCGTCGGGGTCGGGGATGCCGGCGCCGTTGAGGAACACGGCGAGCATGCGGGCCGTCCCGGACTCCCAGTCCTGGTCGGACATCTCGGTGCCGTCCGGGCGCAGCCAGACGATGTCCTTCAGTGCGGTGCCGTCGCCGGCGTCCCCGGTGCCCCGGATGGGCGCGCCGTGGAAGAAACGGCGGCGGCGGAACACCGGGTGCTCGCGGCGCAGCCGGGAGACCTCCTCGGTGAAACGGACCAGACCGGCGTGCTCGGAAAGGTCTGACCAGTCCAGCCAGGACGTCTCGTTGTCCTGGCAGTACGCATTGTTGTTGCCGTCCTGGGTGCGTGCCATCTCGTCACCGGCGACGAGCATGGGCACCCCCTGGGACAGGAACAGCGTCGTGAGCAGGTTACGGCTCTGGGCGGCACGCAGGGCGCGTACGCCGGGATCTTCGGTGGGCCCTTCGACGCCGCAGTTCCACGAACGGTTGTCGTCCGAGCCGTCCCGGTTCTCCTCACCGTTCGCGTCGTTGTGCTTGCCGTTGTATGAAACCAGGTCGGCCAGCGTGAAGCCGTCATGCGCGGTCACGAAGTTGATCGAGGCGGACGGCCGGCGGCCGGTGAACTGGTAGAGGTCGCTGGAGCCGGTCAGGCGGGAGGCGAACTCGGCGATCCCGTGGTCCTGGCCGCGCCAGAAGTCCCGGACCGTGTCGCGGTACTTGCCGTTCCACTCGGTCCACAGCGGCGGGAAGTTGCCGACCTGGTAGCCGCCCTCGCCGACGTCCCAGGGCTCGGCGATGAGCTTGACCTGGGAGACGACCGGGTCCTGCTGGACGAGGTCGAAGAAGCTCGACAGCCGGTCGACGTCATAGAACTCACGGGCGAGCGTGGCGGCGAGGTCGAACCGGAAGCCGTCGACGTGCATCTCGAGCACCCAGTACCGCAGCGAGTCCATGATCAGCTGCAGCACGTGCGGGTGGCGGACGTGCAACGTGTTACCGGTGCCGGTGTAGTCCATGTAGTACTGGTTGTCGTCCTCCACCAACCGGTAGTAGGCCGCGTTGTCGATGCCGCGGAAGCACAGCATCGGGCCCATGTGGTTGCCCTCGGCGGTGTGGTTGTAGACGACGTCGAGGATCACCTCGATCCCGGCGTTGTGCAGGTCCTTCACCATGCCCTTGAACTCCTGCACCTGCATGCCGAGACCGCCGGCCGAGGAGTAGGCGTTGTGCGGGGCGAGGAACGCGATCGAGTTGTAGCCCCAGTAGTTGCGCAGCCCACGGCGGACCAGGTGCTCGTCGTGCACGAACTGGTGAACGGGCATCAGCTCGACGGCGGTGACGCCCAGCTTCTGGTAGTGCTCGATCATGAGCGGGTGCGCGACGCCGGCGTAGGTGCCGCGGTACTCGGCCGGCAGGCCAGGATGGCGCATCGTCAGGCCGCGGACGTGCGCCTCGTAGATGACCGTCTCGTCGTACGGCGTGCGCGGCGGCCGGTCGCCGTTCCAGTCGAAGAACGGGCTGATCACCACGGACTTCATCATGTGCGGCGCCGAGTCGACGGTGTTCAGGCTGTCGGGCTCGCCGAACGTGTAGCCGAAGCAGGCCTGGTCCCAGTCGATCTCGCCGTCGACCGCCTTGGCGTACGGGTCGAGCAGCAGCTTGTGCGGGTTGCACCGCAGGCCACGGCCGGGGTCGTGCGGGCCGTGCACCCGGTACCCGTAGCGCTGGCCCGGCCCGACGCCGGGCAGGTAGCAGTGCCAGACGAAGGCGTCCTTCTCGTGCAGCTCGACCCGCCGCTCGACGTCGACCGGGTCACCGTCGCCCGCGTGGAGGTTGGCATCGAACAGGCACAGCTCGACCCTGCCGGCCACCTCCGAGAAGATCGCGAAATTGGTGCCGGACCCGTCATAGGTGGCGCCGAGGGGATAAGGGTGGCCGGGCCAGACCTGTGCCATAGCAGCGAAGCCTACGGAAGAGCTGTTTCCAGTCGCGGCCGACTCGGCGGCGCGCCCCGGCGGATCTGGTCCGCGGATGACCAGGTCGGGCCCGGACAAACCCGCTCAGCGGGGGCGACTCCCAAGGTTCCGGCGGCTGCGGGGAGACACCGTCCGTTCATCGTCAGGTGACGTGTGCTACATCCGTGCTGGACGGCGGCGTCGTTTAGCGCTGAGATAGCTCGTTTGGGTGGTGCCTGGGGGTGGTCCCGCCGGCCCGGTCGTGACACGATCCAGGTGTACCCGGCATAGATCCGACGGCGGCGAGCCGCAAGGGGAAGGCGTTCTCGTCGACGGAGGGTTCCCCGTGGTCATGTCGTCAGCCCATGGGCTGTCATCCGGCTCGGCGTCGAACCTGGTGCCGGGCATGTTGTCGGTGCTCGCGTGCCCGCCCGCGCTGTGCCCGCACCTGGAGTTCGCGGTGTCCGGCGCGCTCTCGGCGACGGTGTCACTGACCTGGTCGCAGCAGCCGGCCCGGCCCGGCTCGTTGTATGCCGGGCTGGAATGGCGCGGTTCTCCCGCCACGGCCGGACGCCTGGCGACCCGGCTGCGCCGGCTCGGCCACGTCACCTTCGAGGTGGTCGAGGGCCCGTCGCCCGGCTGCGACGCCGAGCGCTACTCGTACACACCCGAACTCGGCCTGCACCGGGCCGGCATCGCGGCCAACGGTGACGTCGTCATCGGCGAGGCAGCCCTGCGGGCACTGCTGGAGCGCGGCGAGGGCCGGGACACTCTCTCTCGCGGCCTGCACCGCCTGCTCGGCACGGACTGGGACGACGCGCTCGAGCCGCTGCGCCGCGGCTCGCACGGCGCGCCGGTCACCTGGCTGCGCCGCACCGGTTGAGGCGGATCGGCCAGGGACGGCGCTTCGCGCCTCTGGCCGATCCGCCGTCGGGCGCTGAGCGCCCTCCCAGCCTCTGGCTGGGCGGATGTCGACGACGTGGGCTCGTGCCTCTTGCCCTCGGCATCTCGGGTCCAGTCCCAGCGATGACTGACCGATCGGGGCGCCGGGCTTGGGCGCCGGTCGAGCGGTTCGAGACCGCTGGCGCCTGTCGGATTGATGCCGACGGCGTGGGCTGGCGTCTGGTCCCGTCGGCATCTCGGGTTCCGCGCGAGCGGTGACTGACCGATCATGGCCGAGAGCACGGATGTCGGTTGGGCGTTACGTGACTGCTGGTGGCTGGCCGGGCCGTGTGGCGGCCCCGGCACGGTGTGTCCTGGTGGTGTCTCGTCGGCAGGTCTCGCGAGGGCGGGGCGCTGGCGTAGTACTCTCCCCCGGATCTTGCACGACGGCGTGCGGAACCGAGCTGGCCGTCGAAACCACACACAGTGAGCGGTCGGCGTCCCAGTGGTGACCCGCGCGCGTACGTGATCGCCACAGCTGTGCGGAATGCGGAGATGTCAGTTCTGCTTTGTCTTGTGTGCTCGTTTGCGCGGCGATCACCGCTGGCGGCCCGGTTCGGGCCCCGGCGGAGCCCGCCGGACAGCGCCCGCGGATCGGCAGCCATTTCTCGCCCGGTGGGTATCTGAAGGGAGGAACTGGGCAGAACGGCACCTGGGACAGCCCGTCCCGCCCACGACGCTCTGGCACTCCTGAGCCATCTGCCCCGATTGTTCGGGGTGAGCTGGACACACTGCGCAGCCACCCGATCCGTTCGTGTGGCGAACGCCACAGGGGAGTACCGGGGCTGAGGTGGGCACATAGGCCGGCAGTCGTGCGTTGAGGGTTGGGCACGAGGAGCGCGACCTACGCAATCGGCTTCGCCGATTCCGGAGGAACCCCGACCATCTGGGAGAAAAGAAGTGGCCACCGACTACGACACCCCCCGTACCGCAGATCTCGAGGACGCTCCTGAGCAGAGCCTGGAGGCCCTCAAGGCGCGGCGGGCGGATGCGGCGGCCGACCTCGGTGATGAAGTCGACCCGTTCGAGACCGAGCTCGACCTGCCCGGAGCTGACCTGTCCGGCGAGGAACTGAACCTGCGGGTGTTGCCGCGCCAGGCCGACGAGTTCACCTGCACCAGCTGCTACCTGGTTCACCACCGCAGCCAGCTGGTCGACGAGCGTCGGATGATCTGCCGCGACTGCGCCGCCTGACAAGCCTGTTCGCCACCGATCGGCCGGACGACGTCCGGTCCGCCTGGTCCGGCCCAGCGATGGGACGGGCAGGCAGGTCGGCGGTGATCCTGGCGATTGCGTCCCTGTCGACCCTCTTGACCGTGCCTGTCGGGCTAAGGACACGGTGTCGAGGGTGACAGGGGGCAGCTGATCCCGGGTCCGCGGCGCCGCTGCCGCGAGCCCCCGACAGCCCACCTTCATCGCCGCCCACGGGCGGCGAGACAGGTGGGCTTTTTGCCGTCGTCGTCAGCCCGCCGGCGGGCCCGGCTCGACCAGGACGCCGGCGGCGCGCAGCTCGGCCACCGCGGCGGCATCGTCACCCGGCCGGAGGTTCACGAACCGGGTCAGTGCCAGCGGGACGACGACGTCAAGGCCGAGGCGCCGGCCGTCCAGCGCTGTCTCCTTGACGCAGTAGTCACCCGCGAGGCCGATCACGACCACCGTGCGGACCTCCGCCGCCGCCAGCCGGTCGCCGAGGACGGTCGAGCTGCGCAGGCCCGACCGCGGGTCCCGGGTCGAGAACCCCGAGTACCCGTCGGCTCCGTCCACGCCCTTGCGGATCACCTCGCCGGTCACCCTGGCGTCAGGGTGGAAGTCGGCCCCGGGTGTCCCCGCGACGCAGTGCGGCGGCCAGATCCCGCCGGCGGTGACGAAATGCGGCGTGACCTCGGGATGCCAGTCCTGCGTCCAGAACACCGGCGAACCGGCGCCGACGGCGACCGCGGCCTGCGCGTTCACCGCGTCGACGATCTCCTCGCCGCCACGCACGTAGAGGCTGCCGCCGGGCGTCGCGAAGTCGTTCTGCAGGTCGATCACGAGCAGTGCCACCCCAGGCCCGTAGCCGGCCTCCACCGGTTGGGCTGTCGCCATCGGCGAGACCTCGCTTCCGGGTCGTGGGCCGGGCACCTGCGTGGCGGCGGGACTCCCGGTCCAGCCGGGTGGTTCCGCGCGGCCCGCCGTCCGGCGACGGGGCGGCCTGTCCGGGTCGGCACCCGGCGCGCGTGTCCGCCCGTGGCCGCGTCCCCGGCATTGATGACCGAATCTTAGGCTGTCCTGTATGCGCAGCCGCGACTATGGCCGGGATGTTCTGGCGCCGTCCGCGAAGAAGGCGCCCGCACCGGTTCCCACCGTCGAGGTCGAGCCGGACCTCGTCGTCGAGGACCCGGTGAGCGGCTTCTGCGGCGCCGTCGTCGGCGTCGACGCCGACGGCGTCACGCTGGAGGACCGGTTCGGCATGCGGCGGCTCTTCCCGCTGGAGGAGGGCGCGTTCCTGCTCGAGGGCAGCCGGGTGACGCTGGTCCGGCCGCGCCGGGGCAGGTTCGCCGGCCCGACGCGGACCGCGTCCGGCTCGGTCGCGGTGCCGCGAGCGCCGGCCAGGGTCGCCCGGGCCAGCCGCATCTACGTCGAGGGGCTGCACGACGCGGCCCTCGTCGAGCGGGTCTGGGGTGACGACCTGCGGGTCGAGGGAGTCGTCGTCGAGCCGCTGGACGGCGTCGACGAGCTGCCCGCCATCGTGGCCGGCTTCCGGCCGGGCCCGGGCCGGCGGCTCGGGGTGCTCGTCGACCATCTGGTCCCCGGCTCAAAGGAGAGCCGGATCGCGGCGTCCGTCACGGGCGAGCACGTGCTGGTCACGGGCCACCCGTACATCGACATCTGGCAGGCGGTGAAGCCGGCCGCGGTCGGCATCCGCGCCTGGCCCGAGGTGCCGCGCGGCCAGCCGTGGAAGGAAGGCGTGTGCCGCGCACTCGGAGTGCGGGAGCCCGTCGAGATGTGGCGCCGGGTCCTCGCCAGCGTGGACAGCTACAGCGACCTTGAGGTAGGCCTGCTGCGGGCCGTTGAGGAGCTCATCGACTTTGTTACCGGATGAGCGGGTGAGCGTGCCCATGCCCTGGCGTGCGCGCGAGCCGCGGAGCGACGGATGACGTCGGCCCGGCGCAGGTCGGCCCTCGCGGTTGTCCGTGGGGTCCCCCGGGTGGTGCTCGCCGCTGGCGTGGCAGTCGTCCTGCTCGCCGCCACCGTCGCCTGGCTGCTGGTCGGCCGGGCCTCGGGAGGTGCCGGGGTGACGGCCGGCGCCGGCCGGGCCACGCCGACCCCGGGCGTGGCCGTCGGATCGCTGCCACCGCCGCCGCCCTTGCCTTTGGTGGACGCCCGGGGCCGGGTCGTCGTCCTCGACCCCGGCCACGACGGCGGCAACGGCGCGGCGCCGGCCGAGATCAACCGGAAGGTCGACGCCGGCGGCTTCTTGAAGGAGTGCGACACCGTCGGGGCCCAGACGGATGCCGGCTACCCGGAACACGCCTTCACCTTCGACGTCGCGAACCGGGCGGCGCAGCTGCTGCGCGCCAGGGGAGTGACCGTGGTGCTCACCCGCGACGACGACACCGGCATCGGGCCCTGCGTCGACGCCCGGGCCAGGGCGGGCGCGGCCGCCCACGCGGACGTCTCGGTCTCCATCCACGCCGACGGCGGCCCGGCCGCAGGCTCCGGGTTCCACGTCATCGCGCCGGACCGGGCGCCCGACGGTGTGAACGAAAGGATTCTGACTTCCTCGGCGCGGCTCGCGACCGGGCTGCGGGACGCCTACGAGGCGGCGACCGGCGAGCAGCCGGCCAACTACGTCGCCAACCAGCAGGGCATCGTCGACCGGTCCGACCTCGGCGGTCTGAACCTCTCGACTGTGCCGAAGGTCTTCATCGAGTGCGCCAACATGCGAAACGCCGTCGACGCCGCCCGGGTCTCCGACCCCGGCTGGCGCCAGCGCGCGGCCGAGGGCATCGTCGCCGGCATCCTGCGCTACCTCGCGGCCCCGGCCGGCTGAGCCGGGCCCGTTGGCGCCGGTTCGCGCCCGCGTCGGACCGTTCACGTCGGCCGGTCCGCGCCGGGCGGCGTCAGTGCGTGACTCGCGCGGCCCCAGTCAGCCGGTGTGATCGTGATCTCCGCGTCCCGCGGAACGCGGAGATGATCACGTCCACGCTCTCGGCGGCGCCAGAGTCCGCGCAGGTCAGGGCTGGTGCGGGTCACTCGTGCCCCACCTCGCGACCCACGAGTGACCCATCGCGTTGACCGTCGCGCAACATCTGGACGACGCTCGCGCGCTGTTCGACGGTCGGGCTCACGGTCCGCTAGAGTGCTACTTGTCGCCACGGCGAACGGCAACGGAGCAGCCGAGCACGACAACCGGGAGCACGACAACCGGGGAACGCGGCAAACCGGGGCCAAGCGGGCCGGAAGCCTTCTGGTACGCTGCCAAAGGCGAAGAACGAAGGCGCCACGGATCGCGGCCGAGCAACACCCGACCGCGGGAGGCGGGACGCGAGTCCTGTAGAGTGGGCGCACACATGCGGACGTGGCTCAGCTGGTAGAGCATCACCTTGCCAAGGTGAGGGTCGCGGGTTCGAATCCCGTCGTCCGCTCGGAAGTAGCGAGGTCAAGAGGTCCAGCCAATCGCGGCCTCCCCCCGGCGGAGTGGCCGAGTGGCTTAGGCAAGGGCCTGCAAAGCCCTGTACGCGGGTTCGATTCCCGCCTCCGCCTCGCACTTACCCACGTGCAGCATTCCCACGGTGCACAGTTGAGGGCGATTAGCTCAGTGGGAGAGCGCTACCTTGACACGGTAGAGGTCACTGGTTCAATCCCAGTATCGCCCACGAGCCGGGATTCCTATGCTCGTCGCCTTGGCGTGCCCGTTGCCTTGGCGCGACTTCATTTCGGCCGTGATGTCCGCCCAGGGGTGGCGACCCCCTGGAATCCCCGGGTCAGTCAGGGCTTCGTCCCCGACGCCCCCAGGGCCGCCGCGCTTCGCGCGGGCGGCCCTTTTTCATTTGGAGCGTCCTGGTCTCTGGGCGCAGGGTTGGGTCACTGGTTTCTGGCGGCTCTTGCCTTGGTCGTTGTTTCTGGCTCCGGGGTACGTCTGATGGCGTTCACTCGTTGGGAGCGGTGACCAGGTTCCGCCTTCGCGGATCCTGGGCGTCTTTCGTGTGAGTGGATTTCAGCGCGGTGGGTGTCGTGCGGTCGGTCGCTTTGTCTCCGGGTTTTGATGGTGGTGGCGTTTTGTCGTGGGTGTCACGTCCTGGCGGGGTGGGACGGGTGGGGTATTTGCCGTGGCGGGGGAGCGCGATGAGGGCGGCGTGTGGCGTCAGCGATGATGGGACGTGTGGCTCGACTGAATGATCTGGGGCAGCCGGTCGGAGAGCCGGTCGACTGGTTCGGTGCCCGGGCGCCACGGGCGCGCGACCTTGTCGGCCGTTGGGTCCGGCTGGGCCCGTTGTCCGCCGCGGAACACGCGCGGCACGTGGTGGACCGACTGGGTGCGCACCCTGACCTGTGGACCTACCAGGCTGAGGACGCGCCCGCCGACGCCGCGACCGCGGGGCGCGCGATCGACGCCATGACCGGACGGCCGGACACCTGTGCCTTCGCGATCGTGGACCGGGCCAGCGACGCGTTTCAGGGCCGGGTCGCGCTGTTGCGCAGCCAACCGAGCATCGGTTCCATCGAGGTCGGCTGGATTCTCTACGCGCCGTCCCTGCAGCGAACCCGCGCCGCGACCGAGGTGCAGTACCTGCTCATGAGGTATGCCTTCGACGAGCTGGGCTACCGCCGGTACGAATGGAAGTGCGACAGCCTGAACCAGCCCTCCCGGGCGGCCGCGGCCCGGCTGGGTTTCGTCGAGGAGGGCACCTGGCGTAACGCCCTGGTCGTGAAGGGGCGTAACCGGGACACCACCTGGTTCTCGATCACCGACCGGGAATGGCCTCTGGTCCGGCTGGGGTTCGAGGCCTGGCTGGCTGACGAGAACTTCGACGAGTCGGGCCGCCAGCGCCGGACCCTCGCCGAGCTCCGCGCGGCGTGCGCGCACCGGGCGGCCCGGGTCTCCGGCTGAGAGCCGGAGCTTCACCATGAGAAAAGCCCGCCCGGTGGTTTCCCACCGGGCGGGCCTGGCGATTTTGTCGTTCGCCGGACGGTGCCCGCACCGGATTCTCCGCGGGTCGGGCTGTACCGCCCGACCCGGGCGCATCACCGGTCGGGGCCGCCCCAGATAAGCAGGGCCAGCTCGGCGTCGAGGTCGATCACGTCGCTCTCGCTTCCGAGCGGGACCGCCGCGTAGGTACGCCGCAGGAAGGCGAGTACCTCGGAACGCGGCATCTCGAACAGCGCGTGCCCAGACGGGCTGGACAGCGACAGGCAGACGATCCGTCCGCCTGACTGCGCGGCCGGCCAGACCTGGACGTCGCCGTCGCCCGCCGGGCGGCGCACACCGTCACTCAGGAGCTGGCGGGCGAAGGTCCACTCGACGACCTCGTCCGCTCCGGTGCGGAACCCGATGCTGACCGCGTATGGGTCATCGGGCTCGTACCGGACCGTCGCGGCGACGGGGACCGGGGCCCCTCCGGGTACGACGAGCCGGAGGGCGAGTTCTGCGGTGATCGAATCGTGACGAATAGTCATCGGGCGGCCTCTCAGCGGTGCGGTGGTGCGGGCGAGCACCCGTGTAACGAGATGGTTCCCTCTCTGAGGCTCGTAGGAAACAAGATTATGCCAAGACAACATCCGTTACGGCCGTTCGGGCGACTTGCCCGGCCGGGGAGCGGTGCCCACCTTCGTGAGGCCCCCGAACCGGCCTGGCCCCGGTGTCAGACCGCGTCCTGAGAGATGACGACAGACCGAATCATGATCCATCGGTAGCCCCCAGACACGGGCCTCACTGCCGTGGCCGTGCGCAGACATCGTTCCCCGCGCAGCGGACCTCAACCCCGGCGAGAACCGTCCAACGCCCATGGGACCACCAGCGGCCGGACATCGCAGAGACATCGGCCGGACATGCTCCCGACGCCGGCCTGGTCGTCGAACGAGACGCCACCGACACGGCGTTCCGCACCTCCCGTCAGGTTGTGTAAGCTGAGCCCGCAGCACGATCGACACGCGCCGGCCGGACCTGCTCTCTGGTCCCGCCCAGCCGGTCGAAGTGCCTGCGGCTCGGGCGTATAGCTCAGGGGTAGAGCGCTGCCTTCACACGGCAGAGGCCCGTGGTTCGAAACCACGTACGCCCACCGAGTCGGATCCTCCTGTTCGCCGCCTTTGGCGGCTCGCGGGGGACCGCGATGTCTGCCCAGGGGGGCGACCCCCTGGAACCCCCGGGTCAGGGGCTTCGCCCCCGACACCCCCGTTCGTTCGCCTTTGGCTCGCTTCGCCTTGTGGTTGGGTTTGCCGCCTTTGGCGGCTCCCCTGTGGTGGCTGTGTTCAGGGGGATCTCCGGACGTCGTGGGTGGGGGGCTTCGCTCCGACACCCTGTTCGTTCGCCTTCGGCTCACGTCACTTTGGGTTACGGGGTCCTGCTCGCCGCTGTGGTGGCTGGCCGGTCGTGGGGTTTGGGGCTTGGGCGGTGGGGTGGAGGCGGCTGGGTCCTGGGGGCTCCCTTGCTGGTCCGGGGCGGGGTCGTGTGGGCGCCGGGTGGGTGGGGCGTCGTTTGGAGTCTCGTGGGTGGGGGGACTGCGGGCCACTGATCGGTGGGGGGAGTGTCCGGGGGCGGGGGGTACGGGGTGGGTGGGTCACCCTGGGTGGCGGCGTGGCGCGGGTTGGAGTCACCCGGTGTGGCTGGCGACGGGGGCGTCAGGTGGTCCGGGGGTGGGGGCGGAGGACTGATCAAGGGGGGTGGTCGGGGGGTGGATTGGGCGGCGTTCGGGGCTGGGGGTGCTGGTACGGTCGGGGGCACGGTTCCCCGGGGCGCCGTCGGCGCGGCGTTGGACGGGCTCTTAGCTGATTTCACGGACTGTCATGTGACGTCAGGGCCGTCGGCGGGGGTGCCGTGGAACGGACATGAGGTAGAGGTTCTTGCGCAGCAAGCTGGACGGCCGGTGACCGACACCACCACGCCCGCGGGGGTCCCCGGAGACCCACACCAGCTGGCTCCAGGCGGAGCGAAGGTTCCCCTCGACGAGCAGGCCGGCGTCGGCATGCGGGACGCGTTCCAGCGGCTGTACACCCCGCACCGGATGGCCTACATCAAGGGCGAGGGCCGCACCGACGAGAGCGCCTGCCCGTTCTGCGAGATCCCGGGCCTGAGCGACGAGGACGGCCTGGTCGTCGCCCGCGGCACCGACGTCTACGCCGTGCTGAACCTTTATCCGTACAACGCCGGTCATCTGATGGTCGTCCCGTACCGGCACGTGGCCGACTACGCCGACCTCACCCCGGACGAGGCCGTCGAGATGGCCTTCTTCATGCAGAAGGCGCTGCGCGCGCTGCGGCTGGCCAGCGGCGCGCACGGCTTCAACACCGGGATGAACCTCGGCACCATCGCCGGCGCGGGGATCGCCGGGCACGTCCACCAGCACGTCGTGCCGCGCTGGGGCGGGGACACGAACTTCATGCCGGTCGTCGGCGGCACCCGGGTCCTGCCCGCACTCCTTCCCGACACCCGCACCCTCATCGCCGAGGCCTGGCAGAAGATCGCAAGCGACAGCTGAGACGACGGCTGGGACGGGCCGTCAGTGCCCGCCCCAGCCGCCGGCGACTCAGCCGGCCCGATCCTTGATGATGGTCGCGGCCAGGTGTTCGGGCATCGGCTCGTGGCGGCTGAGATGGCGGGTGAAGGTGCCCGTGCCCTGGGTGAGCGCGCGCAGTTCGACCGCGTACCGGAGCATCTCCAGCTCGGGGACCTCCGCCCGGACCACCGTGCGTCCCACGTCGCCCGCGCCCAACGGCTCCATACCGATGACCCGGCCACGCCGGCTGGACAGGTCGCCCATCACGGCGCCGACGTGCTCGTCGGGCACGAGGACGGACACGTCCAGCAGCGGCTCGAGCAGCGCCACGCCGGCCTTCGCGGCCGCGTCGCGCAGCGCGAGCCCGCCGGCCACCTGGAAGGCCAGGTCGGACGAGTCCACGCTGTGCGCCTTCCCGTCGACGAGCCGGACCCGGATGTCCACCATCGGGTGGCCGGTGGCCACGCCCCTGGCCATCTGCGCGGCCAGCCCCTTCTGGACTGAGGGGATGAACGCCCGTGGAACCGCGCCGCCGACGACCTCGTCGACGAACTCGAAGCCGGCCCCAGAGGGCAGCGGCTCCACCTCGATCTGGCAGATGGCGTACTGACCGTGCCCGCCGGACTGCTTCACGAGCCGGCCCAGGCCGTGAGCCGGGCCGCGCACCGTCTCCCGCAGCGCGATCCGGGGCTCCTGCCGGTCCACGTCGACGCCGTACCGGCTGGCGAGCCGCTCGATCAGGACGTCGGCGTGCGCCTCACCCATGCACCACAGCAGCAGTTGGGCGGTCTCCGGGTCCGTGCGGACTGTCACCGTCGGGTCCTCGGCGGCCAGTCGTGCCAACGCCGTCGGCAGCTTGTCCTCGTCGGACTTCGTCCTGGCCGTGATCGCGACCGGCAGCAGCGGCTCCGGCATCATCCAGGGGGCCAGCAGCCGGGGGTCGTCCCGGTCCGAGATGGTGTCGCCGGTCTCGGCCGTGCCGAGCTTGGTCACCACGCAGATCCCGCCCGCGGCGCAGGCGTCGACCGCGTGCAGCGCCGTGCCGTCCGGCGCCTGCAGCGCGCCGATCTTCTCATCGACGTCGTGGTCGGGATGGCCGGCGGCGGCCCGGCCGTGGCCGCTGACGCGCACGGTCGCGTCCGGGCGCAGCGTCCCGGAGAAGACCCGGACCAGGGACATCCGGCCGACGTACGGGTCGGTCGTCGTGCGGACGACCTCGGCGAGCAGCGGGCCGTCCGGGTCCGCCGCCATCCCCGGGCAGCCCGAGCCGTCGCACCGGGTCAGCGGCGGCAGCGGGTGCTCGGCCGGGGAAGGGAACGCGTCGACCATCAGGTCGAGCAGCTCGACCGAGCCGACCGGCAGGCCGGCGCCGCCGGCGGCCCGGGCGAACGGCAGCACCGGGTGGAAATGGCCGCGGGCGATCGCGGTCTCGGCGTCGTCCAGCAGCGTTCCCGGGTCGAGATCCTCGCCGCCGAGGTAGCGGTCGAGCAGGGTCTCGTCCTCGCTCTCGGCGATGATGCCCTCAATGAGGGCGCCTCGGGCGTCCTGGGCGGCGCCGTCGAGCTCCGCACGGTCGGCCAGGTCGCGCCGGTCCTTGCCGGCGTACTCGACGACGTGGCCGGTGAGCAGCCCGAACAGGCGGCTACCGGCCCCGGGCCGGGAGGACCCGTCCGGCAGGTAGACGGGGAGCACGCCGGCGCCGAACGCCTCCTGGCAGGCGGTGACGGCGGCGGCGAAGTCGGCCCGCGGGTGGTCGAGCCGGGTCACGACGACCGCGCGGGGCATGTCGACCGCCGCGCACTCGGCCCACAGTGCCTTCGTCGCGCCATCGACCCCGTCGACCGCGCTCACGACGAACAGGGCGGCGTCGGCGGCCCGCAGGCCGGCGCGCAGCTCGCCGACGAAGTCCGGGTAGCCCGGCGTGTCCAGCAGGTTGATCGTCATGTCGCGGTGGCGCAGCGCGGACAACGTCAGGCTGGTCCCGCGGGTCGATCGGTGTTCGGCATCCCCGTGGCGGCCCTGCTGGGCCGAGCCGGCGCCACCGGCACCGGCCACGGCCAGCAGGTCCTCGGCCAGCGCGGTCTTGCCCGCGCCGGTATGGCCCACGAGGACGACGTTGCGGACATCAGCCGCGGTAAACGGCATCTCCGGCCTCCGTTCGGTCGTGCCGAACGCCGCCGGCGCGTCAGCGAACTGGCGCGTCAGTGGACAGAGGCCGCGACGGGCGCACTGGAGAAGCGCGTTCGGTTGCGTGCGCCCCTGGCGATCCGCGCCCGGCGGATCGCTGGGAGTCGGGCGGCCTCCCTCGCTCGGACGGTTGCGACGTCGCCGCCCAGCGTGCGCCCCTGTGATGTAACGCACAAGACCTCATCGGTTCCTCCTGTGTGGCATGCCGTCCATCTGGGGCTCGCGACCCGTCCGGCGGCCCGGGTGTGGCGGGCGGCGCGGGCGGTGCCGCTGGGTAGGGTGAACCCGCGCGAACACCCCGCGCCGGACACGACGGGACGGACATGCTCGCTAGCAAGGCGCGGCCGCAGATCAACCGGCTGCTGGCGCCGGTAAGCCGCTGGGCCGCGCGGACGTCGCTCTCGCCGGACCTGGTGACGATCATCGGCACCATCGGCGTGGTCGGCGGCGCGCTCGCGTTCTTCACCCGCGGCCAGTTCTTCGTCGGCACCGTCGTGATCACCGTGTTCGTCTTCTCGGACCTGATCGACGGGGTGATCGCGCGGGCGCGCGGCATCTCGTCGAAGTGGGGTGCCTTCCTCGACTCCACCTCCGACCGGCTCGGCGACGGCGCGGTCTTCGGCTCGCTGGTCCTCTGGTACGCGGGCGACGGCCATTCGCTGCCGCTGGCCGGCGCGACGCTGATCAGCCTGGTCGCCGCGGCCGTCACCTCGTACGTCAAGGCGCGCGCCGAGAGCCTCGGCTTCGACTGCAACGTCGGGATCGCCGAGCGGGGCGAGCGGCTGCTGATCCTGCTGGTCGCCGCCGGGCTCTATGGCCTGGGCGTGCCGTACCTGCTGCCGATCGCGCTGTGGCTGCTGGCCGCGCTGACAGTGATCACGGTCTGCCAGCGGATCTGGCATGTCTACCGGCAGTTCCAGAGCTCCGGCGGCGCCGGCGCGGTGGCGGCGGCCACGGCGCCCGTGCCGGCCGCCGCCGAACCGACCGTCGGCGGCGTCGACGGCCCGACCGCCATGGCCGGGCCGGTCAGCGCGGCCGCGGCCGGCTGAGCGCGCCGATCCGGCAGCCCGATGTCCAGCAGGACCACCGATCTGAGCTATGCCCTCGGCTGGCGGGTCGTGCGCGTGCTGCCCGAGCGGCTGGCCGCCCGCTGCTTTGACGCCGCCGCGGACTGGGCCACCCGCCGCGGCGGCAAGGGCGTCCGGCGGCTGCGGGCGAACCTGGCCAGGGTGGTGCCCGAGGGAACCGACCTCGACGCGCTCACCCGCGCCGCGATGCGGTCCTACGCCCGCTACTGGCTGGAGGTGTTCCGGCTCCAGGACATGCCGCGGGAGCGCTACGTCAGTGACCAGTTCTTCCTCAACGACGAGTTCCACCTGCGTGACGCGTACGCCGCCGGCAAGGGCCTGATCCTCGCGCTGCCGCACATGGGGAGCTGGGAGCTGGCCGGCGCCTGGCTGGTCGCCACCGGAATCCCGTTCACCACCGTCGCGGAGCGGCTGAAGCCCGAGTCGCTGTTCGACCGGTTCGTGGCCTTCCGCGAGTCGCTCGGTATGGAGGTCATCCCGCTGACCGGTGGCGCCGAGCCGCCGTCCGCGCTGCTCGCCGAGCGGCTGCTCGCCGGCGGCTGCCTGTGCCTGCTGGCCGACCGGGACCTGTCGGCCAGCGGCGTGCCGGTGGACTTCTTCGGCGCGCGGGCGCGGATGGCCGCCGGGCCCGCCGCCCTCGCGCTGCGAACCGGGGCCGCTCTGGTGCCGACCGCGCTGTGGTTCGACGGCAAGGGCTGGGGGGGCCAGATCTACCCACCTGTCGAGCACACCGACGTCGCCACGATGACCCAGGAGATGGCGGACGCGTTCGCCGACTCGATCGCGTCGCATCCGGTCGACTGGCATATGCTGCAGCGCATCTGGCCCGACCCGCCGGCACCGGCCGAGGACCGGGTCGAGGTGGGCCCGACCCGGTGAGGATCGGCCTCGCCTGCCCCTACACCTGGGATGTCCCAGGTGGCGTGCAGGTCCACGTCCGCGACCTGGCCGAGACGTTGATCGCGGCCGGTCACGACGTCTCGGTCATAACCCCGGCCGATGACTCCGACACGCTGCCTGGCTACGCCGTCGACGCTGGCCGGGCGCTGCCAGTGCCGTACAACGGCTCGGTCTCCAGGGTGCTGATGGGCCCGGTCTCCGCGACCCGGGTGCGCCGCTGGCTGCGCGAGAACGCGTTCGACGTGCTGCACGTGCACGAGCCCACCGCGCCGAGTGTCGGGCTGCTCGCCTGCATGCTCGCCGACGGCCCGATCGTCGCGACCTTCCACACGGCCAACCCTCGGTCGAAGATCCTCACGGCGGCCCAGGGCGCGCTGCAGCCGTCGCTGGAGAAGCTGCGGGCCCGGATCGCGGTCTCCGAGGCCGCCCGGCGCACCATCGTCGAGCATCTGGGCACTTCGGCGGTGCTGATCCCGAACGGGGTGCGGGTCGCCGCCTTCGCCGGGGCCAGGCCGATGCCTGGCTACGAGCCGCCCCGGCACACGGTCTGCTTCCTGGGGCGGATCGACGAGCCCCGTAAGGGCCTGGACGTGCTGCTCGCGGCGCTGCCGGAGCTGGCCCGCCGGGTCCCCGACGTCCGGCTGCTGGTCGCCGGGCCCGGCGACGTCGCGGCGGTCCGCTCCCGGCTGGACCCGGCGCTGCGGGACCGGGTCGAGCTGGTCGGCCTGGTGCCGAACGAGGAGAAGGCCAGGGTCTTCGCCTCCGGCGACGTCTACTGTGCGCCGAACACCGGCCAGGAGAGTTTCGGCATCGTGCTGCTGGAGGCGATGGCCTCTGGTATCCCGGTGATGGCCAGCGACCTCGACGCGTTCCGCCGGGTGCTCGACGACGGCCGGGCCGGCCGGCTGTTCGGCGTCGGCGAGCCGGCCCAGCTCGCCGACGGCCTAGCCGAGCTGCTGCTTGACGCCGCCGCCCGGGCCACGATCGCCGCGCGCGGCCGGGCCGTCGTCGCCGGCTACGACTGGCCGGTGATCGCCGAGTCGATCGTCGACCTCTACCGGATGGTCAGCGAGGGCGCCGGCCCTGTGTCCCTCGTCTCCTCCCCTCCCGACGTTTGAGGCGATCGTCCGGACCGGGCGCTGAGCGTCGCCTCAACGGCTGCCGATCCATGACCTGGAGGCCGGTGGTCTGGGCTGCTCCGGGGCCGGCTTCGACACCGGGCCGGATGGCGTGTCGATCGCGCGACGCTTTTGGGGGCGGCGCGGTCGGATCGACCAGGCGTTCATTACGCTGCCGAGGATGACTCTCGTCGTGGTCGTGGTCGCCGCGGTCGTGGCGGTCGCGACCTACCTCACCTGGCTGGCCCGCCGCCTCGACCGGCTGGGAGTGCGGGTGGATGCGGCGCGAGCCGGGCTGCTCACCCAACTGGTGGCCAGGGCGACGGCCGCCGCCGCGCTGGCCGAGAGCCGTGGCCTCGCGCCACTGGCGGCGGTGGCCGAGCAGGCGGCGGCTGGGCATCTCGCGCCGCGTGCCGGGGCGCCGCTGGACACGGTGGTCGAGGACACGGAGAACCAGCTCAGCCGGGCGCTGCGGGCGCCTGAGGTGGCCTCCAGCGGGCAGGGCGCCCCGGATCTGCTGCACGCCGTCGACTCGGCGGCCGCTCGGGTGGCGCTCGCCCGGCAGTTGCACAACGACGCGGTCCGGGACCTGCGCGCGCTGCGTGGCCGACGGCTGGTGCGGGTGCTGCGGCTGGGGGGCCGCCGGCCGCTGCCGGCCTACTTCGAGATCGACGACGCGCTGCCTGTCTGGGTCGAGACGCCGGGTGCGCCGGCCGCCGAGGGCGTCCCGCTCCGGCGCCTGGCGGCCGACGCCGCGACGGCCCGCGGCGATGTGCCCGACACCCTGCCCGAGGCAGCCCCGTAGGACCGCGATAGCGCTACTCATCGGTTACCTGGAGTGGTACCTGCTGGGCTTCTTGGGGAGAAGGCGGGTCCGGCCGGCCGTACCATGGTGGAACAGGGGCAAGTGCCACCACCGAAGTCACACCAGTTGAGAGTCACAGCAGTTGAGCCACAGCACCTGAAGGCTCAGCACCTGAAGGCTCAGCACTAACTGATCGCTGACGAGACTGCCCGCCGTTGTCGATGTGAGAGAGACGGACCGCTATGTCTGCCGGAGTCACGCCCGCTGGAACGCCCACCGGAGCCACCGGGGCAGTGCCCGGCGGGCGACCCGGGCCGGCGCGAGAGGCCGGCACCGCGCGGGTGAAGCGGGGCATGGCCGAGATGCTCAAGGGCGGCGTCATCATGGACGTCGTCACCCCGGATCAGGCCAAGATCGCCGAGGATGCCGGCGCTGTCGCCGTGATGGCGCTGGAGCGCGTCCCGGCCGACATCCGGGCCCAGGGCGGCGTCTCCCGGATGAGCGACCCGGACATGATCCAGGGGATCATCGAGGCGGTCTCCATCCCGGTCATGGCCAAGGCCCGGATCGGCCACTTCGTCGAGGCCCAGGTGCTGCAGGCGCTCGGCGTGGACTACGTCGACGAGTCCGAGGTGCTCACCCCGGCCGACCCGCACCACCACATCGACAAGTGGG
Organism: Pseudofrankia sp. DC12; assembly: GCF_000966285.1. NCBI lineage: Bacteria > Bacillati > Actinomycetota > Actinomycetes > Frankiales > Frankiaceae > Pseudofrankia > Pseudofrankia sp. DC12. Next base: position 5,872,703 of record NZ_KQ031391.1, read on the forward strand.
GCTTCACGGTCCCCTTCGTCTGTGGTGCCACCAACCTGGGCGAGGCGCTCCGGCGGATCTCCGAGGGCGCGGCGATGATCCGCTCGAAGGGTGAGGCGGGCACCGGCGAGGTCTCCAACGCCGTCGTGCACATGCGCACCATCCGAGGCGAGATCGCCCGGCTGTCCACGCTGCCGGCCGACGAGCTCTACTCGGCGGCGAAGGAGCTGCGCGCCCCGTATGACCTGGTGGCCGAGGTCGCCGCGCTCGGGACGCTGCCCGTCGTGCTCTTCACGGCCGGCGGCATCGCCACCCCGGCCGACGCGGCACTGATGATGCAGCTCGGCGCGGACGGTGTCTTCGTCGGCTCCGGCATCTTCAAGTCCGGCGACCCGGCGAAGCGGGCGCGGGCGATCGTCGAGGCCACGACGATGTACAACGACCCGGGCGTCATCGCCAAGGTCTCCCGGGGCCTCGGCGAGGCGATGGTCGGCATCAACGTCTTCGAGACCCCGAACGCCGCCCGGTTCGCGGACCGCGGCTGGTGACGGCGGGCGTGACGGCACGCCGCGCGCACCGCTCGGGGGTGGGTACATGACCTCGTGGCATCCCCGGGTTGGGGTGCTCGCGTTGCAGGGTGACGTGCGGGAGCACTCCCGGGCGCTGGCCGCGGTGGGCGCCGAGGCCGTGGAGGTACGGCGGCCGGCCGAGCTGGCCGCCGTCGACGGCCTGGTGCTGCCGGGTGGTGAGTCGACCACCATCGGCCGGCTGCTGAAGATCTTCGAGCTGCTCGAGCCGCTCCGGGATGCCGTCACGGATGGTCTTCCGGTGTACGGTTCGTGCGCTGGCATGATCCTGCTCGCGCGGGACGTGCTGGACGGCCGGCCCGACCAGCCGCTGATCGGTGGGCTCGACGTGGTCGTGCGGCGCAACGCCTTCGGGCGTCAGGTCGACTCGTTCGAGGCCGACCTCGACGTCGCCGGGGTCGACGGCCCGCCCGTGCACGCCGTGTTCATCCGCGCTCCGTGGGTGGAGAAGGCCGGCGACGCGGTGACGGTCCTGGCCCGGGTCGGAGAGCATCCGGTGGCCGTGCGGCAGGGGCACCTGCTGGCCACCTCGTTCCACCCCGAGCTGACCGGGGACACCCGGATGCACGAGCTGTTCGTCGAGATGGTTCAGGAGTCGGCGGCCGGCTAGCCGTGTTCGCTGCCCTTCGGGCAGCTTCCCGGTGGGCCGTCGCCAGATGTCTGCTCCGGGGGGCACCTCCCCCGACTGTCCGCCAGCGCGGCCAGGCGGGGACTCCGGTGTCGAGCTTCGCTCGACCAAGGGGTGCGATCATGAAGTCTCCCGCGCCGCGTACGGGCCGGGCCACGAAGTAGAGGGGCAGGGCATGAGCGGTCACTCCAAGTGGGCGACCACGAAGCACCAGAAGGCGGTCAAGGACGCCCGTCGGGGCAAGCTGTTCGCCAAACTGATCAAGACGATCGAGGTCGCGGCGAAGACCGGCGGCGGCGACCCCGCGGGCAACCCGACGCTCGCGGACGCGATCGCGAAGGCGAAGTCGCAGTCGGTGCCGAATGAGAACATCGACCGCGCCGTCAAGCGCGGCTCCGGTGAGCTCGGCGACGCCGTCAACTACGAGTCGATCACCTACGAGGCCTACGGCCCGAACGGGGTCGCGGTGATGGTCGAGTGCCTGACCGACAACCGCAACCGGGCCGCCTCGGACGTCCGGGTAGCGATCACCCGTAACGGCGGCACGGTCGCCGACCCGGGCTCGGTCGCCTACCTGTTCAACCGCAAGGGCGTCCTGCTGGTCACCAAGACCAAGGACCTGACCGAGGACGACGTGCTGCTGGCCGTGCTCGACGCCGGCGCCGACGAGGTCAACGACCTCGGCGAGGCGTTCGAGGTCATCTCCGAGGCGACCGACCTGCACGCGGTCCGGGTCGCGGCGACCGACGCCGGCCTGGTGATCGACTCGGCCGACATCTCGTGGCTGCCGAGCGTCAGCGTGCCGCTGGGGGCCGAGCCGGCCCGCAAGGTGCTCAAGCTCGTCGACGCGCTGGAGGACCTGGACGACGTCCAGTCCGTCTGGTTCAACGCCGACATCTCGGACGAGATCATGGAGCTGGTGGCCGGTTAGCCGCGTGTCGCGGATGTCCTGATGCGCCCCCCTCCTACACTCCGAACAGGCGTTCGTGTTGGCGGAGATGGGCGGTCATGCGGTCCGAGCTGGTGTGCCCCGTTCGCTGCCCTGGTCAGCTTCCCGAGGGCCGCGATGTCTGCCCGGGGGGCACCTCCCCCGACTGCCCGCCAGCGCGGCCAGCCGGGGATCCCGGGTTCCGGACCCCGATGTCGGAGTGCGCTCGACTGGTCCGGGAGGCTGAGGGGTCATGCGGGTACTAGGTGTCGATCCCGGGCTGACGAGATGTGGGCTCGGGGTGGTCGACGGTGGGGGTGCCGGGCGGCGGGCGACGCTCGTCGAGGTCGGGGTCGCGCGCACCCCGGCGGCCGACGACGTCGCCATCCGGCTGCGGGACATCTCGGTGGAGATCGAGGCGTGGCTCGACCGGCACCAGCCCCAGGCGGTCGCCGTCGAGCGGGTGTTCAGCCAGGCGAACGTGCGCACGGTGATGGGCACCGCCCAGGTCGGGGCCGTCGCGATCGTGCTCGCGGCGCGCCGCGGCCTGCCGGTCGCGCTCTACACCCCCAGCGAGGTCAAGGCCGCCGTCACCGGCAGCGGCCGTGCGGAGAAGGCCCAGGTGACCTTCATGATCTCCAGGCTGCTCGACCTGGACACCCCGCCACGACCGGCCGACGCCGCGGACGCGCTCGCTCTCGCGCTGTGCCACATCTGGCGTGGCCCAGCCCTCGCCCGGGTACGCGCCGCGGTGGCCGGCGGGGGAGCGCAGGCATGATCGCGTCGGTTGCGGGGACGGTGCTGTCGGTGTCGCCGACGGCGGCCGTCGTCGAGGTCGGCGGGGTGGGGCTGCTGGTCCAGTGCACCCCGGCGACGCTGGCCGGTCTCGCCGTCGGCGAGCCGGCCCGGCTCGCGACCGCGCTGGTCGTCAGGGAGACCGAGCTGACCCTCTACGGCTTCGCCGACGCGGACGAGCGTGACGTCTACGAGACCCTGCAGGGCGCGGCCGGCGTGGGCCCCAAGCTCGCCCAGGCGGTACTGGGCGTGCTCGCCCCGGACGAGGTGCGCCGGGCCGTGGCGGACGAGGACCTGGCGGCGCTGACCAGGGTGCCGGGCGTCGGCCGCAAGGGCGCTCAGCGCATCGTGCTCGACCTCAAGGACAAGCTCGGCCCGCCCGTCGGCGGCGGGCCCGCGCGCCCGGCCGCCGGGGGCCGGGTCCTGCCCTCGCCGCGCACTGCCCCCGAGCAGGTCACCGACGCGCTGGGCGGTCTCGGATACTCGACCCGGGAGGCCGAGGACGCCGTGGCGGCGGTGCTCGCCGGCGACGGCACCGACACCGACGACGTGTCGGCCCTGCTGCGCGCCGCGCTCGCCGTGCTGCGGCCCCGGTAGCCGGGACCACGGACCGGGACAACGAGCTGACGGGTGGCACGGATGGGTGAGGACGGGCTGGTCGCGGCGGCCGCCGACGCCGAGGAGCGTGCCTTCGAGGCGGGGCTGCGCCCGCGGACACTGGCGGAGTTCGTCGGTCAGCGCAAGGCCCGGGAGCAGCTTTCGATCATGCTGGCCGGGGCGCGCGGGCGAGGGCGACCGCCGGACCACGTGCTGCTGTCCGGGCCTCCTGGGCTCGGCAAGACCAGCCTCGCGATGATCATCGCGCAGGAGCTGGCGGTGCCGTTGCGGCTGACCAGCGGCCCGGCGATCGAGCGGGCGGGGGACCTGGTCGCGATCCTCACCGCGCTCGCCCCCGGCGAGGTGCTCTTCATCGACGAGATCCACCGGATCGCCCGGCCGGCCGAGGAGCTTCTCTACTCGGCGATGGAGGACTTCCGCGTCGACGTGGTGCTCGGCAAGGGGCCCGGCGCGACCGCGATCCCGCTCGCCGTCGCGCCGTTCACGCTGGTCGGGGCGACCACCCGGGCCGGCCTGCTGACCGGGCCGATGCGGGACCGGTTCGGCTTCACCGCGCACCTGGACTTCTACGACCCGGACGAGCTGGTCGCGGTGCTCGCCCGCTCGGCCCGGCTGCTGGGGGTGGAGCTCACGCCAGCGGGTGCCACCGAGGTCGCAGGGCGCTCCCGCGGCACCCCCCGCATCGCCAACCGGCTGCTGCGCCGGGTTCGCGACTATGCCGAGGTGCGCGCCGACGGCGTGGTCACCCTCGACGTCGCCCAGGCGGCGCTGCGGGTCTACGACGTCGACTCGCTCGGTCTCGACCGGCTCGACCGCGCGGTGCTCACCGCCCTGGTGAAGCGGTTCGGTGGCGGGCCGGTCGGGCTCACCACGCTGGCCGTGTCGGTCGGCGAGGAGCCGGAGACCGTCGAGGACGTCGCGGAGCCGTTCCTCCTGCGGGCCGGTCTGCTGGTGCGGACCGCGCGTGGGCGGATGGCCACGCCGGCGGCCTTCACCCACCTCGGCTTCGACCCTCCGGACCAGGAGCTCGGCCGGGCGCAGGTGCCACCGGCTCAGGCGGCTCTGTTCTCGGAACCGGGATTCCGGGCGGACGCCCGGCCGGAGACCTGACGGGCGGCGCCTGGGACCGGACGGGGTCGTGGGTCCGGCGGAAGTCCCTGTGGACGGACACCGCTCATCCACAGATCGTTGTGCGGGCCTGACACGCAGCGCATTCAGGCACACGCTATGAGCACAGACCGTCGTGCGCTCGTGATCAGAGCACTCGCTGTGACCGTAATGATGGCATCCCGCTGGCCGAGGACGAGTCGCCACGGCGGAAACGGGGCCGACCCGGTGGCGAAACCGGCGCGTCTTGGTGCCCTCCCGTCGAGTCCCGTGGCCTGATACGTACGATCGGCCGCGACACCGAGGAGGAACAGGACGTGCACCTATTCGCGGCCGCGGCGATCGCGGCCAATGACGAGGCCGCCAGCAAGTCGAGTGGCGGCTTCGGGAGCTGGCTGCTCCCGCTCCTGATCGTCCTGGTCGGGGTCTACTTCTTCACGATGCAGCGTCGGCGGCAGCGCGCGGCTCAGAGCGAGCAGTCGAAGCTCGGCCCCGGCACGCTCGTCATGACGCGCAGTGGCCTCTACGGGACGATCGTCGAGACCGACGGCGAGGACATCCTGCTGGAGATCGCGCCGGACGTGGTCTGCCGGTTCAACCGTGGCGCGGTCGGCCGGGTCATCAGCTCCCCGGACACCGCTGGTGTCCCGGAGGAGGACACCGCCGTGTCGTTCGAGAAGGACGCCGAATCCCCGGCGGACGACGCGCCAGCCGCCGAGACGCCGGCCGACGAGCAGGCTGTGACTCCGGAAGCGCCGGAGGCCAGTAAGCCCCCGAAGAAGGACCTGTAGGCGCGGCACCGGCGCGGGCAGCCTCTTCGTGCGTGAAGCGGGCCTGGCCGTCGGTGGCGAGTCGGAATCGGCTCCCCAGCGCCTGGTAGACAGAACGACTCGTCGGGTCCTCGCGGGGCGATGGAACGTCCCAAGGCCTGCGCCCGTCGGATAGTTTGGCTCCGGTCGGGATCATCCGATCCGGTGGGCAGAAGGGAAATCCGTTGGCACGACGGTCGACGCGAGCGCGGGAGACCCGCTCGTCATGGCTCCGGCTGGGGTTCCTCGCCGGTGTGCTCGCGGTGCTCTACGCGGTCATGGCTCTCACCGGGACGTTGACGCCTCGGCTCGGCCTGGACCTGCAGGGCGGCACGAGCGTCATCCTCACGCCGCGCGCCACGCAGGCCGGCCAGAAGGTCAACAGCGGCGCGGTCGACAAGGCGGTCGACATCATCCGGCAGCGGGTCGACGGCCTCGGTGTCGCCGAGTCCGAGGTGAAGCGCAACGGCAACCAGATCGAGATCTCGGTACCCGGCCGTGGCCGCTCCGACGTCGTGAACCTGGTAGGCCAGACCGCCGAGCTGCGCTTCCGCACGGTCTACACGTCCGGCGCCGGCACCGCGGTCGCCCCGTCCCCGACGGCCACTGCCCCGGTGGCGCCGTCCGCGTCGCCGTCGGCGGGCAGCACGCTCGCACCGGCGAGCGCGACGCCGACCGCGGCCGGCGCGACCACGCCGGCCAGCCCCAAGCCCACGGCGGGCGGCGCCGCGACTCCGACGGCCGGGGCTACCTCGACAGCGCGGGCCGACGCGGTCGGTTCGGCCCTGCTGGCCGCCGGCGCGGCGACCCCGGCGGCGACCAAGGCGCCGTCCGCGACGCCTACGCCGGCTGCCTCGGCGAGCGCCGCCGTGGCCGCGACCGCCTCGCCCACTCCGGCGGCGACCGCCAGCCCCTCGGCGAGCGCGGCGACGCCACCCGCCGACGTGCAGAAGAAGTACGATGCGCTGGTCTGCCCGGAGAAGGTGCGCACCACGGACGCCCCCGGTGACTGGACCGCGGCCTGCTCGAAGGACAACACCACCAAGTATCTGCTGATGCCCGCGTCCGTCGTCGGAACGGACGTCAAGACCGCCCAGGCACAGCTGCAGACCACCGGCGGCACCTCGAACGTCTCCACCGGCCAGTGGGTCGTCTCCGTCAGCTTCACCGGCTCCGGCCAGAAGAAGTTCACCAAGCTGACCGAGGAAACGATCAACAAGCCGGTGGCGATCGTCCTCGACGGCATCGTGCAGTCGGCCCCGGTCACCAACGAGCGCATCCCCGGCGACGCGAGCATCTCGGGCAACTTCACGCAGTCGTCGGCCAACGACCTGGCGAACGTCCTGAAGTACGGTGCCCTCCCGCTGGCGTTCGAGAAGTCGCAGGCGGAGTCCATCTCCCCGACGCTCGGCCACAGCGAGCTGCGCGGCGGCATGCTCGCGCTCGCCATCGGCCTCGGGCTGGTCATCCTGTACTCGTTCTTCTACTACCGGCTGCTGGGCGTGGTCGTGATCGCGTCGCTCGTGGTCAGCGGGCTGCTGGTCTACGCGACGGTCTGCCTGCTCGGCTCGGCTATCGGCTTCACCCTGACGCTCGCCGGCATCGCCGGCCTCATCCTGTCCGTCGGTGTCACCGCCGACTCGTTCGTCGTCTACTTCGAACGAATCAAGGACGAGGTGCGTGAGGGCCGAACGATCGGCCACGCGGTCGAGCGGGCCTGGCCAGCGGCCCGGCGCACCATCCTGTCCGCGGACACGGTCTCGTTCCTCGCCGCGGCGGTCCTCTACATCGTGTCCATCGGCTCCGTTCGCGGCTTCGCGTTCACCCTCGGCCTGTCGACCCTGTCTGACGTGGTGCTCGTGTTCATCTTCACCCGGCCGCTCGTGACGCTCCTGGTCCGGCTGCGGCTGTTCACGTCGCCGCGGTGGTCGGGGCTGAACCCGTCGAACCGGGGCGGGCCGCTGGCCGCGGCGCGCCCCCGGCTCGCTCGGCGGGCAGCGCCGGCCGACGGGCCCGGCTCGCCACCTGGCACCGCGACCGCGCGGGTCGGCGGGTCATCCGGACAGAAGCGGGAGTCCTGAGAGATGTCTTCGGCGATCACCCGGTTCCTGCGCGGCCAACACTCCTTCGACTTCATCGGCCGACGCCGGGTCTGGTACATCATCTCGGGCACGCTGCTCGTGATCTGCATCATCAGCATGATCGTGCGTGGCTTCTCGCTGGGCATCGACTTCTCCGGTGGCGCGGTCTTCCAGTTCCCGTCGAAGGGCCACTCGATCGAGGACGCTCGCGGCGCGCTGCACGAGGCGGGCGTCAACGCGGACGACGCGGTCATCCAGGAGCTGCAGACCAGCAAGCAGCTGCGCGTGCAGACCCCGGTCCTCACCGACGCCCAGACGACGAAGGTCGCGACCGCGATCGAGAAGGACTTCGGGGCGAAGTCCACCGAGATCGACATCTCGACGGTCGGCGCCTCGTGGGGCTCGACCATCACCAGCAAGGCCATCGAAGGACTTGTGATCTTCCTGGTCCTGGTGATGATCTACCTGTCGGTCCGGTTCGAGTGGAAGATGGCGGCCGCCGCGATGGCGGCGTTGATCCATGACCTCGTGGTCACGCTCGGCGTCTATTCGCTGATCGGGTTCGAGGTCACCCCGGACACGGTCATCGCGGTTCTCGCGATCCTCGGTTTCTCGCTGTACGACACCGTCGTCGTGTTCGACCGGATACGCGAGAACACGGCCGGCATGGCGACCTCCAGCAAGCGGACGTACGCCGAGGCCACGAACGACTCGCTCAACGAGACCCTGGTCCGGTCGCTGAACACGTCGTTCATCGCCCTGATCCCGGTCGCGTCCCTGCTGTTCGTCGGCGCCGGGCTGCTGGGCGCCGGCACGCTGAAGGACCTCGCCCTGGCCCAGTTCGTCGGCATCGCCTCCGGCACCTACTCGTCGATCTTCTTCGCGGCGCCGCTGCTGGTGGACCTGAAGCGCAACGAGCAGGCGGTCAAGGCCCTCGACGCGCGGGTTACCCGGGCGCGGACGAATGCCGCCCGGTCCGCCGCCGCCGAGACGGCCAAGGCCGGGTCGGGATCGGCGCCGGCCGGGCGCTCCGCGCCCTACGCCGTCGCCTACGCCGCCGACGGTCCGGATGTGGGAGACGACCGGACGCCGGCGCCGGCCGGGGCGACGCCCCGCCGGCCCGGAGCCCGCCCCGGGCAGCCGGCGGCGGGGCGCGGACCCGCTGCGGCGCGCCGAGATGGCGGACGCGGTCGCTCCGGCGGCAGGAAGCGGCGGTAAGAAGGCGCCATGACGAGCATCGACACCCCGCAGGACGCGGCGCTGGCCGCGGCCACCGAGGCGCTGCGCACACATGTGCGCGACGTCCACGACTTCCCGCAGCCCGGGGTCGTGTTCAAGGACATCACCCCGCTGCTGGCCACCCCGGCCGCGTTCGGAGCCGTCATCGGGGCGCTCGCCGAGACCGCCCGGCGGGTCGGCGCGACCGTCATCGCCGGGATCGAAGCCCGCGGCTTCCTGCTGGCTGCGCCGGTCGCGGACCGGGTCGGCGCCGGGATCGTGCCGATCCGCAAGCAGGGCAAGCTGCCCGGACGCACCGTCGCCGAGTCCTACGCGCTGGAGTACGGCACCGCAACGCTGGAGATCCACCACGACGCGGTCGGCCCTGGTGAACGGGTGCTCATCGTCGATGATGTGCTGGCCACCGGGGGTACCGCCGCCGCGGCCGCGAACCTGATCTGCCACGGCGGCGCCGAGGTACTCGGTCTCGCCGTGCTGATGGAGCTCACGTTCCTGGCCGGCCGGGAGCGGATCCCGTCACTGGACGTGACCGCCCTTCTGACGGTCTGACCGTTGCTCGCCGACTCCCGCTGATGCGTCTCGGTGGCCTGTGACGCTGGGGAGCGACCTCCTGGAGGCGGACCGGGCCGAGCCGCTCGCGGACGGCTGGGTGGCGGCGAGCGTTCCCGCGCGACCAGCCCGACTGTTCCGGACCCCCCGGCAGGCGGCAACCGTCCGCGGCGTGGGCACGTTTGAGTGGGCAGGCCGGTCTGCCATCGGGATCACGTCGTGACGGCCCGGGTTGCGGAAGGACGGCGGCTAACCCAGCGTTAGTCTCGAAGTCAGACTTTCCGGCAGGAGCAACCCGTGCCCGACGCAGTCCCGGTGACCACCGGCGCCACGCTCCCGGCGTCCGGGCCCGCCAAGGGCCCGGCGCCGGAGCGACGCCGTGTGCCGCCCGGGACCGGCGCCGGCGCCGTGGCGGACGGGTCCGCCGCCGCGCGACCCGCCGAGGCAGCCGAGCAGGAGCACGCCCCCGAGCCCGCCACAGGCGCCCCGGCGAACGGCGGGAAGACACTGGTCACGCCGTTGAACGGCGGCCCGGGTGGAGCCACTCCAGGTGCCCTGGCGGACGGCGGGCCGAGCCCCGAGTCACCCAGCTCCGGCAACGGTGCGGCCGGGCCCTCGGTGGTCGCCATCGGCGGCGGGCTGCTCGCGGGCGGCGGGGTGCTCGCCGCGGGCCGGCTGGCCGGGCCGGGGGAGCTTCCCGAGGACGGCTCCCCGGTGCCACCCCGCCTGGGCCACGAGTCGCCGCCGGTGCCGCGGCGGCTGCGGGCCCGGCTCTCCCGGCTCTCGGCGCACCGCGCCACCCCGCCGTCGGCGCTCGACCCGGTGATCCGCGGCCTGGTCGCCAACCACCCGAAGGCTGACACCGGCCCCGTCCAGCTGGCCTTCCAGGTCGCCGACGCCGCGCACGCCGGCCAGGTCCGGGCCTCCGGCCACCCCTACATCACGCATCCGATCGCCGTCGCCGGCATCCTCGCCGACCTGGGCATGGACATCCCCACCCTGTGCGCCGCGCTGCTGCACGACACCCTCGAGCAGACGACGCTCACCGTCGAGCAGATCAGCGAGCAGTTCGGCGACCAGGTCGCGCTCATCGTCGACGCGGTCAGCCGGTTGCAGAAGGTCAACGCCGGCGAGATGGCCCAGGCGGAGATGATCCGCCGCATGGTGATCGCGATGGCCCGCGACCCGCGCGCGCTCGTCGTCAAGCTCGCCGACCGGCTGCACAACATGCGCACACTGCGCTTCCTGCCCGAGCACCGGCAGGAGCGCAAGGCCCGCCAGACCCTCGAGGTGTACGCGCCGCTGGCGCACCGGCTCGGGATGAACTCACTGAAGTGGGAGCTGGAGGATCTCTCGTTCGCCGCGCTCTACCCGAAGCGCTACGACGAGATCGTCCGGCTCGTCGCCGACCGGGCGCCCAGCAGGGACGTCTACCTCGACGACGTCACCGCGCACGTGCAGGGCTACCTGGCGGCGGCCGGGATCGAGTCGGTCGTGTCCGGCCGGCCCAAGCACTACTACTCGATCTACCAGAAGATGGTCGTGCGCGGCCGGTCCTTCGACGACATCTACGACCTGGTCGGCATCAGGGTGCTGGTCGACTCGGTCCGGGACTGCTACGCGGCGCTGGGCACCGTCCACGCGAACTGGAAGCCGATCCCGGGCCGGTTCAAGGATTACATCGCGATGCCCAAGTACAACATGTACCAGTCGCTGCACACGACCGTGATCGGCCCGGAGGGCAAGCCGGTCGAGCTGCAGATCCGCACGCACGGGATGCACAACCGGGCCGAGTACGGCATCGCCGCCCACTGGAAGTACAAGGAGGACGGCCGCACCGCCGGCCGCCGCCGCGCCGCCGACCCGGACCTGGCCAGCTGGCTGCGCCAGATCCTCGACTGGCAGCGCGAGTCCGCCGACCCGGGCGAGTTCCTCGACAGCCTGCGCTTCGAGGCGCCGGCCGACGAGGTCTTCGTGTTCACCCCGAAGGGCGACGTCATCCCGCTGCCCGCCGGCTCGACCCCGGTCGACTTCGCCTACGCGGTCCACACCGACGTCGGCAACCAGTGCGTCGGCGCGCGGATCAACGGGCGGCTCGTCGCCCTGGACACCGCGCTCGACAACGGCGACACCGTGGAGATCTTCACGTCGCGGGCGCAGTCCGCCGGTCCCAGCGAGGACTGGCTGACCTTCGTCCGGTCGTCCCGGGCCCGCTCGAAGATCCGCCAGTGGCACGCGCGGGAGCGCCGCGAGGACGCCGTCGTCGCCGGCCGGGACGCCATCGCGCGCACCCTGCGCCGCCACGGCCTGCCGCTGACCAGGCTGATGACCGGTGAGGGCCTGCTGACGCTGGCCAAGGAGCTCGGCTACACCGACGTCAGCGCGCTGTACGCCGGGGTGGGGGAGAACAACCTCAGCGCGCAGGCCGTGGTGAACCGGCTGCTGACCGCGATGGGCAGCCCGGAGGCGACCGAGGAGGACGTCGCCGACGTCGTCCTGCCGATCCGCCCGCTGCGCCGCTCCACCGGCGACCCGGGCGTGCTGGTCTCCGGAACCGCCGACATCTGGGTGAAGCTGGCCAGGTGCTGTACGCCGATGCCGGGCGACGAGATCGCCGGCCTGGTGACGAGGGGCCGGGGCGTGTCGGTGCACCGCGCGGACTGCGCCAACGTCGGCGACGTCAGCTCGCCGGTGGCCGACCGCTTCGTCGACGTCGAATGGGCCCCGTCGTCCGGCTCGGTATTCCTGGTGGTGATCCAGGTCGAGGCGATGGACCGGGCGAAGCTGCTGTCGGACGTGACCCGGGTGCTGTCCGATCATCACGTCAACATCCTGTCCGCGTCGGTGACGACGAACCGCGAGCAGGTGGCGATCAGCCGGTTCACCTTCGAGATGGGGGACGCCAAGCACCTCGGCCAGGTTCTGGCCGCGGTCCGGCGGATCGACGGTGTCTATGACTGTTTCCGTGTCACGTCTGGCATACAGGGCTAGGCGGGCCATGACCGAGGGAGGTGCGATGAAACTACAGCCGAGTCGCGCCTCCTTCGGCTTTTAGGGATAAACGGAGGGCAGGGGCGCGATGGACGCTGGGGCGCGGGCAGCACTGCCAGCCGGTGGCAGTCTCTCGCCGGACGTCGCGGCCCAGCAGGCCGTCGGTGACGAGGCCCGTCCGCTCGGCGCCGCCCGGACGGCCAGCCACCGGCTCGCCCATCTCGCCCGGCGGGTCGCCTCGTCCCGCGGCGGCCAGATCCCGCCGGAGCTGCGCGGCATCGTCGAGGCGCACCGCGACTTCCACCCGAAGGCCGAGATCGGCGTGGTCATCCAGGCCTACCAGGCCGCCGAGCGGTACCACCACGGCCAGATGCGCCGCAGCGGAGACCCGTACATCGTCCATCCGCTGGGCGTCGCCGAGATCCTCGCCGAGCTCGGCGTCGACACCACGACGCTGATGGCGAGCCTGCTGCACGACACCGTCGAGGACACCGGGGCGACGCTCGACGGGCTGGCCGACGAGTTCGGCACCGAGGTCGCGAACCTGGTCGACGGCGTCACCAAGCTGGACAAGATGCGTTTCGGTGACGCCGCCGAGGCCGAGACGCTGCGCAAGCTGATCGTGGCGCTGGCCAAGGACTACCGGGTGCTGGTCATCAAGATCGCCGACCGGCTGCACAACATGCGCACCCTCGAGTTCATGTCGCCGCCGAAGCAGGCCAAGATCTCCCAGGTCACGCTGGAGATCCTCGCGCCGCTCGCGCACCGCCTCGGGGTCAGCGTGATCAAGCGTGAGCTGGAGGACCGGGCGTTCGCCGTCCTCGACCCGGACCAGTACCGCCGGACCCAGGAGCTCGTCGACGACCTGACCGCCGCCGAGCGGGAGAGCGGCCAGCTCGCGGCCGTCGTCGCCCGGCTGCGCGTCGGCCTCGCCGAGGCGAAGATCGACGGTACGGTGTCGGTCCGGCTCAGCCACCTGTTCTCGATCTACAAGCGGGCCCAGGACCGCGGCCGGCCGCCGCGGGACTACTACGACGTCGTCCGGGTGCTGGTCCTCGTCGAGGACGTCCGGGACTGCTACGCCGCCCTCGGCGTGATCCACGGCCTGTGGCGCCCGGTACCCGGCCGGCTGCGCGACTTCGTCGCGACTCCGAAGTTCAACATGTACCAGTCGCTGCACACCACGGTCACCGACAGCACCGGGCACGCCGTCGACATCCAGATCCGCACCCCGCAGATGCACCTGCTGGCCGAGACCGGCATCGTCGCCCGCCCGGTTGGCGAGGGCGCGGACGGTGCCCGGCTGGAGGGGCTGTCGTGGCTGCACAGCCTGCTGGACTGGGAGGGCGACGCGAAGGACCCCGGCGAGTTCCTGGAGTCGCTGTCGAGCGACCTGGACTCCGACGAGGTGCTGGCGTTCACCCCGAAGGGCAAGGCGATCGCGCTGCCGGCCCGGTCGTCGCCGGTCGACGTGGCCTACGCGGTGCACACCGACGTCGGCCACCGGGCGATCGGAGCCCGGGTCAACGGCCGTCTGGTGCCGTTGCACACGCGCCTGCGCAACGGTGACGTGGTCGAGATCCTCACCTCGAACCTGCCGCACGCCGGGCCGTCGGAGGACTGGCTGTCGTTCGTGAAGACGGCGCGGGCCCGGGTACGGATTCGCCGCCGCCTCGCCCGCGGCCGGCGCGAGCCGGTCGAGCCGGCCACCGGCACCCGGCCCAGCCCCGCGCCGGAGGCCGCCCTGTCGGAGGGCGCGGCGCCCGCGCGGCGCTCGGCCGAGACCGCGGCGGCCGCGGAGGTGAATACCACGGCACCGGAGGCGTCCGCCGACACGAGCGGCCAGCCGGATGGCGCCGCCCCAGCGGAACGCGCCGGCACACGCGAGCTGGCCGCGACCGATGCCGCCCCGACGGCCTCCACGGTCAGCCTCGGGGCCTCGGGTGCCGCCGGAGGCGAACCCGTGGTCAGCCTGTCCGCCGACCCGGCAGCGCCGGCCTCCGGGCCTCCCAGGGACGGTAGGGCGGTCGCGGACGGCCGTAGGACAGCCACGTCGTGCCTGGCCGCCGGGACGCCGTCGGTCGATGTCCGGGCCCAACTGGCCGAGCTCGGCGCGGCGGGTACGAGCCACGCGGCCCCCGCGACGACGGCCGCGCGGCTGGCCGCGGAAGCCGGTCCGGCCGTCGCCGGCGGGGCGGCGACGGCCCAGCTGGGAGCCGAGACCACGAGGCCACCGGCGCCGGGCGCCGGTGGGCGCCGGTCAAGGCCGGCCCCGGCCTCGGAGGTGGGCCGCCGACCGACACCGGCATGGGCCGGTGTGGCGTCGCTGGACGGGCGCCCGGATGCCCCGGTACGGATCGCCCGCTGCTGTCTTCCGCTGCCCGGCGACGAGCTCATCGGCTTCGTGACCCACCACGGCGCCCACCATCCGGCGGTGACGCTGCATCGCCAGGAGTGCGCGAACGCCCGGCCGGGCGGGACGGCGGGGCCGGTACGGGAGCCGGTCGGGGTCCTGCACTGGGACGTGCCGCTCGCGCACTCCTTCCCGGCGGAGATCGCCGTCGAGGCGTTCGACCGGTACGGCCTGCTCGCCGATATCACCGAGGTGCTCTCGGACACCGCCGCCGGCCTGCGCGCCGCGTCGACCTCGACCTCCGAGGACCGGGTCGCGCACGCCCGTTTCACCGTCGAGGTGACCGGGCCGCGCCAGCTCGACGAGGTGCTGGCCGCCGTCCGCGGGGTCGGCGGCGTCTACGACTGTTATCGAGCCTGTCAGACGGCCTCGTAGTCCTGGTCCGGCGCGCGGTTGACGGACCGGGCATTGTCTGGAAGCGACGGCTCCCCCGCGCGGCTCGGCGCAATTGCATATGCACGGGCGAAATGCGGATCGGCGCGGCGCGCGGAGCCCGCCCGGAGCGGGCGCGCATTGTCTGAGAGGTCTGAATTCCCGGTACCGGAAACGGGATTCCGGCTACCGGCCGGGCGCAGACCGGGCGAACATCAGGCCAAGCCGCCTGTGGGCGAGCTGACGAGCCGCGCGATGATTCGCGCGGCGGGGCGGTTCGGGCGGAACTCAGGCGAGTACGCGCAGCTGCTCGTCGAGGTCGCGCACCGGCTGCGAGGACTGCCACGGCACCAGCCGTTCACGAACCCGCTGCACCCGGGCGAAGCCGAGCGAGAAGTCCGTCTGCGCGACGACGGCCAGCGCGTCGGCGGCGAACCGGCAGGCGGCGTCGATGTCGCGCCGGGCCAGGTGCACGTCGGCGATGTCGCCGAGCAGCAGCGAGCGCTTCTTGGTCGCCGCCGGGCCGGCGGCCCGCAGCGCCTCGGTCGCGGCGGCGTAGGCCGCGGTCGGCCGGCGCAGCCGCGTGAACGTGGTCACCCGCAGGCCGTCGAGCCGGCCGCGGTCGAAGAACCCGGTCCAGACCCGGTCGCTCGGCTCCGCCTTGTCGAACGACTCCTGAGCTCGGTCCAGCGCGGCCATGGCGGCCCGGCCGTCGCCGCGCGCGGCCTGCTCCTCGGCCTCCCGGGCGGCCAGCCAGGCCCTGGTGAGCGGGCTCGCGCTCGCGCCGAGCCGGCGCTGCGCCTCGGCCAGCAGCGCGCAGGCCTGGTCGTGCCGGCCGACGCCGCCCGGCTGGTAGCTCTCGTAGCCGAGCACACAGGCCCACAGGGCGGGGTCGTCGGCCTCCCGGGCCGCCTCGATGGCCACCCGGTAGTAGGCCAGAGCCGAGGCGTTGTCGCCCAGGTCGAACGCGAGCCAGCCGGCCAGCGCCGCCGTCTCGCCCGCGGTGCTGGCGAGCTGGCGGCGGGCCGGCGTGCGGGTCGTCGACTCGAGCAGTTGGGCGAGCGTGGCGAGGTGGCGGGTGACCCGGCCCATCAGGGTGCGCGCGGGTACCCGTTCCTCCAGGCCGAAGAGGCCGGCGGTGTGCTGGGAGAGCTGGTGGGCCAGCTCCGGAGTGGCCGGGCTGCGCTGGCGCAGCGCGGCGGACAGCCGGTCCCACGGCGGCTCGTCGCTCGCGCCGGCGGCAGTCGTGACCACCGCGGCGACCGGCACGGCGCCGCCACCAGCCGCCACCACGCGCAGGAACTCGCGCCCCTCAGCCGGAATACCGCGCAGTTCCGTCGCCTCGTCCGTGCCCAGGACGCGAGGCGCAATGGCGTCGACCAAATTTCCAGGAGCGCCGGAGAGAAGATTTCCGGCCAAGGATTCCACGCCATCGAGAATGGACGGGAAAGCGCTCGGAATTCCGATCGCCGCCATTCCCGTCATCGGGTCGTCCTCGATGAAACCGAGTTCGGCGGACGAGCGGTGGAAAAGCGCGCGCAGGAGCCGCTGGTAACGCAGGCTTGGCTTCTTGTCGCCCTTCTCCCACTTGCAGATCATGTTTCCGGTGACGCCGGCCTCGCGGCCCTCATGCAGTACCGCGAAGCGGCGCAGCTCGACGGCGAGGCGTTCCTGTGACCACCCCTTCTCCTCCCGGCACAGCCGCAGCCGGCCGTTCGGCGTCCGGCACGGGCCGGAGCCGGGGGCGAGGTCCACGTCGGCCGGGGGCCTGGCCGGAGGTGGGGTGTGACCAGCGCCACTGCCGCCGACGCCGCGGGAGTGGGTGGTGGAACGGCCGTGGTCGCCGGTGGCGCCGGCCAGGCCGCGGCGCGGTGACGCCGTCGCCGGACGGATCGCGCCCGCGCGCGCCGCCGCCCCGAGCGATGTCGGCATGGCCAACCTCCAGTCAGCGCTGCTCCGCCGCTTTCCGCTGAACGCGTCCGTGTATTCAGCGCCGGCCGCGGTGACGGGCATCGGAATCCGTGCTGACTCCGGCCCGACCCAGGCTGGCGGCGAAGGGTGACAGGGATCAGGGTAGCCGGTCGCTGTGACGGTTATGGGCGGTCCCCCAACGCGCTTGTTCACCGTCCGTGCAGAGCTGGGTCTGTCGGAACGGAAGGTGGCAGCTCGTGCGGTCGCCCAAAACTCGTAACGTGCTCTGAGGGTGGCGGCAGGTAACCGCAGGTGCATCGGGACGTGCAACTGGTCGCCACAACGGCCGTGCCCCCTACCGTGCGGATCTGGCATGACCGCTCACCGGTGCCCGGGAAGCCGCACATCGCGATCACGGGTTCGGAATTGTTGTGCGTCACATGTGTCTGCATTGGCCTAACGAAGGAGCGGGTGGGTGGTGCGGGGCGGCGGATCGCCCGGCGGCGCGCGGCCGGGCGGATGGGCCAACGGGGCCGGTTGTCGGTGCTGCCTCATAGAGTCAGCAACCGTGAGCGTCAGCCCCCAACAACTTCGCCCGCACCAGCTCGGCGCCCCGCTGGTTCCTGCCCCAAGCCCCGCCGCCCGCCCGCTGCGGGCCTGGCAGCGAGCGGCGCTCGACCGTTACCGCGCCGCCTCGGGAGCCGGCGGCCGCGATTTCCTCGCGGTCGCGACGCCGGGCGCCGGAAAGACGACCTTCGCTCTGACTGTGGCCGCTGAACTGTTGGCCGCGGGCATTGTGACGGCGGTCTCGGTGGTCGCGCCGACCGAGCACCTCAAGCGGCAGTGGGCGGACGCTGCGACCGGCCTCGGCATCTCGCTCGACCCGAACTTCCGGAACTCGGCTGGCGCGACGTCACGCGACTACACCGGCGTGGCGCTCACCTACGCCCAGGTCGCCGCGCACCCCGCGCTGCACCTGGCCCGCACCAAGGCCCGCCGCACACTCGTCATCCTCGACGAGGTGCACCACGCGGGCGACGCCCTGTCGTGGGGCGAGGCGGTCCGGGAGGCCTTCGGCCCGGCCACCCGCCGGCTCGCCCTCACCGGTACGCCCTTCCGCTCGGACGTCAACCCGATCCCGTTCGTCACCTATCTCCCCGGTGCCGACGGGGTGACCCGCAGCGTCTCCGACTCGTCCTACGGCTACGCCGAGGCGCTGCGGGACGGCGTCGTCCGCCCGGTGATCTTCCTGGCGTACTCCGGCGAGATGAGCTGGCGGACCAGCGCGGGGGCGGAGCTGACGGCCCGGCTCGGCGAGCCGCTGACGACCGAGCAGACGGCCCACGCCTGGCGCACCGCGCTGGACCCGAAGGGCAACTGGATGCCGGCCGTCCTCGCCGCCGCGGACACCAGGCTGTCCCAGGTGCGCCGGGGCGGCATGCCGGACGCGGGCGGTCTGGTGATCGCCAGCGACCATGCCAACGCCCGCGCCTACGCGGCGCTGCTGCGCCGGATCAGCAATACCGAGCCGACGGTTGTGCTGTCGGACGACCCGACCGCGTCCGACCGGATCGAGGCGTTCCGGCGCTCCGACGCCCGGTGGATGGTCGCCGTCCGGATGGTCTCGGAGGGCGTGGACGTGCCGCGGCTCGCGGTCGGCGTCTACGCCACGTCGGTCGCGACGCCGCTGTTCTTCGCCCAGGCCGTCGGCCGGTTCGTCCGTGGCCGCGGCCGGGCCGAGACGGCGTCGGTGTTCCTGCCCAGTGTCCCGGTGCTGCTGGACCTCGCCGGCCAGATGGAGGTGCAGCGCGACCACGCGCTGGACAAGCCGCTGCGCGAGCCGGAGGGGTTCGACGACGACGCGCTGCGCGAGGCCAACCGGCGCCGCGACACCGCGGACAAGCCGGACTCGCCCTTCACCGCCCTCGAATCGAGCGCGGAGCTGGACCGGGTCATCTTCGACGGCGGCGAGTTCGGCGCGCCGGCCGCCGCGGGCTCCGCGGAGGAGGAGGACTTCCTCGGGCTGCCGGGCCTGCTGGAGCCCGACCAGGTCGCGACGCTGCTGCGCCAACGCCAGGCGTCCCAGCTCGCCGCCGAGCGCGGTCGCAAGGCGAAGGCCGCGCGGCAGGCCGAGGCCGCCGGTCCGGTGCCCGCCCAGGCCGGCCCGCAGCCGGTCGAGGAAGGCCGTCCGGTCCACGAGGTGATCGGCGACCTGCGCCGCGAGCTCAACCGGCTGGTCGCGGCGAACAACCACCGCACCGGCCGCCCGCACGGCATGATTCACGCCGAGCTCCGCCGGGCCTGCGGCGGGCCGCCGAGCGGACAGGCCACCGCCGCCCAGCTGCAGGCCCGGATCGACACGCTCCGCAAGTGGAACTCCTAGCGGTCGCTCCCGCCGCTCTCGGGCCTGGGAAACGCCATGGGGCTGGTCCGCGCTGGAAGGCGCGGACCAGCCCCACTGGCATGGTCAGCCGGTCAGCCGGTCAGCCGGTCAGCCGGTCGGGCTGGCGGTTGCCTTGGCCGTCGCGGACGCGGTCGTCGCCGGCGTGCTGGCCGCGGACGAGGTCGCGGTCGCCGTGGCTGCCGGCGGCTGCTCCTGGTCGATCGTGATCGACGTGATCTGTGGCTTGCTGACCGGCGCGCCGTCATCGCCGCCCTCGACCACACCCGGCCCGGTGATCTTGTCGAGCACGTCGAGGCCCTTGGTGATCTGTCCGAAGACGGTGTAGCCGCCGGCCAGGGCCTGTGCGCCCTGCTCGCTCGGGCTGGCGTAGTTGATGAAGAACTGGCTGCCGTTCGTGTCAGCCCCCGCGTTCGCCATCGCGAGCACGCCGCGGTTGTAGTTCACACCCGAGGTGTTCTCGTTCTTGTACTTGAAGCCGGGCGTGCCCTGGCCCGAAGCGGTCGGGTCGCCGCACTGCAGGACGAAGATGCCGGCCTCGGGCCCGTAGGTCTCCCGATGGCAGGTCGTGTTGTCGAAGTACTTCGACTGCGCCAGCTGATAGAGCGCGTGCACGGTGCACGGGGCCTTGGCCGGGTCGAGGGTGGCGACCATCGTGCCGTAGTTGGTGTTGATGGTCATCGTCGCCGGCTTGGTGGAAACCGTCGGCGCGGACGGCGGCATGGCGGCGTTCTTGGCCACGGTGCCCGAGGTGTCCTTCGTGTAGACGCAGTCGCCGACCTTGGTCGTCACCGCGGGGGTCGCGCTCGCGCTCGGGGTCGCGCTCGCGCTCGGGGTCGCGCTGGCGCTCGCGGTGGTGCTGCCGCCGCCGCCCACGGTCAGCACGATGGCCACGACGGTGCCCGCGACGACGACCGCCACGATCGCCGCGGTGATCGCGAGGAGGCGCTGCCGGCGGCGGCGGATCGCGTGGCGGCGCTCCGCCTGGCGCTGCGCGCGTGCCATCTCGATCTCGCGCCGCCGCCGCGTCTTCGAATTGCTCACCGACCGGGCCTCCCTGCCCTCCACGCATCAACAGACCGTGCTCGCCCGCGATCTCCCAAAGGCCCGCCGACGCCGGGCCCAGCTTTGTGAGCGCGGCTGGGTGTTGCCTTGGAGTCGGCTTAGCGAAACCTGTGGAGGCGCTGGGTCCCGCTCACGCCCGGACCGCTCGCCGCGCTGCCGCTCCCCGGATGGCCGCCGCGTTCGCCCGGTCCGGCGCTCGCGCCCCGAACCTACCCGGTGGCGGATCCGACGGATTCAGAGACTGTCGCGCCCGCCGAGGTAAGGGCGCAGCACCTCTGGCACGGCCAGTGTGGCGTCGGCCCGCTGGAAGTTCTCCAGCACCGCGGCGAGCAGCCGCGGGGTCGCGACAGCGGTGTTGTTCAGCGTGTAGGCGAAGTGAATCTGGCCGTCCGGGGTCCGGTAGCGCAGGTTGGCCCGCCGGGCCTGCCAGTCCTTCAGCGACGAGCAGCTGTGCGTCTCCCGGTACATCCCGAGCGACGGGAACCAGGTGTTGATGTCGTTCATCCGGTACTTGCCGACGCCCATGTCGCCGGTGGAGCACTCGACGACCTCGTAGGCCAGGCCCAGCGCCTGGAGGATCCCTTCGGCGGTGGCCAGCAGCTCGGCGTGCCAGCGGTCCGACTCGGCCAGGTCGTCCGCGCACACCACGAACTGCTCGACCTTCTCGAACTGGTGGACGCGCAGCAGCCCGCGCACGTCGCGGCTCGCGCTGCCGATCTCGCGGCGGAAGCAGGTGGAGATCCCCGCGTAGCGGATCGGCAGCCGCGCGGCGTCGAGGATCTCGCCCGAGTGCAGGCCGACCAGCGCCACCTCGGCGGTGCCGGCGAGGTACGCGTCGTCGGCCGGGATCTCGTAGATCTCGGCGCGGCCCTTGGGCAGCATGCCGGTGCCGACCAGCGGTGCCTCCTTGACCAGGACCGGCACCGACATCAGCTGGAAGTCCCGGCCGCGCAGCACGTCGAGGGCGTAGGAGTGCAGCGCCCGCTCCAGCAGGACCAGGTCGCCGCACAGCGCGTAGGCGCGCTCGCCGGCGACGCGGCGGGCCCGGGCGAACTCGGCCCAGCCACGCTTCTCGGCCAGGTCGACGTGGTCGAGCGTCTCGAAGTCGAACGTCGGCGGGGTGCCCCAGGTGCGCACCACCGTGTTGGCCGACTCGTCCGGCCCGACCGGCGCGCCCTCCCACGGGATGGTCGGCGTCGCGAGCATCAGCTCGGTCAGCCGCTCGTTCGTGGCGGCCTGCTGCTCGGCCAGCCTCTTGAGCTCGGCGTCGGTGTCGGCGCTCTGGGCGCGCAGCTCTTCCTTGCGCGCCGCGTCGGCCTTGGCGAACTCCTTGGCGGACGACTTGCGGCGGGACAGCGCCTGGTCCTTCGCGAACTGCAGCTCGCGGTTTTCCTGGTCGAGCTTGAGCAGCTCGTCGACGTCGAGATCGAGCCCCTTGACGCGCACCGCCTGCTTCACCACGTCCGGGTTGTCCCGGATGAAGCGCTTGTCGAGCATGGAGTCCCGTCGTTCCTGATTGGAGTCTGTCCGGCCGGCCCTGCCCTGAGGCAGGCCTGCTCTCGTCGGAGACGGGCGCGCGCTGGCCTGAGGCGGGTCGTCACCGGCGTGGCGGCCGTCGACCGTTCGCTATTGGGCGGTCGACGGTCACGCTACCAGCAGGCCGGCCCCCGCCGGCCGCCGCGACGCCGGCCAGAACCGGCGTCCAGCTGAACGGTCTGGCGGATCGCCTCAGGGCACTCGTGCCGGTCACCGCCGACGGCCGACAGACCCAACGCAGCGCAACCCAGTCATCGACCAGAGACGTGCGTCCGCCTCGGCACTTCAGCGGTGTCCCCGCTCCAGGTTGGGGAGGGTGCCCAGCGCCCCACCCAGGCGGGCGGCCGAAGGGCGCTCAGCGCCCGGTCCCGGCCGGCCGCCGCCTGGATGCGCAGCAGGGCGCCAGCGGCGACGGCCAGCCGGCGCGGTGTGCCGACCGCGACGCGGCGGTCCAGCACCTGATAGTCGGCTTTCTCGATCTCGTCGAGGATGCCGCCGTAGAGGCGCGCCGCGGTCCGCACGCAGTCCCGTGACGTCGGGTGCAGCAGCCGAACCCCCGGCGCGGCGGCCCGCAGGATCTCCTTGGCCCGGCCGACCTCGTGGCGCAGCAGCCGGCGTACCGCGCCGTCGACCACCCCGGTCGCCAGCCGTTCCCGGGTGACACCGAAGAGCTCCATCGACTCCCGCGGCAGGTAGACCCGGCCGCGGCGCAGATCCTCGCCGACGTCGCGCAGGAAGTTGATCAGCTGGAAGGCGGTGCCGAGGTCCCCGGCGTAGGGCGCCGCCGCGGCCGAGCTTGGCTCCAGGACCGGCAGCATCTGCAGGCCGATGACGGTGCCCGAGCCGTACACGTAGGTCATCAGGTCATCGAAGGTGTCATAGCCGGTGACGGCCAGGTCCATCGCCATCGACGCCAGGAAGGCCTCGAAGTGCCCCAGCGGGATGTCCCAGCGGCGAATGGTGTGGAGCACGGCCGGCAGCACCGACACGTCGGACACGTACAGCGGCGGGGTCAGTGCTTCGTGGCCACCGTCGGGCTCGGGGCCGTCGCCCGCGCCGGTCCCTCCCGCCGGGCCGCCCCGGCGCAGCGCGTCGACCAGCCGGCCGCCCCAGTCGGCCAGCCACGCGGCCCGCTCGGGGGCCGGCAGCTGTGAGTCGAGGCTGTCGACGATGTCGTCCGCGTACCGGGCGAACCCGTAGAGCGCGTGCACATACGGCCGTTTCCACGCCGGCAGCAGCAGCGTGGCCAGGTAGTACGTGCGGCCGTGCTCGGCGTTGAGGCGCCGCGCCGCCGCGTAGGAGCGGCGTAGCTCCGGGTCGGCGGCGATCGCGGCCAGCTCGGCCTCGCCACCCCGGGCAGCTGTGGTCACAGCGCTTGAGAGTACGACGGCCGGTTTACGCCAGGACGGCCGATCCGTGCCGTTCAGGGGAGCCGTCGGGAGAACGCCAGCGAGAGCGCGGCCGCGGCGAGCCCGAGCCCGAGGCTGGTCGCGACGAACTGGTCGGTGATCTCGCGGAACTCCTTGCGGTAGCCGATCGAGCTGCCGAGGCCCTTGTAGATCGAGGTCAGCTCGTCCCCCGAGGTCGCCCGGTGATGGGAGCCACCGGTCTGCTCGGCGATCTGGCTGAGCGCCGGTTCGTTCACCGGGACCGGGATCAGCTGGCCGCCGACGTCGAGCGTGCCGTTGGGAGTGCCGTAGGCGATCGTGCTGACCGGGATGTGCGCGTCCTTGGCGGCCTGTGCGGCCTGGCTGTTCGGCCGGCCGCGGGTGGTCTCGCCGTCGGAGAGCAGCACGATCGCGGCCGGCGGCACCGCCTGTCCGCTGTTCACGAACTGGCTGCTGACCGTGTTGATCGCCGTCAGGCCGGCGTAGATCCCCTCGCCGATCGCGGTCGCCGGGCCCAGCTGCAGGCCGTTGATACCGGCCTTGACCGCGTCCCGGTCGGTGGTCGGCGGGACCAGCACCGCGGCGGTGCCGGAGAACGAGACCAGCCCGAGGTTGATCTTCGGTGGGAGCTGGTCGACGAACGCCTGCGCGCCCTGCTTGGCCGCGGCCAGCCGGCTGGGGGAGATGTCGGTGGCCGCCATCGAGTTCGACACGTCGATCGCCAGCACGATCGTGGCCCGCTCCCGCGGGACCAGCTCGGTCCTGGCCGGGCGGGCAAGCGCGAGCACCATACCGGTCAGCGACAGCAGCAGCAGCGCGGCCGGCACGTGCCGGCGCCACCACCGGGGCCGGATCGGCAGCACCGAGGACAACATCGACGCGGAGGCCAGCCGGGCCGCGTACCGCGCCCGGCGCAGCGAGGTGACGATGTGCGCGGCGAGCAGCGCCGCGACGGCCAGCAGCAGCCACAGCCAGTGTGTGGACAGGAAGGTCATGACGGCCCGCCTCGGGTCGCGTTCGTCCCGGGCCTGGCGCGCGACCCGGGGTGCGGCGGTGCCGTCGGCGCGGGGTGGGGCCTGGGCGGCTTCCCGGCCGGCGGCCGGCCGGGGACGCCGCGAGATCCGGCGGAGCGCAGCGCCACCTTCCCGCGGCGGTTCGCCGCAGCGTACCGGGCGATCTCGATCAGCCAGTCGCTGTCGGTCCGCAGCCGCAGGTGTGCGGCGCCGGCGCCGCGCAGCGCCGCGGCGACCTCGTCGCGGTGGCGCGCCGCGGCCTGCTCGTAGCGGGCCCGGAAGCGGCGCGAGTGGGTCGGCAGGTCGAACAGGGCGCCGGTCTCCGGGTCGACGACCGCCAGCGGGCCGACGTTCGGCAACGACAGCTCCAGCGGGTCGATGACCTCGATCGCGAGCACGTCGTGCCGGCCGGCCAGTGCCCGCAGCGGACGTTCCCACCGCAGGTCGACCGACAGGAAGTCGGACACCACGACCACCAGGCCGCGCCGACGGGGCGGCCGGCGCAGCGACTCGATCGCCTTCGCCAGATCGGTTCCAGCCGTGGCCGGTGGGGCCGACCGGCCCCCCGTGCGCGGCGGCGGCTCGGCCGCGGTCCCGATCGTCAGCAGGCTGCGCAGCAGGGCCCGCAGGCCGGCCCGTCCCGGGCGCGCCGGGATCATCCGGGTGCCGGCGTCGGTGAGCGCGACCGCGCCCATCCGGTTGCCGGTCCGCGCGGTCAGGAACCCGACCGCCCCGGTCGCCGCGATCGCGAGGTCCCGCTTCTCGCACCGGGCGCTGCCGAAACGCTGGCTGCTGGTCAGGTCCACCAGCGCCCAGGTCTCCAGCTCCCGGTCGGCGATGAGGTCATGCACGTGGGGGACCGTGGTGCGGGCGGTGACCGCCCAGTCCATCCGGCGCACGTCGTCGCCGAACTGGTACTCGCGGCTCTCCGCCTTCTCGCTGCCCTGGCCGGGCAGCAGGCCGAGATAGTCGCCGAGCAGCAGCCCGTCGAGCCGGCGCAGCACGGTCAGCTCCAGGTGGCGGAGGGTCCGCTCGACGACCGGGTCGGTGGCCCGCACGTGCTGGCCGGCCCCGTGGGTCTGGCCGGCCCTGTCAGCCCCCGGCCCCGGGCTCATGCCGGCCGTTCCTCGTCGTACTCGGGGAAGCCGGACCTGACATTCGGCGCCCAGCGGCCCCGGGGGCCGATCGGGAAGGCCCCGTTGCCCTGCCGGGGCGCCACCTGCGGCGCCGGCACCCCGGCGACCACGCGGGCGGCGATCTCGTCGTTGGACAGCCCGTCGGCGAGCGCGTCGTAGGAAAGCACGAGCCGGTGCGGGAGCACGTCGAGGGCGACCGCGCGCACGTCGTCGGGCACCGTGTAGTCGCGGCCGCGCAGCAGCGCCAGCGCCCGCGCGGCGGCGACCAGACCGAGCGAAGCCCGCGGCGACGCCCCGTAGGTGAGCAGACCGGCCAGGTCGGGCAGGCCGTGCTCGGCCGGGTCGCGGCTGGCCAGCACCAGCCGGACGGCGTACTCGATGATCGCATGGTGGACGAAGACCTCGTCCGCCCGTTCCTGCAGCCGCACCAGCGTCAGCGGGTCGAGCACCCGGTCGGCGTGGGGTGGCCGGACCCCCATCCGCCGGACGATCTCCAGCTCCTCGCCGGCCGTCGGGTACGGGACGTTGACCTTCATCAGGAAGCGGTCGCGCTGCGCCTCCGGCAGCGGGTAGACGCCCTCGGACTCGATCGGGTTCTGCGTGGCCAGCACCAGGAACGGCACCGGCAGCCGATGGGTCACCCCGCCGAGCGAGACCTGCTTCTCGGACATGACCTCCAGCAGCGCCGACTGGACCTTCGCCGGCGCGCGGTTGATCTCGTCCGCGAGCACGAAGTTCGCGAAGATCGGCCCGAGCTCGATGTCGAACGTCTCCCGGCTGGCCCGGTACACCCGGGTGCCGACGATGTCGGAGGGCACCAGGTCGTTGGTGAACTGGATGCGCACGAAGCTGCCGCCCACGACGTCCGCCAGCGTCTGCACGGCGAGCGTCTTGGCCACGCCCGGCACGCCTTCCAGCAGGCAGTGGCCGCGCGCCAGCAACGCGACCAGCATCCGTTCGACCATGTGGTCCTGGCCGACGATGACCTTCTTCACCTCGAACAGTGCGCGTTCGAGCAACGCGGCGTCGCTGGTCGTGTCCGGTGCCGCGAGCACCTCCGGCCCTTCTTCCATGGCCGCATTCTCCCAGCCTCGCGGGGAGACCGGCGCGGAAAACCGAGGCTCGGCCACGGTCGTCCGGTTTGTTTACGGTTCCTTAAGGCGGTTACGGTTTCCTGAGGCGGTTACGGACACTGCCGCCCGGGCCGGGCACGCAGCGTCGGCCGTCGGCCGGGCCGACCACCCGTTCCGCGGCGAGTCGCCCCGATATGAGCACCATCGGCACCCCTACGCCTGGACGGGTGCCACTGCCGGTGAACACCACATTTTCCAGGCCTGGCACCAGGTTGCCTGGCCGAAATGGGCCGGTCTGCCGGAAGGTGTGCGCCGCCGCGAACGGCGCGCCGGCCGCGAGGCCGCGGGCCAGCCAGTCCGCCGGCGTCGTCGTCGACTCGACCGCGACCGTGGCCCCGAAATCCCTGTAGCCGTGGCGTTCCAGGGTCGCGACCACCTCGTCGCGATAGCGCGGGCCAATGACGGACCAGTCGAGTTCGGCCCCGGCGACCGCATTGGGCGTGGGGAACAGGACATGAAAAGCATGCCCCCCGGCGGGCGCGAGCGCCGCCTGCGTCATCGACGGGACACTGACCAGGAATGACGGGTCGCTCATCAGCTCACCACGGTCGATGATCTCACTGAACGTGCGTCGCCAGGCCGTGCCGAAATGGATCGTGTGGTGCGCCGCGTCCAGCCGGTCCGCGTCCGGGTGCGCGTGCGCGCCCGCGCCGGCCAGCAGGAGGAAACACGACGGCGAGTAACGCAGCCGGGCCACCCGGCGCGGTGTCACCGCGGGCGGCAGCAACTCCCGGTAGGCGGTCGGCAGGTCCGGGTTGAGCACCACGACGTCGGCGGCGATCCGCTCACCGGTGGCGGTGCGCACCGCCACCGCCCGGCCGCCGCGCACCTCGACCTCGGTCACCGCGGTGCCGTAGCGGAACGTCGCCCCGTGCTTGGCCGCGGCGGCGGCCATCGCGACCGGCACCGCGTGCAGGCCGCCCTCGGCGTGGAACACGCCGGCGACCGAGTCCATGTAGGAGATCACCGCGTAGACGCCCAGCGCCTGGTGCGGGGCGAGGCCGGCGTACATCGCCTGGAACGAGAAGAGCCGCCGGGTGCGCGGGTCGCGCAGGTGGCTCCCCACCAGTCGGTCGAGCCGGCGGAAGGCGCCGAGGGCCGCCAGCCGGGCGAGCGACGGGCGCAGCAGGCCCAGTGGCGAGTCGAGCTGGGCGTCGATGAAGTCGTGCAGCTCGGCGCGGTAGATCGTCGTCACCGTGTCGACGAACCGCCGGTAGCCCGCGGCCTCGGCCGGGCCGCAGAGCGCCGCGATGCCGGCGGCGGTCGCCTCCGGGTCGGCGCGCACGTCCAGCGCCGAGCCGTCGGCGAACCGGGCCCGGTACATCGGGTCGAGCGGGCGCAGCGTGACCCAGTCGGCGAGGTCCTCGTTGGCCGCGGCGAACGCGTCCGCGAGCAGGTCCGGCATGGTGAGCACCGTCGGTCCGGTGTCGAACTGGTAGCCGCCGGCCCGCCACACCCCGGCCCGCCCGCCCGGCCCGTCGGCGCGTTCCAGCACGGTCACCCGCCGGCCGGCCCCGGCCAGCCGGAGCGCGGCCGCCAGGCCACCCAGCCCGGCGCCGACGACCACCACGTGGTCCGTCGGCCCCGTCACCGTCCGCACATCGGATCCTTCCCCGTCCAGCCCCCGCCGGGGCCAGGTATGCGCCCGGCGGCGCGGCGCCGGGTACGGTGCGTGCGTCCGCCCGGTCCGTCCTGCCTGGAGTAGCCGCCGTGTCCCATGTCACCGTCTCCGACGTGTTCGCGGTGGCCGTCTGCCTCGTCCTGCTGGCCGCCGCGCTGGGCGGGATGTGGCTGCTGCTGCGCCCGCCGCTGACCGCCGTGCGCACCGTCGAGGGTGTCCGCGCGATCGAGGTGCGACTGGCGGACGGCCGGGTCGAGATCGGCGAGGACGAACGGACCGACACGCGTGTCGACCTGACGGTACGTCGCCGGGTCGGGCGGACGGTGCCCCGGCTGGTCATGGCCGGCGGCACGCTGCGCCTGGACGGCGAGACCAGCGAGGCCCGGCTGCGGCTGCGGCTACCGCCCGCCACGCCGGCCCGGGTGGAGCTGCGCGCCGGCGAGGTCAGCCTTTGGGGGTCGGCCGGCGACCTGGAGCTGCTCACCGAGACCGCGACGATCGCCGGCCGGGAGCTGTCCGGCCGGCACGTCACCGCGCGCAGCGAGACCGGCGACGTCAACCTGCACTTCACCGGGGCGCCGGAGCGGCTGGCGATCGCCGGCGGGCCGGGCACGGTCACCGTCGTGCTGCCGGACGGCCGGTACGCCGTCGAGGTGGAGTCCGCCGACCCGTCGAACATTCCCGACGTCGACGTGCCCACCGACCCGGCGGCCCCGCATGCCGTCCTGGTGCGCAGCGACGGCGGCCGAGTCCGAATCGCCGGTGCCGTCGCCGGGGGCGCCCTGCCCATCTGACGGCTACCTGTTCCGGCTACCCTCGCCGTATGACAGCGGTAGGAAGCGCGCCGGCCACACCCGAGCGGGCGCGAACCAGGTCAGTGAAGGACTTCCTGGCCGCGGGCGAGATCTCCTACTCGTTCGAGTTCTTCCCGCCGAAGACCGAGGACGGCGAGCGGGCCCTCTGGCAGGCGCTGCGCGAGATCGAGGCGCTGCACCCGTCCTTCGTCTCGGTCACCTACGGCGCGGGCGGCTCGACCCGGGACGGCACGATCCGGGTCACCGAGCGAATCGCGTCGGAGACGACGCTGACCCCGATCGGGCACCTGACCGCCGTCAACCACTCCGTCGCCGAGCTGCGCCAGGTGATCGGCAGCTATGCCGGCGGTGGGGTGCACAACGTGATGGCGCTGCGCGGGGACCCACCGGGCAACCCGCAGGGGGAATGGGCCGCCCACCCGGAGGGGCTGCGCTACTCCAGCGAGCTCGTCGAGCTGGTGAAGTCGCTCGGTGACTTCTGCGTCGGCGTCGCCGCGTTCCCGGACAAGCACCCCCGCTCGCCGGACTTCGACAGCGACGCGGACTTCCTGGCGCGCAAGTTCGACGCGGGCGCGGACTACGCGATCACCCAGTTCTTCTTCGGTGCCGACGACTACTTCCGGCTGGTCGAGCGGGTGCGCGCCCGTGGCTGCGAGGCGCCGATCATCCCGGGCATCATGCCGGTGACCAACGTGGCGCAGATCGAGCGGATGGCGCTGCTCTCCGGCGCGGACCTGCCTGCCGCCCTCGTCTCGCGGCTGCGGGCCGTCGCCGACGACCCCAAGGCGGTCCGGGAGATCGGCATCGAGGTCGCCACCGACCTGTCCGAGCGGCTGCTCGCCGGCGGAGCGCCGGGGCTGCACTTCATCACGCTCAACCGCTCCAGCGCGACGCGCGAGATCTGCCAGGCCGTGCGCACCAGTCGCGCCCAGCCCTCCTAGACGGGGGCCCGGGACCCGGGGGTGCCTGGCTGGCCGCGCCAGCGGACAGCCGGGGGCTGTGTCCTCCGGGGCGGTATCTAGGGGGCGACCGCGGGAAGCTGGCTCAAGGTCAGCGAGCAGGGTTCGCCCACCTCCGCCTCCTAATCCTGGTCCTCGTAGGCGTCGAACACGCACAGTAGCCATTCGTCGCGCAGTGGCTGCTCGCGGACCAGGGCGAAGCCGGCATCGTTGGCGGCGTCGACGACGGCCATGACCAGGCCCAGGTCGAGCGAGCCGAAGACGGGCGTGATCTTGACAGCCAGCATCACCTGGTCACGGCGGGTGCTGAAGAACTCGGCCGGGTCAAGGTCGTCCATGCTGTCGACGACGCCCGAAATCTGCTCGCTCACGCGGGGGACTCTACGGGGAGGCGACGGTGCGGCGTAGGCGTACCCCCCTGCCGGGACGGGACGACTACCTGCGTGCGTGGTCCGTCACCCATGGTGGGTACGACCCCGCGACCGGCGGTGTGCTCGTCCGCTGCTGGCTGGGCCTGACCTGTCTGCTCGCCCGGCCGCTCGCGGCCCTGGGAGTGGCGCCGGCGGCGGTGACGGTCGTCGCGGCGGGCCTGCCGGCGCTCGCGCTGGCGCCGGCCGCCGCCGGCGGGCGCTGGCCGCTGGTCGCCGCGGCGATCGTGCTCGCCAGCGCCGTGCTGGACAGCCTCGACGGCGCGGTCGCGATCCTGCGGGACCGGGTCAGCCCCACCGGCTTCGTGCTCGACTCGGTGGCCGACCGGGTTGCCGACGTCCTTTACCTGGTCGCGCTGTGGCTGCTGGGGGCGCCTGGACCGCTGGCCGTCGCGGCCGGAGCCGGCTCGTTCCTGCTGGAGTACACCAGGGCTCGGGCCGGCAACGCCGGCTTCGGCGAGATCGGTGTCGTCACGGTGGGGGAGCGGCCGACCCGGGTGATCGTCGTCGTCGCCGGGCTGCTCGCGGCGGGGGTGTTCCCGGCGCTGCGGGAGCCGGCGGCGGCCGTGGCGACGACGGCCGTCCTCGCGGTCGCCGCGGTCGGCCTCGGCCAGCTCGCCGTCGTGCTGCGGCGGGTCCTGCGGGGACGGTGAGGCCGGCCGCCGGGGCGGGGATCAGGCCGGGCCGACGAGGTCGGCGACGATCCTGGCGGACAGGGTGACCAGCGGCAGACCACCGCCGGGGTGGCTGGATCCGCCGACGAGGAACAGCCCAGGCACCGCCGTCCGGTTCGGCGGGCGTAGGAACGCCGCCCGGACGCCGTTGGACGACGAGCCGTAGATCGAGCCCCCCGGCGCGCCGGTGCGCCGCTCCAGGTCGGCCGGGGTGACCGTCTCGTACCAGCGCAGCCGGTCGCGGACCTCAAGGCCGCGCGCGGCCATCAGGTCCAGGACCCGGGCCGCGTAGGAGGCGGCGAGGCCCGGGCGGTCCCAGTCGACGCCGGCCCGGCCCGGCCCTGGGTCGTGCGGTGGCGCGTTCACCAGAACGAACCAGGCCGCGCAGCCGGGTGGGGCGAGCGTCGGGTCGGTGGGCGCGGATACGTAGACGGTCGGGTCGGTTGGCAGCCGGCCGCGGAAGACCGCGTCGAACTCGGCGTCATAGTTGGCCGGGAAAAGCACCGTGTGGTGAGCGGCAGGAAGGACGCCTGCGCGTCCGCCTGTCGCTTCACAGGTCGGGCGCCCCAGCGCCCGACCTGCCTGATTCGGGGCCGGGCCTGAGTCCTGGGGTTCATGCTGGTTCGCGGTCGTGGCGGTCGTGGCGGTCGTGGCGGTCGTGGCGGTCGTGGGGGGTGTGGCGGGGCCGAGGGCTAGGAGGAGGGCGAAGCCGGACAGGGACGGGGTCGGCCGGGGGGTCAGCCAGCGGCCGGGGCGGCCCGCCGCCGAGCCGGCGAGCAGGCCGCCGTACACCGTCGCCGCGTCCGCGTTGGCGACCACGACGTCGGCCGGCAGCCGGCCGCCGTCGGCGAGGATCACGCCGTCGACCCGGCCACCGGAGGTGCGGGAGATCGTCATGACCGGGGTGTCGAGCCGGATCTCGGCCTTGCGCTCGCGTGCTCGCGCCGCGATCGCCGCGCCGAGCTGGTGGAGGCCGCCGGGCACGTACCAGCCGCCGTACCGCCGCTCGATGTGCGCGATCACGGCGAGCGCGGCCGGCGCGCGGCGTGGGTCGGAGCCGGTGTAGGTCGCGTACCGCTCGACGACCATCCGCAGCCGGTCATCGCCGAGATACCGCGCCGCCACGCCCCGCAGCGTCCGGCCGGCGGCCACCGCGCCGATGCCGCCGGGGTGGGCACCGGCCAGCCGCAGCAGCCGGCCGGCCGACATCGGGCGGGACAGAAACGTGTCCCGGGTGATCTCCCAGACCTTCGCGGCATGTGCGTCGAAGCGGGCCCACTCGGCACCCGCGCCCGGGTGGAGCGTGTCGTCGAGCTCGGCGCGCAGGTCATCGTCGCCGGCCCGGGCGGCGAAACCGGAGCCGTCGGCGAACCGGTAGGTGGCGATTGGGTCGAGGCGGCGCAGCGGGACGCTGTCGGCCAGCACGGCGCCGGTCGCGGTGAACAGCTCCTCGAAGACCTCGGGCATGGTCAGCAGCGACGGCCCGGTGTCGAACGAGAACCCGTCCCGCGAGTACCAGCCGAGCTTGCCGCCGAGCTGGGGTGCCTGCTCGCACACCGTGACCACATGTCCGGCGGCCGCGAGCCGAGCAGCCGCGGCGAGCCCACCGACACCCGCGCCCACCACCACGATCCTCGCCACCCGGCGACTCTAGCGAGCCGCGGCGACACGTACCGCCGCGACGGAAACCTCATCGGACCGGGCGGCCCTTCCAGCGCAGCGTGCCACGCCGGTGCCGCCACCAGGACAGCCCGGTCAGCCAGGCCAGCGCGCCGACGGACAGCGGGTGAGCGGCGGCGTCCGGCCAGCTGCGCCCACCGGAGGCGCCGGCGGCGACCAGCCGGCCCGCGACCCCGGCCAGATAGCCGGCCAGGCCGGCCCGTGAGCCGCGCAGTGCGGCCAGCGCCGGCAGCACGAACAGCCAGCCGAGCAGACCCAGCTGGGCGGCGCTGGCCGTCGGGTGGCCGCCACCCGCCGCCCACAGCGACTTGGCGTACCCGTCACGCAGCTCGCCGGCCCCGCGGTACATCCGGGTGACGGCGAGGTCGGTCCCGTCGGCGACGACGCCCCGCCCGCCGGCCAGCTTGACCGCCCGCAGCAGCGCGATGTCCTCCAGCACCTCGGCGCGTACCGAGGCATGCCCACCGGCCCGCCGGTAGGCGGTGGCGTCGACGCACAGCAGCTGGCCGTTCGCGGCCGACAGCGAGCCACGGTGGGAGCGTTCGGCCGCCCGCAGCGGGAGCAGTGCCAGGAACGACCACTGCAGCAGCGGCTGGACCAGCCGTTCCAGGGCGCTGACCGCCTCCTGACGCGGGTAGGGGCAGACCAGGTCGAGCCCGGTGTCGCGCAGCAGCGCGACCGTGCGGGCCAGCGCGTCCGGTTCGAGCGTCACGTCCGCGTCGACGAACACCAGCACGTCACCGGTGGCCGCCGCGGCGGCCTGGGCGCAGGCGTGCGGCTTGCCGAGCCAGCCCGCCGGCGGCCCGTCCCCGCGCTGGAGGACGACCCGGGGGTCCGCGACGGCGAGTTCCTGCGCGATCGCGCCGGTCGCGTCGTGGGAGGCGTCGTCGTGGACGAGGACCTCGAGGTTCGGGACGTCGGTCGAGGCGAGCACGGCCATGAGGCAGGGACCGATCCGCTCGGCCTCGTCGCGGGCCGGCAGCAGCACGCTCACCCGTTCGGTGACCGGCCGTGACGGTGGCGGCCGCAGCCACAACCGGGCGTTGACGGTCGCGTGTACCGCGACCAGCGCCGCCCCGGCCGAGCCGGACCAGACCGCGCCGCGGGCAGCCGTAGCCACCAGCCGGGCCTTCCTCGACGCGGCGGTCCTCGGCGCCTTGGTCACCGCGGTGGGTCCGGGCTGGTCGCGTCCGGGAGTTCTTGACGGGCCTGCGGCCTGGCGGGTGCGGCCGCCCGGGCCCGGGTCCGCCACCGTCGCGACCCGCCCACGGCGGCGAGCAGGAGCGGCAGCCCCATGCCGACCCCGCCGGTCAGGGCCACCAGGGGCTGCCCGAAGAACGCGACACAGGCCAGCAGCCAGGACCCATACGTCCAGCAGACGAGAAGCAGCGGTACTCCGTCGCCCGCGGGCCAGCCGGCCGCTGGCGGGCCCGCGGCGCCCGCGTGCTCGACGTCGATGGCCCCACCCGCGGTCCCGCGGCCGCGGGTAGGGCCCGGGACGCGGTCCACCACGGCGACGAGGAGGGCGCCGACGACCAGCCAGCCGGCCGTGTTGGTCAGCGGGATGCCGTTGACGGCGGGGCCGTCGTTGGGAGCCCAGGCCCAGAAGCCCTCGGC
This sequence comes from Pseudofrankia sp. DC12, assembly GCF_000966285.1. NCBI lineage: Bacteria > Bacillati > Actinomycetota > Actinomycetes > Frankiales > Frankiaceae > Pseudofrankia > Pseudofrankia sp. DC12. The sequence goes on from NZ_KQ031391.1 coordinate 5,907,176, forward strand.
GATCATCCTCGGGTCGAGGAACAGGTCCCAGCCGGCCAGCAGCATCCCGCCCACAAGCGCGGTTACCGCCCTGACCGCCACGCCCGTCCCCGAGACCGCCGTGGCCGCGTGACGGCCGAACAGCAGGGCGGGGTAGGCCATCATCGACCAGGCCAACGGGATGATCACGGGCACGCCGACGATCTCGGGCCCGAGCCCGTCGGTGTAGGCATAGCGCCCGAACGGCCAGCCGGTGCGCAGCCCGGCCGCCTCGACGAGAAGCCCCAACGCGACCGCGAGGGTGAGGTAGCGCGCGGTGAAACCCCAGCCGCGTCGGCGCGCGGCGTGGCTCGCCGAGGCGGTGAAGAACGCGAGCACCTGGGCGGCCGTCAGCCAGGCCCGGCCGGACCCGCCCGCCGCGAGCAGTGGGTACGGGATCTGCACGGCGACGACCGCCGCGGCCGCGAGCCAGGGCAGCGCGCCCGCTACCGGCCCGCCCGGGCGGCCCCCGGCTGTGCTGCGCCGGGGGCGGGAGCTCGTCGCGGTAGCTCGCCCCTTCGGTACGCCCGTGTGGTTGACGCTCGGGCGCCGGCCGTCCGTGGCCTGGGCGCCGCTGGCCTTCTTCCTGTCATCGACCTTCCTGTCATCGACGTGGTCCGCGCGGCCACCACCGGGCGAGCCAGCTGGAGGACCACCGAACGGGCCCGGGCCGAGACGCACGTCTCGGAGGTCTACAGCGCTCGGGCGGGCCGGCCGAACCGGGCGGCCATCGCGCCGCGGCGGTGCCGTGGTCCGGGTGGCGGCAGCTCCTTGCCGAGCACGGCGTAGGCGGTGTAGCTGCCCGGAAAATGGAAGTTCGACAGCAACGGGACGAACCCCTCGCTGGCATAGAGCCGGCGGGCCCGGCTGTCCGGCAGCTCCAGCGCGGACAGCGCGGCGGTGCGGTAGGGCACGTCGCGCAGCAGTTCGCGCAGCAGGCCCCGGCCGATGCCCTGGCCCTGGTACTCCGGCAGGACGTGCAGCTCGACGATCTCGAGGCAGTCCTCCAGCCAGTGCACCGAGGCGGCGGGCGACAGCGCGGTGGCCACCACGTCGTGCCACCACTGCCCCTGCCGGCCGGGCATCGCGTAGGTGACGCCGACCAGGGTGTCGTCGGAGGTCAGCGCGGCGACCGCGCGCAGGTCGCGCCGCTCGGTGTGCCGGCGGGCGTGCGTCATCCGGTCACGGGCGGCGCGGACCGGATCCATCTCGTGGACGTCCAGGAACGCCGCCTTGTAGACGGCGATCACCTCACCGAGGCGGGCACGCATCCGGGCGGGCGTCCAGCGCACCAGCCTGATGTCGGCACTCGCCAAGGCCTGCCTCGCAGTGAGTGGACGGCGGTCGGGAGGTCGACGATAACCCGGCACTCTCGCCGCGTGCCCGGCGACCGAGCAACTCTCCCATAGGGGACACGGTGTGTCATCGCGCCGTCCTGGAGCCGTCGGGACGCAGCGGATCCCGGCCGTCGACGGTGCCATGGCCGGCGAGGACCGCGAACCGGGCGAACAACTCCTCGGCGTACCAACCGACCTCGCCGGTGCGGCGGACGACGGCGGCATGCGCGGGCCGCTGGTAGGCGAACGCGCGGACGGCGGCGAGGCTCGGCCAGACGCTGAACGTGCCCTGCAGCCCGATCGGCGCCTCCCCGATCCCGATCGCGAGCGTCGGCCCCGCCAGGCCGTGGGGCGTGCGGGGAAGAGCGGTGGGGCCAGCCTCGCCGGGGACGCCGGCCGCTGGGGTGCCCGCGTTTGTGGGGGCGCCGGCCAGCGCGGCGAGGTCGGCGGCGACCGGGGGCGCGGCCCGCCAGAACGCGACCGCATGCCGGGGTGCGAGCCGGGCCCTGGTCAGCACCGCCACCAGCCCCGGCGCCACCGCTCCCCGGGGCGGGGGCGCTGTGCCGGCCGTCTCTCCGTCCGCGGACTCGCTGCCTGCCAGGGCCGGGGCTGCCAAGGTCGGCCCGTCTACGTGATCGCCGTCTGCGCCCTCCGGCGGTTGCGAAGCGGCCGCGGCTGCGACCACCCGAGGGTCGAAGTCGCGATCATGGACGGCGGGTCGGCCCGAGGCCGCCGGGCTCGCCGCCGCGGGGTTTTCCGCTGGCGACGGGCCGAAGGGCTCACGGCCCGACCAGCGGCCGCGCCAGGCGTGCGGGCGTAGCCCGACGTGAAAGTGCTCGTCGGCGATCCGCGCCCAGGAACGGGCGACAGGGGAGTCTTCGAACGCCCGGGCGGCGGCCGGGCTGTCCCAGACCGCGACCAGTCCCCAGCGGCGTGGCTCGGCGTCCCGGGGCGCGAAGGCGCCGGGGGTGCCGGTGCCGACCAGCCTGGCGAACGTGAGTCCGTCCACGCGGCGCAGCCGAGCCCGGTCCAGGGCCATCCGGCCGAGCGCCCCGCCGATCCGCCGGGTCGGTACCCGCCACAGGTCGACGGTCACCGTCGGCCGCCCGGCGGCGCGCGTCGGCCGGCCGTGCGCACCTCCTGGCGACGCCTCCTCCAGCGACATTGACGCCTCCTCTCGGCCGGGCTACCGTCGTGCTTGTTCGAACCTGTGTTCGAATCAGCGTCGTTCGAATGCGGCGTCGTTAGAACAAGTGCCGGGCGGGCCGGCGACTACAACCGGCGACCAGCCGGCGGGTGGACACCGGGAGGGTGGAGATGACCAGCCAGCCAACACGGCACCAGCAGTCGTCCGTGCCACAGCAGGCCGGGCGCCCACCCGTGTGCCCGCAACCCGCCCTGCATCCCGTCCGGCCGCGGCCCCCGCAGTCTGCCAACGGGGTACGACAGGTCGCGTCGGTCGACCAGCGGGCCGAGGTCCCGGCGGCCGGGATGCCGCGGCGCTCCCGGGACGACCTGCTCGCGGCGGCCCGGCACGGGCTGGCCGAGGCGGCGTTCGCCCACCCGGCGGGGGAGCGGTACGCGCTCGCGCACCTCGCCGCGCTGCGGGTGGCCGCGGCGGTGCTGGCGGCCCGGGCCAGGCCTCGGCCGGGCCGGCGCGGCCGGCCGGTGAGTGCCTGGCGTCTGCTGGCCCAGGTCACCCCGGAGCTCGGCGAGTGGGCCGACTTCTTCGCCGCGGGCGCGCCCCGGCGGGCCGCGGCCGAGACCGGGCTGTCCGTCGTGTCCACCCGCGAGGCCGACGACCTCGTCCGGCAGGTGGAGATCTTCCTCGGCGTGGTCGAGGAGGTCCTGGGCCTGCCGTCTCAGCCGACGCTCATCGGGGCGGCGCCGGTGGCGCGTTCCGGGACGGACTAGCCGTGCACCCGGTCCGCGCGCGCGACTTCCCGCAGTCCCGTGATGTGCAGTCCCGTGACGTGCAGTCCCGTGACGCCCACCCGGCAAGGCGGCCCACCGGCCGTCCGGAGCCGGTGCTGGCCGCGCTGCGGGACCTGCGGGACCTGCGGGAGCTGCGGGAGATCGCCCATGACGGCCCGGCCGGCCCGCCTGGTCTCGGTGATCATGGCCGGCTGCTGCCGGTGCCGGCGGCGCTGGCCGGGCTGCTGCCCCGGAGGGCGCTGGCGCGGGGGACGACGGTGGCCGTCGAGGGGTCGGCAGCGCTGCTGCTCGCCGTGCTCGCCGAGCCGTCCCGGGCCGGAGCGTGGTGCGCGGTGGTCGGCTACCCGGCGCTGGGCCTGCTCGCCGCGGCCGAGGCCGGGATCGCGCTGGACCGTTTGGTTCTGGTACCCGAGCCGGGCCCGCGCTGGCCCGTGGTCACCGCGGCCCTGATCGATGCCCTGGATGTGGTGGCGGTCCGTCCGCCGGCGGGGGAGCGGACGGCCGGCTCGGCCCGGCGGCTCGCGGCCCGTGCTCGTGAGCGGGGCTGCCTGCTGCTCCCGGTCGGTGCCGGCTGGGAGGGCGCGGAGCTGCGCCTGACTGCGGCGGAACGGTCCTTCCACGGCCTCGGCCAGGGCCATGGGCACCTGCGTGGTGCCCGGCTGCTGGTCCAGGTGTCCGGCCGGGGCGCGGCCAGTCGTACCCGCCATGGCTGGCTCACCGTCGCCGGGCACGACCCCGTCATCGAGCTCGACGATGCCGCCGGCCTGAGCCCCGCCACCGGACGGGAGAACGTCATCGGTCAGGACCTGGAAGCGGATGCCGCGGTCGCCGGGCTGACGGTCGCCGGGCTGGATGGTGCCGCCGGGCCGCGCGTGGGCGCCGAGCCGGGAGCCAGCGTGGCCCGAGGGCTGCGCGTCGTCGAGGGGGCCGCGTAGTCATGCCCGTGCGGATGCTGGCTGTGCACTGCCCGGACTGGCCGACGCTGGCCGCCGGGACCGGGCCCGAGGTGCCCGCCGCCGTGGTCGAGGCGAACCGGGTGGTCACCGTGACCGCGGCCGCCCGGGCCGCCGGGGTGCTGCCCGGGCTGCGCCGCCGCGACGCCCAGGGGCGCTGCCCGGAGCTGCGGCTGCTGGCGGCCGACCCCGACCGGGACGCCCGGGCGTTCGAGCCGGTGGTGGCCGCCGTCGAGACGGTCGTGCCCGGCGTCGAGGTGACCCGGCCGGGCGACTGCCTGGTGCCGGTCCGCGGCGCGGCCCGTTACTTCGGCGCGGAGGCCCTGGTGGTCGCCCAGATCCGCGGCGCGGTGGCCGCCGTCGCGGGCGACTGCCGGATCGGGATCGCCGACGGGCCGTTCGCCGCGGGGCTGGCCGGCCGGCTCGGGGAGACGGTGCCGGCCGGGGCGAGTGCCTGCTTCCTCGCCGGGCTGCCGGTGGAGCTGGTCGACCGGCCCGAGCTCGCCGGGCTGCTGCGCCGGCTGGGGCTGCCGACCCTGGGCGCGTTCGCCGCGCTGCCCGCGGCCCAGGTGGTCGACCGGTTCGGCCCGGACGGGGCACTCGTCCACCGGCTGGCCCAGGGCGACGACGAGCGGCTGCCGGAGCCCCGGATGGTCCCCCCGGACCTCACCGTCGCCACCGAGCTCGACCCCCCGGCCGACACCGTGGAGGCGGTCGTCTTCACCGCCCGCCGGCTCGCCGAGGACTGCCACGCGAAGCTGCTGGCCGCGGGGCTGGCCTGCGCCCGGGTCGCGATCGAGGCCGAGACCGAGAACGGGGAACGGCTGCGCCGGGTCTGGCGGCACGACGGCCCGCTGACCGCCGCCGCGATCACCGACCGGATCCGCTGGCAGCTCGATGGCTGGCTGTCCGCCGCGGCCCTGGCGTCGGAGGCCAGCCGGGCCGCCCCGCCCGGGACCGGCCACGGGCCCGGGGCGTCTGGGGGCGGGCACGGGCCGACTGCGGGCGTGACGTGGATCAGGGTGGTTCCGGAGGACCTGCTGGCCGCCGACGGCCGCCAGCTGGGGCTGTGGGGTGAGCCGGGCGCGGCCGACGGCCGGGTGCGCCGGGCCCTCGACCGGGTCCAGGGCCTGCTCGGACCGGACGCGGTCCTGACCGCGGAGGTGCGCGGTGGGCGTGACCCCGCCACGGCGGTCCGGCTGGTGCCGTGGGGCGAGCCCCGCGGGCCGCGCGACGCCACCGAGGCGGACCGGGCGGGCGCCCCATGGCCCGGGCGGCTGCCCGCGCCCGCGCCGGCCACCGTGCTCGCCGAGCCGCGCCGCGCCCAGCTGCTCGACGCCGCCGGCGAGCCGGTGATAGTCAGCGGCCGGACGGTGGCCACCGGGGCGCCGGCCTGGCTGGCCGTCGACGGCCGCCCGCCGGTCCGGGTGACCGGCTGGGCTGGTCCCTGGCCGGCCGACGAACGCTGGTGGGAGCCGTCCGGGCGCCGCCGCGCCCGCTTCCAGCTGACCACCGAGGACGGCGACGCCCGCCTGCTGTTCGTCGAGGGCGGTCGATGGTGGTGGGAGGCGTCCTACGGCTGAGGCGAGCGCGCGCCTGTCCCGCCGTGGTCGCCGTCCCTCGGGCGGTTTCCCGGCGGGCCGCGTTCGGATGCTTGCCCGGGTGACTCCGGATTCCCGCCCGTCGAGCCGGGCTCGATGCGGTGGGCTGGGCCGGTTGGTGCGACGACCGGCCCGGGAGTGGTGACCAAGTACGCCGTGCCAGCGCGCGGCGATGCCTGCCGGGGCGGCCCGGCGTCTGGGGGATAGCGCGGTGAGCTGGTGGAATCCGGCGGTTTCGTGGGCGGAGCTGGAGCGGCGGATGTCCGGGCGCCCACCCCAGCCGGGCGGGCTGGAAGGGGACGGCGGGGACGCGCCCGCGTGGTCGCGGCACCGGGAGCCCTACCAGCCGGCGCCCGAGCTGGTCGCCGCCGCGACCGCGGCCCGCGTTCAGGGAGCGGGCCGAGCCGGCGCGGCGGCTGGGCCGGGTCCGGCGGCGGCACCCTACGCCGAGCTGCACTGCCACTCGGCGTTCAGCTTCCTCGACGGGGCCAGCCAGCCGGAGGAGCTGGTCGAGGAGGCCGCCCGGCTCGGGCTGTCGGCGCTGGCGCTCACCGACCATGACGGCATGTACGGGGTGGTCCGGTTCGCGGAGGCCGCCGGTGAGGTAGGCCTGCCGACGCTCTACGGGGTGGAGGTCTCCCTGTCCTCCGCGGGTCCGGGCCAGCCCGCGCCGAGGCCAGGCACGAGTCGGCATCACCTGGGTCCAGGATCGGGCCAGCATCACCTGGGTCCAGGACAGGGCCAGTCCCGCTCGGGGCCAGGCCTGGGCCAGCGTCGGCCGGGGCCGGACGGTGCTGTGCCGGCCGCGCGCCCGGGGGTGCCCGACCCGGCCGGCGACCACCTGCTCGTGCTGGCCCGGACTCCGGCGGGGTACCGCCGGCTGTCCCGGGCGGTGTCCGACGCGCACCTGGCCGGCGGGGAGAAAGGCCGCCCGCTGACCAGCCTGGACGTGCTTGCCGCCGCGGCCGGCGACGGGCACTGGCAGATCCTCACCGGCTGCCGCAAGGGGCTGGTGCCCGCCGCGCTGGCCGCCGGCGGCCTCGACGCCGCCCGTGTCGCCCTCGACGGGCTGGTCGGCCGGTTCGGCCGGGACAACGTCGCCATCGAGCTGTGGGACCACGCGCACCCGCTCGACTCGGACCGCAACGACGCTTTGTACGGCCTCGCCCAGGAGGCCGGGCTGACCTGTGTCGCCACGAACAATGTCCACTATGCGACGCCGTCGGCCGGCCGGCTCGCCGCGGTGATGGCCTCGATCCGGGCCCGCCGGTCGCTCGACGAGATGGACGGCCACCTGCCGCCGGCCGGCGCCGCGCACCTGCGTTCCGGCGTCGAGATGACCGATCGGTTCGCCCGGTATCCGGGCGCGGTGGCGGCAGCGGCGCGGATCGGGGTCACACACGCCTTCGACCTGCGGCTCGTCGCCCCGAAGCTGCCGGACTTCCCGGTGCCACCCGGGCACACCGAGGCCAGCTGGCTGCGGCTGCTGACCATGCAGGGCGCGGCCCGCCGGTACGGGCCGCCGGAACGGGAACGGGTCGGCGGGGCCTACGACCAGCTCGCCCACGAGCTCACCCTGATCGAGTCCCTCGGCTTCCCCGGCTACTTCCTGATCGTCCACGACATCGTCGAGTTCTGCCGCCGGGAGGACGTCCTCTGCCAGGGCCGCGGCTCGGCGGCGAACTCGGCGGTCTGCTACGCGCTGGGCATCACCGGCGTCGACGCGGTCTCCTTCGGCCTGCTGTTCGAGCGGTTCCTCGCCCCGGAGCGGGACGGGCCACCCGACATCGACCTGGACATCGAGTCCGGCCGCCGTGAGGAGGTCATCCAGTACGTCTACGGCCGCTACGGCCGGGACCGCGCCGCCCAGGTGGCCAACGTCATCAGCTACCGGTCCCGCTCGGCGGTGCGCGACGTCGCCCGCGCGCTCGGTTTCTCCCCCGGCCAGCAGGACGCCTGGTCCTCCAGCCTCGACCGCTGGTCCCCGCTACCCGCCACCGCCCCGCCCAACCCGGCGTCATCCGCCACCGCCCCGCCCGGCATCCCGGCGTCATCCGCCCCCGCACCAGCGGTCGCGGGTGGCCGGAACGTGCCCCCACGGCGCGGAGGCGCGCAGCCCCGGAGGCCCTTGGACGAGCGGAGCGAAGTCCGAGGGCCGCAGGGGCTGTCGCCGGAGCGCACCGTTCGCTCCGGAGGACGCGGCCCGGGGGTACCGGCCGAGCCGCCAGGCGAGGCCGGTGCCGCAAGGCCGCGCCCGGACGGAGCGAACCAAGAAAACACAGCAGTCCCCGCCGAGGTGGTCGGGCTCGCCGGGCAGCTGCTCGGGTTCCCGCGCCATCTGGGCATCCACTCGGGCGGGATGGTGATCTGCGACCGGCCGGTGGCCGAGGTGGTGCCGGTGGAGTGGGCCCGGATGCCGGGCCGGACCGTCATCCAGTGGGACAAGGACGACTGCGCCGTCGCCGGGCTGGTCAAGTTCGACCTGCTCGGCCTCGGGATGCTGGGCGCCCTGCACCTCGCGTTCGCCCTGATCCGGGACCATCACGGCCGTCACCTGGACCTGGGGGAGATCCCACCGGAGGACCCGGCCGTCTACGACATGCTCTGTGCCGCGGACTCGATCGGCGTCTTCCAGGTGGAGAGCCGGGCCCAGATGGCGACCCTGCCCCGGCTGAAGCCACGCCGGTTCTACGACCTGGTCGTCGAGGTGGCGTTGATCCGGCCCGGCCCGATCCAGGGCGGCTCGGTACATCCGTACATCCGGCGCCGCAACGACCTCGAGGAGGTCGCCTACCCGCATCCGCTGCTGGAGCGCTCGCTGAAGAAGACCCTTGGCATACCGCTCTTCCAGGAGCAGCTCATGCAGATGGCGATCGACGTCGCCGGGTTCACCGCGGCCGAGGCGGACCAGCTGCGCCGCGCGATGGGCGCCAAGCGGGCGACCGAACGGATCGACCGGCTGCGCGAGCGGTTCTACCAGGGCATGGCCACCAACGGGATCACCGGCGTGGCGGCCGACGAGCTGTACACGAAGCTCGCCGCGTTCGCGAACTTCGGCTTCCCGGAGAGCCACTCGGTCAGCTTCGCGTTCCTCGTCTACGCCAGCGCCTGGATCAAGCTGTACTATCCGGCGGCGTTCTGCGCGGCGCTGGTCAACGCCCAGCCTATGGGCTTCTACTCCCCGCAGAGCCTGGTCGCCGACGCCCGCCGGCACGGCGTCACCGTGCATGGCCCCGACCTGAACGCCTCCGGCGCCGGCGCGATCCTGGCGGACGGGGGGCGGCCCGCCGGGCTGGCCGAGCCGGTGTGGGACGGGGAGCAGGTCGGGGACGCCCCGGCTCCCGCCCGGATCGGCGCCGGGGCCGCGGCCGGGCCGGCGGAGCTGGGCGGGGCGGCCGGCGGTCTGGCGGGTCCACGGCATCCGGCCGTCCGGCTGGGCCTGGCGGGGGTCCGCCTGATCGGCGCGGCGAACGCGGAGCGGATCGTGGCCGCGCGCGGCGCTGGCGGCCCGTACCGGGACATGGCGGACCTGGTGCGCCGGACCGGCCTGACCGCGGCCCAGCTGGAGGCGCTGGCCACCGCGGGGGCGTTCGGCTGTTTCGGCCTGGCCCGCCGGGAGGCGTTGTGGGCGGCCGGCGCCGCTGCCCAGGCGAGACCAGACCGGCTGGAGGGGACGACGCTGGGCGGGGACCCGTCGGCGGTCGCGGCGCACCTGCCCGGCATGTCCGGTGCTGAGGAGATCGTCGCCGACCTGTGGGCGACCGGGATCACCCCGAGCCGCTACCCGACCGAGTTCGTCCGTGACCGGCTGGACGCGCTCGGCGTGGTGGTCGCCACCCGGCTGGCGGAGCTGCCGGGCGACCGGCGGGTGGTCGTCGCCGGCGTCGTCACCCACCGGCAGCGCCCGGCGACCGCCGGTGGGACCACCTTCCTCAACCTGGAGGACGAGACTGGCCTGGTGAACGTGATCTGCTCCCGTGGGGTCTGGGTACGCCACCGCGTGGTCGCCACCTCCGCGCCCGCGCTGATCATCCGTGGTCGGCTGGAGAAGGCCGACGGCGTGGTGAACGTGATCGCCGAACGGCTCGAGCGCCTCCCGCTCGCCGTGGCCCGCCGCTCTCGGGACTTCCGGTGAGGCCGCGTACCGGGGTGCCCGCGTGGCGCGTGGCTCCGGTGCCGGAAGCCGGCTCGCAGGCGGGGTCTGGGCCGTCCGGCCCGTCGGCGGCCCGGGCGCCAGTGGGCCGAGAGCCGGCCTCCTTCGGTCGTCGGCGGCCCACCGTCGCCGGACCACCCTCAGGCGCCAGTGGGCCGAGAGCCGGCCTCCTTCGGTCGTCGGCGGCCCACCGTCGCCGGACCACCCTCATTCGACTACCATCGGTTATCTTCACGATCACCTTGGTTACCGAACGTAGGGATAGCCGATGTCTCGATGGATGGTGACGGTCGCCGGCGTGTCGGTGGGAGGCCTCGTCGTCGGCGTGGTCATCGGGTTCTCGCTGCCGGCCCGATGACGATCCCGGCCGCGGCGCCGTCGACGGGCCCGTCGGCGGACGGCTTGGCGAGCCCGTCGGCCCGGCCCGGGGACGAGTACCGGGCGGCGGAGCGGGCCGACCCGCGGCACGCCGCCGTGTGGCGGGCGCTCACGGATGTGCTCGCGGCCGGCCCGGCCGGGACCAGGCTGACCGTGGTCGACGCCGGCGGTGGCAGCGGCGGGTTCGCCGTGCCACTCGCCGAGCGGGGGCACCGGGTCATGGTCGTCGACCCGAGCCAGGACTCGCTGGCCGCGCTGGCCCGCCGCGCCGCCGACGCCGGGGTGGCGGCGCGCGTCACCGGCCGCCAGGGTGACCTGACCGAGCTGGGTGCCGTGGTCGGCCCCGGCCTCGTCACGGCCGGCGGCGCCGACCTGCTGCTGTGCCACGCGGTGCTCGACCGGGTCGACGACCCGGAACGGGCCCTCGCCGCGGCGCTGCGGGTGCTGCGGCCCGGCGGCTGGCTGAGCCTGCTCGTCCCGGGCCGGGCCGGCACCGTGCTGGCTCGCGCGCTCGCCGGCCGGTTCGACGAGGCAGCCCAGGCACTGGCTGGCTCGTACCCGCCGGCGCACGTCGCGCGCCTGGCCGGCGAGACCCATCGCTTCGACACCGACGAGATCGTCGGTCTCGTCCGGGCGGCGGGCGCCGAGGTCGTCGCCGTGCACGGTGTCCGGGTTCTCACCGATCTCGCGACGCCGCCGGCCGGTGGCGGGGACGAGCGGGAGCCCGCGGCCGGCTGGGCCGAGCGGCTCGCCGAGCTGGAGGCCGCCGTCGCCACCCGTCCGCCCTACCGGGACCTCGCCGCGCAGCTGCACGTCCTCGCCCGCCGCCCGCCGGCCGCACCGTGACCGGCGCCTCGGCCGGCCCGGCCGGGACGGGCGTCGACAGGTCGATGAGCGGCCCGATCCTGCACGTCGACATGGACGCGTTCTTCGCCTCGGTGACCCTGCTGGAACGCCCGGAGCTGCGCGGCCGGCCCGTGATCATCGGCGGTGGGACGCGCGGCGTCGTGCTGTCCGCGACCTATGAGGCACGCGCCTTCGGCGTACACAGCGCGATGCCGCTCGCCCGCGCGCGCCGGCTGTGCCCACCGGCAGTGGTGCTGCCACCTGAGCGGCACCGTTACCAGGAGGTCTCGAACCGGGTGATGGCGATCCTGCGGGAGGTCACCCCGCTGGTAGCCCCGCTCTCGGTGGACGAGGCCTTCCTGGACGTGGCCGGGTCCAGGCGGCTGTTCGGCACACCCGTCGAGGTAGCTCGGCTGATCCGTGCCCGGGTACTCGCCGAGGAGGGCCTGACCTGCTCGGTCGGAGTAGCCCCGACGATGTTCGTCGCCAAGATCGCCTCAACCCGGTCCAAACCGGACGGCCTGCTGGTGGTCCCGGCGGACGCGGTGCTCACCTTCCTGCACCCGCTGCCGACGTCGGCCCTGTGGGGCGTCGGGCGGGCCACCGAGGCGGCGCTCGACCGGCTCGGGCTGCGCACCATCGGCGACATCGCAGACTGCCCGCTTCCCACGCTGCAACGGGCGCTCGGCCAGGCTGCCGGCGCGCACCTGAACGCCCTCGCGCACGGCCGCGACGAGCGCGGTGTGGACCCGGGGTCGACCGAGGTCAGCATCAGCGCCGAGCACACCCTCCCGGTCGACAGCGCCGACGAGAGCGCGCTGGCCCGGGAGCTGCTGCGCCTGTCCGGCCAGGTGGCGCGGCGCCTGCGTGACCGCGGCCGGGTGGCGCGGACCGTCGGCGTCAAGATCCGGCTGGCCGACTTCACCACGCTCACCCGGGCGCGCACGCTGCGGGAGCCGACCGACGTCAGCCAGGAGATCTACCGAGGCGCGCTCGAGCTGTTCCACGAGGCGGGCCTGGCTGGCAAGGCCGTCCGGCTGGTCGGAGTCCGCGCGGCGAACCTGGCGGACGCGGGCGGTGCGGGCCATCAGCTCGCGTTCGACGAGCGGCCGGTCGGCTGGTCCCAGCTCGACCGGGCCACCGACGCGGCGGGCCGTCGTTTCGGTGTCGGCTCGATCGGTCCCGCCAGCCTGCTGCCGCGTCAGCCCAGGCGACCGGGACCGACCTGAGGCAAGCCGCCGCCGACCGGCCCTGGCAGAAGAGCGTCGACGCGGGCTCGCCCGCGGTGGTCGGCCTGGATGACGGGTTCGGTCAGCCTTCCCAGCGACGGCGCCAGCGCTCCTCGACCCGCTCCATGAAGGTGGCGCGGGTGCGTCGGCGCGCGGCGGACCCGCCACGGCGGGGGTCGGCGTTGCGCCCGCTCATCCGGCGCAGGTCGGCCGCGCCGCGCAACGCGGCGGTCAGCATGATCGCGAAGCCGAGGATGCCCAGGATGACGGTCAGCGTGGGCAACTGGCTGAGGACGACGCCCACCACGAGCACGGCGAGGCCGAGGACGAAAAGCACCGCGTTGCGGCGGATTCGCCGAACCAGGTAGGTGCGCGGGTTCGTGGATCGGACCGTGCTCGCGAACTTGGGGTCGTCCTCGACGAGAGCGCGCTCGATCTGCTCGAGCATGCGCTGCTCGTTCTCCGAGAGCGGCATCTACGCACTCCTCCCTCGACCCCGGTCCCTCAACCCGACCAGGTCGCGGCACATCAAGCCTGCCACGTCGACCCGGTAGGACGAACCTAACCAACGATAGGCATCGGCGCGCGGGCGTGGGGGACAACGGCCATCCTCGGTACCAGCCCTTTACCTGAGGCACCTACCCGCGGGTCCATTGTCACGCACTGGCAATGGTCCGGCGGTGCGGGCTTCAGCCCGGGCCCGCGCCCGACCCGGGCACATCGGTGCCATTCGGGCGGGCGCGGGCGGTCGTCTCCAGTCGGCGTGACGCGATCGCCCATGGACGGAGCGGCCGGACTGTCTACGCCTGCGCCACGGGCTCACTCGGCCCTGGCTCGGGTTCGGCCTGCGCCGGGGGAGCGGACCGGACCGGCCGGCGTCGCCAGGCCCGCTCGGCCGCGCCGTACGCCCCGGACCGGGTCGCCCGGCGCAGCATGGACGGTGGCGCCATCTGGGCGACAAGCCGGCGGCTGCGCGGGGCGACGGACAGCAGCGCGCCGACGGCGGTCGTCACGTCCGCCGCCACGGTGTCCGCGGCCTCCCCGACCGAGGTGCCGGGCGGGGCGTAACGGACCCGTTCTTCGGCCCACGCCAGCCGGGTGAGCGCCGCTCGCGCTGCCACGACCCGGTCCTCGTTCGCCTCCGGTCCGGCCGACAGGTAGCGGTCCAGCCTGGCGGTCACCATCCGGGGCGAGTCGCTGAGCCGCAGCGGGATGCCGAGGTCCGTCGCCACGTCGAGAAGCTCCGTCCAGCCGGCCCGCACCCGCGCGCTGGCCTCCGCGGCGCTGGCGGCCGGCGACGCCGTGGGACCGGCCCCTCGGCGTGGCGGGTCGCCGCCCAGCCGGCGGCGGCGCAGGACGACCCGGGCGATCGCCGGCGTCGCGAGCAGGGCCAGCCCGGCCAGCCCGATCAGCACCCATGGCAGGACGCGGAGCACGCCGTGACCAAACCCGGCCGATCCCGCCGCACCGGTCTGGTCGCCGGTCTCGAGCTGCTTCTGCCCGGGGTCCGGCTTCCAGGTGTTCGTGCCGAGGTTGAGGTTGCCCACCGGGGTCGGGTTGAAGGACACCCAGCCGGCGCCGGGCAGCCAGACCTCGGTCCACGCGTGCCAGTTGCCCGTCTTGTACAGCAACGACCCGTCCGGCTGCGGAACATCGGGGGTGTAGGCGTAGCCCTCCGCGACGCGGGCCGGGATCTTCAGCGTTCTGGCCAGGACAGCCATCGCCGTCGCGTAGTGGTTGCAGAAGCCGGTGTGGGTGCTGAACAGCAGGTCGCTGACCGTGCCCACCGGGGCGTTCACGTCATAGCTGAACGGCGCGGCGGTGAGGTAGCGCAGCAGCGCTTCGGCCTTCGCGTACGTCGTGGTCGCCTGCGCGGTGACCGTCTCGGCCTGTTGGCGGAGGCGCGGGTCGAGGTCGGCCGGCAGAGCCAGGTCGGCCCGCAGCGCGGCAGGGGCCGGCCCGGCCTTGGCGAGCTGGGCCGGGGTGGGGTTCGGGACCTGCGCCTGCACCGTGTAGACCGCGCCGGCAGCCGTTGTTCCCGGACCCGCGTAGATGGTGCCGGTCGACTGGTGGACCTGCCAGGAGCCCGCGAGGCCGTTCACCGACGTCGCCACCGCGGGTACCGGCAGCTCGGACTCGTGGAAGCCGGGGTGCACGGAGACCGTGGCGGTCAGCTTCGTGGTCGCGACGCCGGCGGGTGGGCCGGGCAGGCCGTGGTCCAGCGGGCGGTCGCCGGACGCGGGCAGCGCCTGCTCGGTGAAGCCGTTCGTGCCGTTGAAGTCGTCCAACGCCGTCTCGCGCAGGAAGACGTTCCGGAACGCCTCGGGGTCCGACGTGCGCACGCTCAGTCGTGGTTGGGACAGATCGCCACCCTGCAACGCCTGGGCGAGGTCGCCCAGCGAGTGCCCGGAGGACTGCGCGGAGCTGCCCTGGTCCGTCTGGGACCCACCCGGGTCGGTGCTGGCCGGCTGGCTCCCGGTCGCGTCGGGCGTCGGCTGCTGGGTCTGGCTGCCCGCGTCGGCCGGCGGCGTGACCGGCTGGTCGTCACCGCCGGCGTAGGACGGGACGGTCACGCCGTCGGTACGCGGCGTCGGCTCGAACGCGAGCCATCCGGTGCCGGGCAGCCAGACCTCCGGCCACGCGTGTGCGTCCCCGCCGCGGATCAGGACGCTGCCGTCGGACTGGCGCTCGCCGCCGATGAAGCCGACGGCCACCCGCGCGGGAATCCCGAGCGCGCGCACGAGCAGCGTCATCGCGGAGGCGAACTGCTCGCAGTACCCGGTCTTGGTGACGAACAGGAACTGGTGGAGCGCGTCCTGGCCGGTCGGCGCGCCGTTGAGGTCGTAGTGGAAGGACCCGCCGCGGAAGTAGTCCTGGATCGCGCGGACCTTGTCGAAGTCGCTCGTCCTGCCGCTGGTGATCGACAGCGCCAGCTGCCGGACCTGCGGGTCGAGGCTCGCGGGCAGCTTCGTGTCGTAGTCGATGTCGGCCGGCACCGGGCCCTTGGCCGTCTGCTCCTGGCGGCTCGGCACCGGCTCGGCCGCCGAGACGGTGTAGGTGGAGCCCGCGGCCGAGCCCTTCGGGTTGAAGATCGTCTGGCTGGCCTTGTCGAGCAGCCAGTCCGAGCTCAGGCCACGCACCGAGGCCGGGATCCACGGGGCCGGCAGGAAGTCCTCGCTGTAGCCCGGTTCGATCGAGATGGTCGCGGTCACCGAGCGTGTGTCCACACCGTCCGGCGGGCCGGGCAGCCCACGGCTGGACACCGGGGCCTTGGGGTTGCCGCTCAGCTCCCGCAGGTTGAACGACTGCCGGACGGCGTCGTAGTCCTCGAGCGCCACCGTCCGCAGCTGGACCGATCCGGTCCCCCCACTGGACCGAACCGTCAGCAGCGGCTGCTGCTGGTTGACGTGCAGCCGGTCCTGCAGCGTCACCATCGGCCACTGCACCGTGGTCCTGGTGCCGATCGGGCCTGTGTTGCCGGTGGGCCCGTTGTTGCGGTGCATCAGCCCGTGGCTGTCCAGCGAGGGAAGCGCCAGCGGTGCCAGCACCGCGAGCACCAGCGCGCCGAGGGCGACCCGGCCCGCGAGACCGCCTAGCCACAGCTGAGTCCTGCCCTCACCGCGGGTCGTCACCAGCCGGCCCCAGCGGTCCACGACCGTCCGGCCGTCCAACAGCAGCAGGGCGAGGAAACCGAGCACGCCGAGCGTGAACGGCCCGGCGCCGACGCCGTGCGGCAGCACCGCCGCCGGGACCGCGAACAGGCCTAGCAGCGGCAGGCCGGCGAGGGTCGGGCGGCCGGCGGCCACCAGCAGGTCGACGACCAGCGCGACGAACGCGGCGCCGAGCACCGTCAGCACGACCAGCCCGGGCCGGCTCGGCACCGGCGCGGCCAGCCGGGACATGTCCGCGCGGCCGCTGGACATCAGGTCCAACAGGTGGGTGAAGCTGGCACGCGTCGGCACGAAGCCGAGCCAGGCCTCGGACCGGGCGCACAGCACGGTCAACGTCAGCAGCAGGCCGGCCAGGCTGAGCACGACGGTGGCCGACGGGCCGAGACCCAGGGCGCGGCCGAGCGCCGCGAGCCCGACGACCGCGAGCACCGCGAGCAACACCGGCCCGAACCACCAGAAGAACCCGTCGAACAGCGGGCGCAGCGAGCTCGCGCACAGCAACGACGCGAGTGCTCCGACCAGCGTCGGGACGGCCTGGCCGCGGGACGCGCCGCGCCGGGCCACCGGGGCGGCCCGCCGGCCCGCGGATCGGCCCGGCGCGGGCCCGCGGACGGTCACCGGCCGGGTCATCGGGGCAGCCCCAGACCGGGTGCCTCGGCGGCGCCCAACGGCGGCGCGGCGTCGGGGTGCCCGGTGGGGGAGGAGGCCACGGCACCAGGCGCGGGCACGCGGGCGAACCGGGCGGCCGGGCCGGACAGCCGGGGCCAGTCGTCGGCGATCCGGCTGCCGAGCCCCGAGATCAGGACCCGCCAGCCGGCCCGGGAGAGGGCCAGCTCGCAGCCGGCCAGGTCGGCGCTGGCCCTGGGCTCGGCGCCCCAGCGGCCCAGGTCGACGAGCACCGCGATGGCGGGCGCGTTGCGCGGGCGCATCGCGCCGAGCCGGCGCGCCACCTCCGGCGAGGTCCGGCCGAGGACCATGACGAGCATGCCGCCGTCGCCACCGGCCACGGCGGCGTACGCCGGGCGCGGGTCTGCCTCCGTCACCTGGGTGATGACGGCGAGCTCGTCCAGCAGCGGCCCTGGGTTGCGGGCCGGGACCGCGGCCGCGAGCCCGCGGTGGGTGACGAGGCGGACCCCGTAACCGCTGCGGGCCAGGTGCGTGCCGATCGAGCCGACGGCGCTGACCGCCCACTCGAACGGCGACGCCGGCCCCACGTGGTGGCCCCAGGAGCCGAGATGGTCGTCGAGCAGCAGGGTCGCGCCACCGAGGCGCGGGGTGTCCTCCCTGCGCACCATCAGCTCGCCGGTCTTCGCGGTGGTCCGCCAGTGCACCCGGCGCAGGTCGTCGCCGGACCGGTAGGGCCGCGTCGTCGCCTCGTCGTCGCCCTTCAGCGCCGACCGGCGCAGTACCGACGCGGCGGCCTGCGGCAGCGACCGGGCACCTGGCAGCTGTTCGATCGCCGGCGTCACCACCAGGTCGTCGCGGCTGCGGAAGGCCCGGGTCAGCTCGCAGAAGCCGAACGGGTCGGCGAGCCGGATCGACATCGGGCCGAGCTGGTAGCGCCCGCGCAGCCCGGCGCGGATCTCGTAGGACAGGTCGCGGGTCCCGCCCGGCTCGATCCGGTCCACCACGAACCGGGCCGGCGCGGCGAGACCGTCCGGCAGGTTGTCCTCCACGAGCAGCACCGACGACGGCAGCCGCGACATGTTGTCCAGCCGGACCCGCACCTGGGCGGCCTGGCCCGCGGTGACCCGGGGCGGCTCGATCCGGCGGGTGCAGGCCAGCCGGTAGCGGGTCCTGGAGACGAACAGCGCGGCGGACACTGGCAGCAGCATCAGCAGCAGCGCCACCCGGAGCAGGTCCTGCTCGCCCAGCACGATGGCCGAGACGGCACAGGCGCCGCCGGCGGCCAGGAAGGACCGTCCCCGGGTGGTCAGGCCGCGCAGGGCGGCGGCGAGGTCGCGCACCGCTGGGCCGTCAGCGGCCGCGACGCTGCTGTGGCCGGGGGGCCGAGCCGGGTCGGGGAATCGGGGTGCGGGCGATGATGTCGGTCAGCAGCCGGGCGGTGATGTCGATGACCGGCTCGCCGGACAGTGCCACCTCGGGCTGCAGCAGCAGCCGGTGGGCGATCACGGGTACCAGCAGCGCCTGCACGTCGTCCGGCAGCACGAAGTTGCGCCGGTCGAGGGCCGCCGCGGCGCGAGCGGTGCGGATCAGGTGCAGCGCCGCCCGGGGTGACGCGCCCAGCGAGACCTCGGGGTGGCGGCGGGTGGCGCCGACCAGTTCGACGATGTACTGCCGGACCTCGTCGGAGACGTGCACCGTCCGGACGAGCGAGATCATCTTCACGATCTCGGAGGCGGACGTGACCGGGACGACGTCGTCCAGCGGGTCGGCGGTGCCGTGGCTCTCGAGCATCGCGAACTCGGCCGCCGGCGACGGGTATCCCATCGAGATGCGAGCGGTGAACCGGTCGCGCTGCGCCTCGGGGAGCGGGCGGGTGCCCTCCATCTCCACCGGGTTCTGGGTCGCGATCACCATGAACGGCGACTCCAGCCGGTAGGTGATGCCGTCGACGGTGACCTGGTGCTCCTCCATGCACTCCAGCAGGGCGGACTGCGCCTTCGGCTCGGCGCGGTTGATCTCGTCGCCGACGACGATGTTCGCGAAGACCGGGCCTGGCCGGAACTCGAAGTCGCGGGTGCCCTGGTTGTAGACGCTCACGCCGGTGACGTCACCGGGCAGCAGATCAGGGGTGAACTGGATACGGCGCACCCGGGCGTCGATCGACCGGGCCAGCGCCTTCGCCAGCATCGTCTTGCCGACACCGGGCACGTCCTCGATGAGCAGGTGGCCCTCGGTCAGCAGCACGGCCAGCGCGGTCCTGATCGCCTCCGGCTTGCCGTCGATGACGGCTCCCACGGATCGCAGGATTCGATCGGCGACATCGGTCAGCTGGCCGACATCGCCGGCGGGGTCACGCCAGTGCAGTATTCCGGGCTCCGTCGCCACGTGGGCCCCCCTCCGGGATCAGCGGATGCGGCCCCCGATGGGAGCTGTCCTCGCCCGAGTGTGACATCTCACCAGCCGATCTCGTTGTCCCAGGGCGAGGAAGCCCACCAGGACGCGGGATTTCCGCGCCGTATCGGGGTCGCGTGGTGCGCCGTAGTGCCTGGCGTGGCCGATGGTGGTCCGCGCCGCCCACCTATTAGACGTGCTGGTAATGCCGCCGTGTGCCGTAAACCCGGGCTGCTGCTGCCTCCGTGGAGACCTGGCGGCCTACCGGGAAGCGGTGCGAGCCACGGCGGGAGCGAGGGCGTGGCCAGGGGCTGAGCGGTCGTTGGCTGTCCTCGGCCAGGCCAGGACTGGCCGGCCGAGCCCCTGTTCGCGCGGGCCCTCGGGAAAGGGCCCGCCGCCCGGAAACGCGGTGGGGAGGGGGGTGGCTCGTCGGGGTGTCGTGGGGGTGCTAGGTGGGGGGCAGTGGGGTACAGTGGCGCGCAGTGGGGGAACGGCGATCGGCTGGTGGCCTGTTTGCGGCACCCGTGCGCACTCGGGATCTCGGCGGGGTCCGGATCTTCGAGGTCTCGGACCGACCGGACGGGGCCGGCCCGTGACTCCGCCCTGGTAGGCGAGGAGGGGCGCCGGTGTTTCTCGGTAGCCACTCGCCACGCCTGGATGACAAGGGCCGGCTCACGCTGCCCGCGAAGTTCCGCGAGGAGCTGGAAGGAGGACTCGTGATTACCAAAGGACAAGAACGCTGCCTTTACGTGTTTCCGATGGCCGAGTTCTCCAGAATCAGCGAGTCGCTGCGCACCGCGCCGGTAACGGCGAAGTCGCTGCGCGACTACAGCCGAGTCTTCTTCTCGTCGGCCAACGATGACGTTCCCGACAAGCAGGGCCGCATCACGATCCCGCCGGCGCTGCGCGAGTACGCGGGGCTGACCAGGGACTGCATCGTCAACGGCGCGAACACCCGGGTCGAGATCTGGGATACCGGGCGCTGGGCGGCCTATCTGACCGAGCAGGAGGAGAGCTTCGCGGAGCTGTCCGAGGAGGTGCTGCCCGGCGTCATCTAGCGCCCGGCGGGACGCGTCCGGCCGGCACGACACCCATGGCCCTGGATCGTGATGCCACCTGGAGCGCGCCAGGCATCCCCCAGCGCTCCCCATCGCCCGCCGCCAGGACCCGTGGCGGGCCTAGCCGGCCAACGGGCCCACGGTCAGGCAGCGGCCACCGTCCCCGGTGGCCTTCCGGCCCACCACGGGCCGCGCGTGCCGAGTTCCCCCCGCCCGCCACCGGATGCCACTTCCCCGGCGTCCGGCGGCCCGGCGGGGCGGGACCTGGGCGCGGGCCGCAGCCGGCCCGGTGCCGCACGGACGGGCCGGTCGTGGCCCACCGGGCGCCTGCCACCGGGCAGGCCGCCAGCGGCGTCCGGCGGACGTGTCCAGCCGCACGCGACTGTCGAGAAGGGCGGCGACTGGTGCAGGCCAGCCACATCCCGGTCCTGCTGGACCGGGTGCGCGCGCTGCTCACCCCGGCGCTGACCCAGCCGGGTGCCGTCGCGGTCGACGCCACTCTCGGCCTCGGCGGCCACGCCGAGGCCATGCTGCGGGCGCTGCCCGAGCTCAGGCTCGTAGGCCTGGACCGGGATCCGCAGGCGCTCGCCGCCAGCCGCGGACGGCTCGCCTTCGCGGTCGGCCGGGTCGAGTTCGCGCACGCCGTCTACGACGAGATTCCCGCCGTCCTCGACCGGCTCGGCATCCCGGCCGTCCAGGCGGTGCTGTTCGACCTCGGCGTCTCGTCGCTGCAGCTGGACCTCGACGACCGTGGCTTCGCCTACTCCAGGGACGCACCGCTGGACATGCGGATGGACCCCACCACCGGGCGGACCGCGGCCGACGTGCTCAACACCTATGACGAGGCCACGCTGGCCCGGGTGCTGCGCCGCTACGGCGAGGAGCCCTTCGCCCGGCGGATCGCGGCCGCGGTCGTCGCCGAGCGGGCCAGGGAGGCGTTCACGACGTCGTCCCGGCTCGCCGACCTGGTGCGCGCCGCGATCCCGGCGGCCGCCCGGCGGACCGGTGGCAACCCGGCGAAGCGCACCTTCCAGGCGCTGCGCATCGAGGTGAACGCGGAGCTGGAGGTGCTGGAACGGGCGCTGCCCGCCGCGCTCGACCGGATCGCGGTCGGCGGGCGGATCGCCGTGCTGGCCTACCACTCGCTCGAGGACCGGCTGGTGAAAAGGGCGCTCGCCGACGTGACGACCACGCGCGTGCCGCCGGACATGCCGGTCGTGCCGGCCGACGCCGAGCCGACCTTCCGGCTGCTGACCCGCGGGTCCGAGCCGCCGACCGAGGCCGAGACGACGGCCAACCCGCGGGCGGCCTCGGCGCGGCTGCGCGCCGCCGAACGGGTCCGCCCGGGCGCGGCGCCCGCGTCCGCCCACGCCGCCCTGCGCCCGCAGGCGGCAGCGGGAGACGCCGGCTCCCGCCCCGCCCGTGGCGGCGGCCCGCCCGCCGGCGGCGGGAAGCCCGGCCGGTACTCGGCTCCTGGGAAGTCCGGCCAGCGCTCGGCCGCAAGGCGGCCCGCCGCGGGGATCTCAGGCCAGGACCGGGCCGCGCATCACCCAGGCCAGGACCGGGCCGCGCATCACCCAGGCCAGGACCGGGCCGCGCATCACCCAGGCCAACAGCGGCCCTCAGGGCACCCAGGACGTGCCAGAGGAGGACGATCATGACAGCTCCCGCGAGCGACGAGCACCGGCCGCTGTCAGCCGGCGCGACCGCACTGGCGCCGCAGCTGGACCCGGTGGCCCTCCCGGCGCCGGCTCCTGCTCGCCGGCCGCGGCCGCGCCGGACCGCCGCGCCCGCCGAGCTGGCCGGTCGTCCCGCCGCGCGTGCGTCGGCCGCGCGCTCCGCCGCGCCGGCCGCCGAGCCCGTCACCCCGCCGTCCCGGCCCGAGCCGCGGCCGAGCCGGCCACCGGCCAGAGCCCCCCGGCCGGCCAGCCCGGCGCCGCTGACGGGGCCGACCGCCCTGGCCCGGGCGAGGGCCAAGGCTGCCCGCGCCCAGCGCGCCCCGCGCGCGCCGTTCGTGATCCTGTTGCTGGTGCTCATGGCCAGCGGGCTGCTGTGCCTGCTGCTGCTGAACACAGCACTGTCGGAGGATGCCTTCCACGCGCACAGCCTGCAGGCCCGGTCCGCGGCGCTGGCCGACCAGGAACAGGCGCTGGCCGTCCGGGCCGACCAGCTGTCCGCACCGGGCGCGCTCGCCAGCCGCGCGGCCGCGTTCGGCATGGTCCCGGGCGGGCTGCCCGAGTACCTGCCGCCCGGCGCGACGCTGCCACCAGGGGCCCGGGTCGTCACCGGCGGCGGCGGGGACGCGGCCGGGGGCGTCATCTTCTACGTGGTGCCCGCGCCAGCCCCGGCCCAGCCGGCGGCGCCCGCCACCCAGGGGGCCGGCGGCGTCCCGGCGGCGGCCGGCCAGAGCCAGCCCGGAGCCGGCCAGGCCAGCGGGGCGCCGGCCGCGCCGGCAGCCACGGGCACGGGGACGTCTGGCCGGTGAGCTCGACGCTCCTCCCACCGGACCGCCGCGCGCCCTCGCGGCTGCGGGTGGTGACGGAGGGCTCGCGAACGGGCTCGGCGCGGGCCGGCCGCCCGACCCGCGGCGACCGGGCCCGGCGGGACCCAGCCCGAACCGTCGCGCGGGGCGGCCCGCCCCGCCGGCCCGGTGGCCGGCCGCCGCGCCGGCGCACCGGCCGGGCGCTGGCCAGCTCCCGGCGCCGGCTGCGGATCGGCGTCGTCGTCATGACGCTGCTGCTGTTCGCGCTCGGGGCCCGGCTCACCCAGCTCCAGGGGTTCTCCGCGGCGAACTACGCCCGCCAGGGCGAGCGGCAGCGCACCCAGGTCGTCAACCTGCCGGCGGTCCGGGGTGAGATCACCGACCGGGACGGCGCGACGCTCGCCGAGGACGTCGACGCGAGGGCCATCTACGCGGACCCGACCCTGGTGGACAACCGGCCGGCCACCGCCGCGAAGCTCAGCCCGCTGGTCGGCCTCCCGGCGGCGACGATCGAGCAGAAGCTGGCCAACCGCAGCCGGTTCGTCTACATCGCGCGCGGGCTGGCCCCGGATGTCGGCAACCGGGTCGAGGCGCTGGAGCTCAAGGGCGTCGGGGTCCTCCCGGAACGCCGCCGGATCTACCCGAACGGGACCGTCGCCTCGAACGTCGTCGGGTACACCAGGTTCGGCGCCAAGGACCTGCTGCAGGGCAACGGCGGCATCGAGCTGGCCTACGACAGCGTGCTGCGCGGCCAGGACGGCACCCGCCGGCTGCAGACGGACCCGGCCGGCCGGGAGATCCCGTCCGCGCCCAGCAGCGAGAAGGCCCCGGTCGAGGGCAAGGACCTGCGCCTGACCCTCGACCGGGACATCCAGTGGGATGCCCAGCAGGCCATCGCGGCCGGCGTCGCGCAGACCCAGGCGGACGCCGGCACGATCGTGATCATGAACCCGGGCACCGGGGACATCCTCGCGATGGCCGACTCACCCGACTTCGACCCGAACAACGTCGGGCAGGCCAATCCGGCCGCGCTCGGCAACCGTGCCACCGGCTACGCCTACGAGCCGGGCAGCGTCAACAAGATCATCACGATGGCGGCGGCCCTGGACCGCGGCGAGATCACCGACACCACCCCGGTCACCGTGCCCGCGGACATCCGCCGTGGCGGGGTCACCATCCGAGACGCGGAGCCCCACGGGACCCTGCAGCTCACTGCCGCCGGGGTGCTCGCCCACTCCAGCAACATCGGCGCGGTGCTGATCTCGGAGAAGGTCGGCTCGGCTGGCCTGGAGGCGACGATGCGTGCCTTCGGCCTCGGCCGGCCGACCGGGCTCGACTTCCCGGGCGAGAGCGGCGGCCAGCTCGCGAGCTCGTCGACCTGGTCGGCCTCCCAGGCGGCGACGGTTTCGTACGGCCAGGGCATGAGCGCCACGGCGCTGCAGATGGCCACCGTCTACGCGACCATCGCCAATGGCGGGGTCCGGATGACGCCGCGGCTGGTCGACGCGGTCGGGTCGAGCTCCGGCGCGATGGTCCCGACACCGCGGGCGCCCGGCGTCCGGGTGGTCAGTGCCCGGACCGCGAGCACCCTGTCCGACATGCTCGAGCAGGTCACCACCTCGAACGGCACCGGCCCCGCCGCCGCCGTCCCGGGCTACCGGGTCGCCGGCAAGACCGGCACCGCGTACCGGATCGACCCGTCGTGCGGCTGCTACTACGGCAAGGACGGACTGAGCTACGTCTCGTCCTTCATCGGTTTCGCCCCGGCCGACCACCCGCGGGTCGTCATCGCCGTCGTCCTGGACAACCCGAAGACCTCCTACTTCGGCGGCACGTCGGCGGCGCCGGTCTTCCAGAAGGTGATGACCTTCGCCCTCGCCACGCTGGGCGTGCCGCCGTCGGGTGCCGCGGCGCCGCGGCTGCCGCTGGCTCAGCCCGGCGTCGCCGACCAGCCGGACATCCTCGGCCCGGGCGACGTGCCGGTCAGCCCGGCCACGGCGACGCCAGCCGGCGGCGGCCAGACCGCCACGACAACGGGCGCGGTGAGCACACCGGCGGCCCAGCCGGGCACCACCCGCGCGCCACCGGCGGCCGGGTGACCGGCGGTCGTCGGCGCCGGGCCACCCGTTGCGGTGACCGCGCGGCGCCGGCCTGCCCGTGTACCGGCGGAGACGGTCCGGTCACCCGGCGCGGCGGGGTGAAATGGCCGCGGATCGCCCGGCTGGCTCCCGCTGTTGTGGGGGCAGGACTGACAGTTGTGGGAAATCCAAGGAGACCGCATGGCCACGGACGACACCGTGAGCAGGCGTGAGTCCGTGACGGGTGCCCTACTAAGGTCGACGGCGTGACCCCTCCGGCACTGCGCCCGGCCCACCGGCCGGCCCGCACGCTCACCGAGCTGTGCGGCCTGCTCGCCGACCTCGGGAGTGTCCCGACCATCGTCCCGGCCGACGCGCCGGCGCCCGAGGCCGTGCTGCACGGCGTCACGCACGACTCCCGCGCGGTGCGGCCCGGCGACCTCTACGCGGCGCTGCCCGGCGCGCATGCCCACGGCGCCGACTACGCCGCCGCCGCGGTCGCGAGCGGCGCGAGCGCCGTGCTGACCGACCCCGAGGGTGCCGCCGCGCTGGCCGGGACGGTCGACCTGCCGGTCGTCGCGACCGCCGACCCGCGCCGCGACGTCGCCCAGGTCGCGGACTGGCTCTACGGCCAGCCGTCGCGGCGCCTCACGCTGCTCGGCGTCACCGGGACGAACGGCAAGACGACGTCGGCCTTCCTGGTCGACGCGGGCCTGCGGGCCGCCGGCCACCGCACCGGCCTGCTCGGCACCGTCGAGACCCGCGTCCTGGACGAGCGGCTCGACTCGGTCCGCACCACCCCGGAGTCGAGCGACCTGCAGGCGCTGTTCGCCGTGATGGTGGAACGCGGCGTCACCGCGGCCACGATGGAGGTCTCCAGCCACGCGCTGGCCCAGCATCGCGTCGGCGGCCTCCGGTTCGCCGGCGCTCTGTTCACCAACCTCAGCCAGGACCATCTCGACTACCACCCGACCATGCGGGACTACTTCGAGGCCAAGGCCCGCCTGTTCGAACCCGACCGGACCGCCGCGTCGGTGATCGGGATCGAGGCGGGCACCGGTGCCTGGGGCCCGGAGCTGGCCGCCCGCGTTCCCGGGTCGGTCACCTACGCCCCTGAGCTGCCCGCCGACTGGTGGGCCGACGACCTGACCCTCGACGGACAGGGCAGCTCGTTCACCGCCCGCGGCCCGCGCGGCCTCGCTGTGCCGATGCGGGTCCGGCTGCCGGGCCGGTTCAACGTCGTCAACGCCCTCGGCTCGCTCGCCCTGCTGGTGGCCGCCGGCATCGCGCCGGACGCCGCGGCCGCCGGCATCGGCACGCTGGCCGGCGTCCCCGGGCGGATGGAGCGGGTCGAGGCCGGCCAGCCCTACCTGGCGCTGGTCGACTACGCGCACACCCCGGACGCCGTCGAGACCGTGCTGACCTCCGTGCGCGCGCTCGTCGACGGCCGCGTGATCGTCGTCCTCGGCTGCGGCGGCGACCGGGACCGGGCCAAACGCCCGCTGATGGGTGCCGCGGCGGCGCGGCTGGCAGACCTGGCCTTCCTGACCAACGACAACCCGCGCTCCGAGGACCCGGCGGAGATCCTCGCCCAGATGACCGCCGGCATCGACCGCGTCGCCACCTCGCCGGCCAAGGTGACCGTCATCCAGGACCGGGCCGAGGCGATCGCGGCCGCCGTGGCCGAGGCCGGCCCCGGCGACGCCGTCGTCGTCGCGGGCAAGGGCCACGAACGCGGCCAGGAGCAGAACGGCGTCGTCACCCCGTTCGACGACCGGGCCGTCCTGGCCGAGGCCATCGCCACCGCCGGGCGGCCGAGGGGACCGGGCCGGTGATCCCGCTGACGCTCGCCGAAGTGGCCGCGGCCACCGGCGGCAGGCTGGACGGCGGCGCCGGCCCCGCGACCCTCGTCACGGCCGCGGTCGTCGACTCCCGGCTGGTCGAGCCGGGCGCGCTGTTCGTCGCGCTGCCGGGCGCCCGGGTCGACGGCCACGACTTCGCCGCCGGCGCCGTCGCAGGCGGGGCGCGGGCCGTGCTCGCCGCTCGCCCGGTCGGTGTCCCCGCGGTGCTGGTCGCCGACCCCGCCGCCGCCCTCATGGCCCTCGCCGCGCACGTCCGGACGCTGACGAAGGCGACCGTGCTCGCCATCACCGGCTCGTCGGGCAAGACGACCACCAAGGACCTGCTCGCGGACCTGCTCGGCGCCCTCGGCCCGACGCTCGCGCCGCCGGGAAGCTTCAACAACGAGATCGGCCTGCCCCTGACACTGCTGCGGCTGGAGCCCGAGACCGAGTACGCGACGCTGGAGATGGGCGCCCGCGGCATCGGGCACATCGCCGCGCTCTGCCAGATCGCCCGGCCCCAGGTCGGGGTCGTCATCAACGTCGGCAGCGCGCATGTCGGCGAGTACGCCGACGGGCGGGCCGGCATCGCCCGGGCCAAGGGGGAGCTGGCCGAGGCCGCCACCGACGTCGTCGTGCTGAACGCCGACGACCCGCTGGTCGCCGCGATGCGCGCACGCGCCGCCGGGCGCCGCGTGGTCACCTTCGGCCTCGACGCGGGCGCGGACGTGCGGGCCGAGCGGATCGAGCTCGACGCCGCCGGCCGGGCCTCGTTCGACCTGGTTGCCGGAGCCTCGGCTGCCGGCGCCGCGTCCCCGGGTGGCCCTGGCGCCGAGCGTCATCGCGTCGCGCTCGCGCTGGTCGGCGAGCACCAGGTGAGCAACGCGCTGGCGGCGGCGGCCGCCGCTCTCGCGGTCGGGATGACACCCGCGGCCGCCGCCGCCGCGCTGGCCGTGGCCCAGCCACGCAGCCGCTGGCGGATGGAGGTGACGACCGCGCCGTCCGGCCTGGTCGTCGTCAACGACGCCTACAACGCCAACCCCGAGTCGATGCGGGCCGCGCTGCGCGCCCTGGTCGGGCTCGGCGCGGGTGGCGGGTCGCGGCGGCGGACCTGGGCGGTGCTGGGCCCGATGGGTGAGCTCGGCGCCTCGGCCGAGGTGGAGCACGCTGAGCTCGGCCGGTTCGCCGCCGGGCTGGGCGTCGACCGGACGGTCGCCATCGGCGCCGCGGCCCGCCCGCTCGAACGGGCGGCGGCGCAGGCCGGTGCCCGGGTCGACTGGGTGCCCGACGTCGCCGCGGCGACCGAACTGCTCGCCGCAGCGGCACTCGGCGCCGGCGACGTCGTGCTGGTGAAGGCCAGCCGTGCGGCCGGCCTGGAGCGGGTCGCGGCGGCGCTCACGGCGACCGGTGAGGCCGGCCCCGGGAGCGCGAGCGGAAACGGAAGCACACAGGCGGCGGAACAGACGCCGTGATCGAGGGGACGTGGGAAAGCGTGTTTAGCAGGGCCCGCGGGCCACAGCAGGTGCCGGCGGCCAGCGGGCCAGCCGACCGGGGCGGCCACGGGTGAGAGGTGTCCTCGTCGCGGCCTCGGTCGCGTTGCTGGTGTCGCTGCTCGGCACACCGTGGGTCATCCGGCTGTTTCGTCGGCAGGGCTATGGCCAGGAGATCCGCGAGGACGGCCCGTCCAGCCATCTGAAGAAGCGCGGGACGCCGACCATGGGCGGCACCGCGATCGTCGTGGCCACGCTGATCGGCTACTTCGTGTCGCACCTGGCGACCGGTGCCGGGTTCACGGCGTCCGGCCTGCTGATCCTGCTGGTGATGACCGGTCTCGGCGTCGTCGGCTTCCTGGACGACTACATCAAGATCCGCAAGCAGCGCAGCCTCGGCCTGACCGCGCGGACGAAGTTCGCCGGCCAGGCGATCGTCGCGCTCGCGTTCGGCCTGCTCGCCGTGCGGTTCAAGAACGCGTCCGGGCTGCTGCCCGGGTCGACGTTCATCTCGATCGTCCGTGACACCAACTTCTCGGTCGGGATCATCGGCTTCCCGCTGCTCGCGTGGATGATCATCGCGGCGACGTCCAACGCGGTGAACCTCACCGACGGCCTCGACGGCCTCGCGGCCGGCACCTCGGCCATGGTGTTCGGCGCCTACTGCGTGATCTCCTTCTGGCAGTTCGGCAACCTCTGCGAGCCGCACCACGCGCAGGCGGGCTGCTACTTCGTCCGTGACCCGCTGGACGTCGCGCTCGTCGCCGCGGCCGCGATGGGGTCCTGTTTCGGCTTCCTGTGGTGGAACGCGAGCCCCGCGAAGATCTTCATGGGGGACACCGGGTCGCTCGCGCTCGGCGGGGCGTTCGCCAGCATCGCGATCTGCAGCCGCACCGAGCTGCTGCTCTTCGTGCTCGGCGGCCTGTTCGTCATCGAGACGGTGTCGGTCATCGTGCAGGTCGGCTTCTTCAAGCTGACGAAGCGCCGGGTCTTCAACATGGCCCCGATCCATCACCATTTCGAGCTCGCGGACTGGCCCGAGACGACGGTCATCATCCGGTTCTGGATCGTGTCCGGCCTCGCGGTCGCGTTCGGCCTCGGCCTGTTCTACGCGGAGTTCCTCTCCCATGGAGGGAGCAACCTGTGACCGCCCCGAGCGCCGGCGACGTGTCCCGCCAGGCTCGCGGTGATGTGGCCGTCGACGAGCTGAAGGACACGCCGGTGACCGTCGTCGGCATCGGCGTGTCCGGAGCCGCCGCGGCCCGCGCGCTGCTGCGCCTGGGCGCCCGGGTGACCGTCGTCGACGCCGGCGACGCCGCGCCCGCCCAGGCCGCCGCGGCCGAGCTGCGCACCGCCGGGGCCGTGGTGGAGCTCGGCGGGCTGCCCACGGCCATCGGCGCGGCCCGGCTGGTGGTCACCTCACCCGGGGTCCCGCCGGGCACCCCGTTGTTCGCCGCCGCGCGCGCCGCCGGTGTAGCGGTCTGGGGGGAGATCGAGCTGGGCTGGCGAATCCGGCCGGCCGCCCGCTGGCTCGCGATCACCGGCACCAACGGCAAGACCACGACGACGGAGATGCTCGGCGCGATCCTCACCGCCGCCGGCCGGCGGTCCGCCACGGCCGGCAACATCGGCACCCCTGTCGTCACCGCCGCCCTGGCCGAGCCCCCTTACGACACACTTGCCGTCGAGCTGTCCAGCTTCCAGCTGCACTACACCGAGACCGCGGCTCCTGTCGCGGCCGCGATCCTCAACGTCGCTCCCGACCACCTCGACTGGCACGGCGGCGCCGACGGCTACGCGGCCGACAAGGCGCGGATCTGGAGGCACTCGGAAACAATCGCCGTAGGTAACGCCGACGATCCCGGCGGCACCGCCCTGCTCGCCACGGCGCCCGGCCGGCGGGTCACCTTCGGCCTCGACCCGGCGACCGCCGAGGTGACCGTCCTCGACGGCTGGCTGGTCGACCGGGCGTTCGGCGGTGGCCGGCTGGTCGCCGTCGCCGAACTGCTGGTGGGGCCGCGCTCCGGCGGCCAGTCCGCCGGAGCACCGGGCCCGGGACGCCATCTGGTCGCGAACGCGCTGGCCGCCGCCGCGCTGGCTCGTGCGGACGGCGTCGACCCGGCCGCCATCGCCTCGGCGCTCGCGGCCTACCGGCCGGGCGCCCACCGCAATGCCCAGGTCACCATCGTCGACGGCGTCCGCTACGTCGACGACAGCAAGGCGACCAACCCGCACGCCGCCGCCGCTTCGCTGGCCGCCTACCCCTCGGTGGTGTGGATCGCCGGTGGCCTGAACAAGGGTCTCGCGTTCGACGAGCTGGTCGAGCTGGCCGCCGACCGGTTGCGCGCCGTGGTCCTGATCGGGCGCTGCGCGGACGAGATAGCGGCCGCGCTCGCCCGACACGCCCCCGATGTCCCCATGGAACGGGCCGCGGGCATGGACGATGCGGTGGAGGCCGCGGCGCGGCTGGCCCGGGCGGGCGACACCGTCCTGCTCGCACCCGCCGCTGCCTCGATGGACATGTTCCGGGACTACGCCGAGCGCGGTGACCTTTTCGCCGCGGCGGCCGGTCGGCTGGGGCAGGCCGGGGCGGCCCCGGGAGTGGTCCCGCCGGGCGGGCAGAGTCGAGGAGGCTAGGGGCAGCGTGCGCGAGGCGCCGAGCTCCAGATCGGGCGCTGGATCCGGTGGCGCCGGGTTCGGCGGTTCCGGTTCGGCGTCCGGGCAGCGGACCCGCCCCCGAGCGGCGGTGGCCCGTCCCGGCCGCGCCGCGCGCGCCGGGGCGGATGACGGGCGCACCCCGACCGGCGACGACCGACCGGCCAGGCGAGAACGCCCGGCCGCCAGCCCCCGCGACGCCGGCTCGGTGACGGGGCCTCGCGAGGACGGCAAGGTCCCCGGGCGCGACGTCGCCGGGCCGACAACGACTCGGGAGGCGGCCCGCACGGCAGGCCCGCGCGAGAGCCGCCGTCCCGCGACGTTGCGCGACGCGATGGCACCGGCGGTGCGACGCCCGAGGGTTCCGACCGGCTCGGCATCGGACCAGCAGGTCCGGGCCGGGAAGGCGGCCCGCCAGGCCAGCCAGGAGGCGGCCCGGCGCTCAGCGGGCGCATTCCTGTCGTCCGGCCGGGCTGGGCAGCGCCGCGCCGTGCTGCGCCCGGTTCCGGGCCCCGACACCCCCGGCGCGGCCCTCGCCCGGCTGCCCCTGCTCGAACGCCCGCTCGCCTCGTACTACCTGCTCGGGTCGTCGGCGGGGCTGCTCCTGCTGCTCGGCCTGGTCATGGTCCTGTCAGCCTCCAACGTGCGTTCCTACGCCGCGTTCGGCTCCTCCTACACGGTCTTCGTCCGGCAGGCCACCTGGATGGGCATCGGCCTGCCGGTGCTGCTGGCGGCGAGCCGGGCGCCGAGCCACGTGTTCCGCCGGATCGCGTACCCGCTGATGGGCCTGACCCTGCTGCTGTTGCTGGCGGTGCTCTCGCCGCTCGGGGTCTCGTCGAACGGAGCGCAGCGCTGGCTGGGAGTGGGCTCGCTCAGCCTGCAGCCCAGTGAGATGGCCAAGCTCGCGCTGGTGCTGTGGTCGGCCGACCTGCTGACCCGCAAACGCCGGCTGCTCGGGGACTGGAAGCACCTGATCGTCCCGGTCGTCCCGGTGTCGGCGCTGATCGGCGGCCTGATCATGATGCAGCCCGACATGGGCACGACGATCGTCGTGTTCGCGGTGCTGTTCGTCGTGCTGTGGGTGGTCGGCACCCCGGGCCGGGTCTACGCCGGCCTGGTCGGCGTGCTCGGAGCCGTCGGCTCCGTCCTCGCGGTGATAGAGCCATACCGCCTGGAACGGCTGCTGTCCTACCGCGACCCGTTCCAGAACGCGCGGACCACCGGCTGGCAGGCCGTCCAGGGGATCTACGCCCTCGCCGGCGGCGGCTGGTTCGGCGAGGGGCTGGGCGCCTCCAAGGAGAAGTGGCCCGACCTGCTGCCCGCGTCGTACACGGACTTCATCCTCGCGATCATCGGCGAGGAGCTGGGCCTGCTCGGCTGCCTGGTCGTGGTGATCCTCTTCGGTGTCTTCGGGTACGCCGGGCTGCGGGTCGCGCACCGCAGCGACAACCAGTTCGTCCGGCTGGCCGCCGCCGGCTCGACCGGCTGGATCCTCACCCAGGCGGTGGTGAACATGGGCGCGGTCGTCGGCCTGCTGCCGATCACAGGTATCCCACTGCCGCTGGTGTCGTTCGGCGGGTCGTCGCTGGTCCTGACCATGTTCTCGATCGGGATGCTGCTCGCGTTCGCGCGGTCAGAGCCGGCGGCGGCCCGGCTGTTGGCCGAACGTTCCCAGCGGCGCCGCGAGGCGCGCAGGCGGCGGCGGCGCGGCCCGGGTGGCCGGGGCCGTGCCGCCGCCGAGACGCCCGCTGGCGGCCGTACGGCCCGGGCCGACGCCGGTAGGCGGGCCCGGCCCGGCCGCCCGGCCCGGAGCGGATCAGGACGGCGTGACCCTGACCAGAGCGTGACGCCGAGAAGTGGCCGCGCGAAGCCGGGACGGGCGGATGCGACCGGCTCGGCCGCCACAGCGGGCAAGCCCAGCGTGACCGGCAAGCCCAGTGCCCCGGGCAAGCCCAGTGCCCCGGGCAAGCCCAGTGCCCCGGGCAAGCCCAGTGCCCCGGGCAAGGGCAACGCCCCAGGCAGGAGCAGTGCGCCGGGCAGGCCGAGCGCCACCGGCAGCGCCGGTGCGGCCGGCAGGGACGGCGTGGGCGCCGAGAGCGCGAGGAACGCGACGGGGGACCGTCGGCGACCAGAACCGGGGCCGTACCGACGCGGAGCCCGTGGCGATGGCGAGCCGGCCCCCGACGGGCCCCCCACCGCCGGCTGAGTCGTCCGCCAGGATGACCGGCGATGACGCCCAGTCGCTCGCAGCGGCCTGCGGGTGTGCCATCGTCTGGAGCGATGCTGAAGAGTGTGCTGCTCGCCGGCGGCGGTACGGCCGGCCATGTCGAACCCGCTCTGGCGGTCGCGGACGCGCTGCGTGCCACGGACCCGCGCCTGCGCCTGACCCTGCTCGGCACGAAGGCCGGGCTGGAGTCCCGGCTGGTGCCGGCGCGCGGGTACGAGCTCGCCACCGTGGAGAAGGTGCCGCTGCCGCGGCGCCCCAGCGTCCAGCTGCTGACCGTCCCCGGCCGGCTCGCCGGCGCGGTGAGCACCGCCGCCCACGTGCTGGCCGAGACTCGGGCCGACGTCGTCGTCGGCTTCGGTGGCTACGTCTCGGTACCGGCCTATCTCGCGGCCCGCCGCCGTGGCATCCCGATCGTGGTGCACGAGGCGAACCCGCTGCCCGGGGTGGCCAACCGCCTCGGCGCCCGGTTCACGCCCTACGTCGCCACGTCGTATCCCGGAACGCCGCTGCGGGGCGCCCGCCTGACCGGCATCCCGCTGCGCCCGGAGATCCTCACCCTGGACCGCTCCGCGGGCGCGCAGCGCACCGCCAGGGGCCGTTACGGCCTGGACTACCAGCGCCCCACCCTGCTGGTCGTCGGCGGCTCGCAGGGCGCCAGGTCGGTCAACACGGCGATGACCTCGGCCGCCCGCGCGCTGGCCAGGTCCGGGATCCAGGTTCTGCACGCCGCCGGCCCCCGCAACATCGGCGAGGTGACGGCGGTGCTGCCCACCGGTCTGCCGGCGCCGTACGTGCTGGTGCCCTACCTCGACCACATTCCTTCGGCCTACGCCGCGGCGGACATGGTGCTGTGCCGCTCCGGCGCGATGACCTGCGCCGAGCTCGCGGCCATCGGCCTGCCCGCGGCCTACGTCCCACTGCCGATCGGCAACGGTGAGCAGCGGCGCAACGCGCTGCCGACGGTGGAGGCCGGCGGCGGGCTGATCGTCGACGACGCGGACCTGACGGCCGACTGGATCATGAGCAACGTCGTGCCGGTGCTCACCTCGCCGGAGCGGCTGGCGAAGATGCGGGCGGCCATGGCCGGCACCGGGCGTCCGCAGGCGACCCAGATGATCGTATCGATGATCCACGAGGCCGAGGCCTCCCGCCGCCGTTCAGGCGGCCGCCACGCGGCCCACTGACCGAGCCGAGCCGGCCCGTCGAGCTGGTCTGGCCCATGGGGTGGGTCCGGTGACCGAGCTCGAGTCATACGTGGTGGTCAAGGAGGCTGGGGATCGCGCGACCACCGGGCATGAGCCGGCCCGCGGTCCTTGAGGGCTAGCTGTTGATCTCGGTTGAGAGCAGGTGGGGACCGAGTTCGGTGATCGTGCCTGCACCCAGGGTGAGCAGCAGGACGTCGTGGCCCGGCAGATCGGCGGCGAGCCGGTCCGTCAGCTCGGCCCAGCTGACGTAGCTCGTCTCCGCCGGCACCCGGACCCGCTTGGCCAGGTCGCTGGCGTGCATCCCGAGGTCGTCGCGTTCCCGCGCCGCGTAGATGTCGGTGACGTAGAGCCGGTCGGCGTCGCCGAACGCGACGGCGAAGTCGTCCAGGAGCGCGGCCAGCCGGCTGTAGGTGTGTGGCTGGAGCACCGCCCAGACCTCGCGGCCGGCCGCGTGCTGGCGGGCCGCGGCCAGGGTGGCGCGGATCTCCGTCGGGTGGTGGGCGTAGTCGTCGACGATCTCGACCCACCCCGGGCCGGGCAGCGCCCGCGCGCCGATCCGCTGGAACCGCCGGGCGGCGCCGGTGTAGCCGGCGAGCGCGGCGAGTGTCGTCTCGACCGGCACCCCCAGCTCGCTGGCAGCGGCGAGCACCGCGAGCGCGTTCAGGACGGCGTGCCGCCCCGGCAGCGCGAGGCGCAGCGTTCCCACCGGCTCCCCGTCGCGCAGCACGGTGGCCTGGGTCACCACCGGTGGCCTTGCGACCTGGACGCTGTCCACGCCCGTGGTGGACAGTGCCGGGGGGGAGCCGGCCTGGCGCATCGCGAGCAGACTGCCGGCGTGGCCGGTGTCCACGCCGGCGTCGGGCCGGGCGGAGCCGGCCTGGGACACCGACGGCCGCTCGGCGGCCTGGCCGGTGTCCACGCCGACGGTGGCAGGGGCCGGCCTGGAGCCGCCAGGCTGGGCGGTGGTGACGTCCGCCGCGCGCCAGCCGAGGCCGTCCCCGAAGCCGTAGCGCGCGACCCGTGGCCCGCCCCCAGGGCCGGTGGCGAGCGTGCCCAGGACGGCCACGACGCCCGGGTCGTCGCCGCAGGCGACCAGCGTGCCGCCGGGGCGCACCCGGGCGGCGAACGCGGCGAAGACCGCCCGCACGGCCGCCTCGTCGGGGAAGAGGTCCGGGTGCTCCCACTCGACGTTCGTCAGGATCGTGACCGCCGGGTCGAGCCCGCGGAACGCACCGCCGTACTCGTCGGCCTCCAGCACGAAGACCTCGCCGCGGCCGACGACCGCGCCCCCGCCGAGCTGGGGGACCTCGCCGCCGATCACGGCGGTCGGGTCGGCGCCGGCGGCGCGCAGCACGACGGTGAGCATCGCGGAGGTGGTGGTCTTGCCGTGCGAGCCGGCGACGGCGACCAGCCGGTAGCCGGCCGTCAGCTCCGGGAGCCAGTCCGACCGCCGGCGCACGGGCAGGCCGGCCGCCCGGGCGGCGAGGATCTCCAGATGGTCGTCGGGCAGCGCGCTGGAGGCGACGACGACGTCCACTCCGGCCAGCTCGGCGGCCAGGGCGGCCGGATCGGGCGCCGCGCCGGTGCGCACCCGGGCGCCCAGCGCCCGCAGCGCCTCGACCCGGTCGGACGGGTCCTGGTCGCTGCCCGAGACGCTCGCGCCGCGGGCCAGCGCGATCCGGGCCAGCGGGGCGAGCCCGGAGCCGCCGATGCCGAGGAAATGCACGCGCGCGCTGCCCGCGCCCCTGGGTGCCTGCTCGTTGGTTCCTGCGCTCACGGGAGTGAGTGAACACCACCGGGGCCCACGCCCACGCGGTGGCACGGCCGGGCGGGATGGCCGGGCCGCCTTCTGGGCGGTCGCCGGCCAACCGGCGCGCGGGCCTGGGCCCGCCCGCGTGTCGCCACGGCCGGCGGCCTTTTCAGGGGCGACGGTGACGTGCCAGGAAGGAACACTCGGCAGTGTGACGAAGAGGACGGAGAATTCCAGGGGTTGACGCGCCGGGCGGTTCCTTGACCCATGCGGACGCCTTGCCTACTGTCCAACCACAGTCGCAAGTTGACATAACTCTAACCGTCTAGTGGACGGTGAAGGTTGAGGCTCGGCGGCTACTTCTCCCGACTCGCTCCGGCGGCGCCGTAAAGGACGGACATGCTGGCGCGGGCGGGTGTTGTCCGCCCCACCGACGCCGCTGGAGGACCGACCCCGCAATGGCTGCCCCGCAGAACTACCTAGCGGTCATCAAGGTTGTCGGCATTGGCGGTGGTGGCGTCAACGCTGTGAACCGCATGATCGAGGTCGGTCTCAAAGGCGTCGAGTTCATCGCGATCAACACCGACGCGCAGGCGCTGCTGATGAGCGACGCCGACGTGAAGCTCGACGTCGGCCGCGAGCTCACCCGTGGCCTCGGTGCCGGCGCGGACCCCGAGGTCGGCCGGCAGGCCGCCGAGGACCACCGCGAGGAGATCGAGGAAGTCCTCAAGGGCGCCGACATGGTGTTCGTCACGGCCGGCGAGGGCGGTGGCACCGGCACCGGTGGCGCGCCGGTGGTGGCCAACGTGGCCCGCTCGCTCGGCGCCCTGACGATCGGTGTGGTCACCCGCCCCTTCACGTTCGAGGGCCGCCGCCGGGCGAACCAGGCCGACACGGGCATCGACACGCTGCGCAACGAGGTCGACACCCTCATCGTCATCCCGAACGACCGCCTGCTGGCGATGACCGACCGCGACATCAGCGTCCTCGACGCGTTCCGCAGCGCCGACCAGGTCCTGCTCTCCGGTGTCCAGGGCATCACCGACCTGATCACGACCCCGGGTCTGATCAACCTCGACTTCGCGGACGTCAAGACCGTCATGTCGCACGCCGGCTCGGCCCTGATGGGCATCGGCCGGGCCCGCGGTGACGACCGGGCCACCGTCGCGGCCGAGCAGGCGATCGCCTCGCCGCTGCTCGAGGCCAGCATGGACGGCGCCCAGGGCGTGCTGCTCAACATCTCCGGCGGCTCCGACCTTGGGCTGTTCGAGATCAACGCCGCTGCCGAGCTGGTCGCCGACGCGGCCCACCCGGAGGCGAACATCATCTTCGGTGCGGTGATCGACGACGCCCTCGGCGACGAGGTACGGGTGACCGTCATCGCCGCCGGCTTCGACACGGTGCCCGACCGGCGGGCCAAGGGCGTCGCGCAGCAGCGCTCGCGCCCGGTCCCGCCGCCGGTCGCCGCCACGACCGCGCCTCCCGGTGTGCTGCCCGCGATCCCGCCGGTCGTGACGCCACCCATGTCCCAGCCGGCGCCGAGCTACGCTCCGCCGCTGGGCCCGCCGCCGGCCGCCCCGGCACCCGCGCCGGCCCAGTACGTCCCCGAGCCGCTGGACCCGCGCCCGGAGATGGACGAGCCCCCGCACCGCTACGTCGCCCAGCACGGCGACAGCCACGGGTCCGCTGCCGGTGGTTACGGCGCCGACGGCGGCTACGGGTCCGGCCCCGACCAGCGGTCCGGCGCGCGGCCGAGCTACCCGCCGCAGCGCCGGCCGGTCCGGCCGATCGCGGACGACGAGGACGAGCTGGACGTCCCGGACTTCCTCAAGTAAGCCGTGCCCTTCCTGTTCACCGACCGCTCCGGCGGCGTGTCCGCGGGCCCGTATGCCGCGTTGAACCTCGGCGCCCACGTCGGCGACGACCCCGCCGCGGTGGCGGCCAACCGGAGCGTCCTCGCCGAGATCACCGGGGCACCGGCGTGTTACATGCGCCAGGTCCACGGGGCCGAGGTGGTCAGACTGAGCGAGCGGACCCGGGCGGACTGGTTTCGGGACGGCGCCCTCGGCTCCGCGGCCGAACGGGTCGCCGCGCGGGATGCCGGCTCGCGCGGGGAGGACGGTCTGGTCACCGACGTTCCCGGCCTCGCGCTGACGGTGCTGGTAGCGGACTGTGTGCCGGTGGTCTTCACCGGGCCTGGCGCGGTCGGCGTCGCGCACGCCGGCCGGGCCGGTCTCGCCGCGGGCGTGGTGCCCGCGACGGTGGCCGCGCTGGCCGGCCTCGGCACCGCGCCGGAGCGGCTGCACGTCGAGGTCGGTCCGTCGGTGTGCGGCCGCTGCTACGAGGTGCCAGCCGCGATGCGGGACGAGGTCGAAGCCCTTGTGCCGGGCACGGCGACCGCCACCCGGGCAGGCACCCCGGCGCTGGACCTGCGCGCGGGGGTCGCCGCCCAGCTGCGTGACCTGGGCGTCACCGACATCACAGTCTCCGACCGCTGCACGATGGAGGACCCCGCGCTGTTCTCGCACCGCCGCGACGCCGGCCGCACCGGCCGCTTCGC
This sequence comes from Pseudofrankia sp. DC12, assembly GCF_000966285.1. Classification (NCBI taxonomy): domain Bacteria; kingdom Bacillati; phylum Actinomycetota; class Actinomycetes; order Frankiales; family Frankiaceae; genus Pseudofrankia; species Pseudofrankia sp. DC12. The sequence goes on from NZ_KQ031391.1 coordinate 5,945,661, forward strand.
CGGCGTCGCCTGGCTGTGAGCGTGGCCCTCGCCGGCCGCGGGCCTGGCGCGGTCAGGGGCCGAGGCCTCATCGCGTGGGCCGGTCGACTTGACTGGAAAGGCTCCAGGACAGTCAGTAGGGACATGCACGGTGGCGATCTGCCTGGCGCGGACACATCCGGCGGCGGCCCGCGGGCCGACCTGTCCCGGCTGCGGGACAACCTGCGTGACGTTCAGAACCGGATCGCCGCCGCGGCCCAGGCTGCCGGCCGGGACCCGGCCGAGCTGACCCTCGTCGCCGTGAGCAAGACCTGGCCCGCCGTCGACGTTGTCACCCTGCACGGGTTCGGGGTGACGGATTTCGCGGAGAACCGCGAGCAGGAGGCCGCACCCAAGGTCGCCGAGGTCCAGGCCCGGCTGGGCCTGCCGCCCGCCGGGGCGAGTGGCGGGGGAGAGTCCCGTCACGTCGGTGACGAAGGGACCGAACGGCCGATCTGGCATTACGTGGGGCAGTTGCAGCGGAACAAGGCGAACGCGGTGGCCCGTTGGGCCGACTGGGTGGAGTGCGTGGACCGGCCCGAGCTCGTCGTGAGCCTGGCCCGGGCGGCGGCGTCGGCTGGCCGACAGCTCACCGTGTGCCTGCAGGTGTCGCTCGACATGCCCCCGGGCGGGCCCGACGGTGCCCGCAATGGCGCGCGGGGTGGCGTGGCCCCCGCGGATGTTCCCGGTTTGGCTGATCTCGTCGCCGCGGCGGGCTGGCTGCGGCTAGCCGGAGTGATGGCGGTGGCTCCGCTGGGACAGCCACCACGCCCCGCCTTCGCTCGGCTACGGGAAGTCGCCGAGAAGCTGCGCCAAATCCATCCCGAGGCGCGCGTCATCAGCGCCGGAATGTCGGGGGATCTGGAAGCGGCGGTGGCTGAAGGCGCGACACACCTACGGATCGGGACCGCTTTGTTCGGTGAGCGGCTTCCTGTCCCTTAGAGTCGCGCCATGGGGCTCGGGCGCAGGGCGATGGTCTACCTCGGTCTGGCCGAGGAGGACGATGAAGACTACGACTACCTCGACGACGAGGACGACGGTCCGGACGACCGGAGGGACGTGCGTGAGCCCGTCCCGTTCGACCGAACGGTGCGGCGAATCGACGCGCGAGAGGAGCCGCCGCCAATGGCCAGACGTTCCTCATCCGTCGAGCCGCTGCGTCCCGCTGGAGCGGTTCCTATGCGACGGGTAGCTGCTGTGGAGGACCCCTCCCCCTACCGGATCACGACCCTGCAGCCGCGGAGCTACAATGACGCACGTCAGATCGGTGAGGAGTTCCGGGACGGCACCCCCGTCATCATGAACCTCACCGAGATGGACGACGTCGAGGCCAAGCGGATGATCGACTTTGCCGCCGGGCTGATCTTCGGTTTGCACGGGCGGATTGAGAGGGTGACCAACAAGGTCTTCCTGCTGACCCCGTCGAACGTGGAGGTCACGGAGAGCGACAGGCAACGGATCGCCGAGGGCGGCTTCTACAACCAGTCCTGACGGCTTGGCGTCTCACCCGCCAAGGGCGTCCCGTCAACAAGGAGAGGTAGTCATCAGCACTCTGGGCGCTGTCATCTCATGGGTGCTGCTGGTGTACCTTCTGCTTCTGATTGCGCGGGCGGTCATCGACCTGCTGCAGTCGGTGAGCCGGAACTTTCGGCCCACCGGCCCGTGGGTGGTGCTCTGCGAGGTCGTGTACACGGCGACTGACCCTCCGTTGCGACTGCTGCGGCGCTTCATCCCGCCGCTGCGCGTCGGATCGGTGTCCTTCGACCTCGGTTTCCTGCTGTTGTTCATCGTGATCGTGGTGTTGCGGAGCTATGCGACGAGGTTGTGACGGGGTCGTGTGCACACCGCCGACACGGGCGCGGGAGACTGCCCGTAGACCGCCCTCTCTTCGGGGAGCGGCGATGCCGCAAGAGGAGGCGACGTGGCGCTGACACCACAGGACGTGCAGAACAAGGTCTTCAGCCCGACGAGGTTCCGGACCGGCTACAACGAGGACGAGGTTGACACCTTCCTCGACGAGGTCGAGACCGAGCTGACCCGGCTGCTGGACGAGAACGCCGACATCCGCCGCCAGCTGGACGAGGCCCGTCGCGCCGGCGGTGGTGGCCCGGGCGTGCCGCCTCAGCTCATCGAGGAGAACCAGCAGCTGCGCCGCCAGGTGGAAGAGGCACGCCGTGCCGCCGCCCAGGCGCAGGCAGCCGCCCAGCAGGCCCAGGCCCAGGCGGCGGCCGCGGCGTCTCGCGGCCCGTCCACGTCCCCGGTTCCCATCCCCGGCGGCGCGACCCAGGTCATCCCTGCCGTCGGTGCCCGCGCGGCCGCGGCACAGCAGGCACCATCGGGTAACGCCGCGATCGACGCGGAGATCGAGCAGCGGGTCGCCCGTACCCTGGTGCTCGCCCAGCGGACCGCCGACGAGGCGGTGCGGGAGGCTCGGGCCGAGTCCGAGCGCGCGCGTCGCGAGGCTCGCCAGGACGCGGACCGCATCCTCGCCGAGGCCCGGGCGCACGTTGCCGAGCAGCTCGGTGGCCTGGAAGACGACAAGCGCCGGCTCGAGGGCCAGGTCGAGCAGCTGCGCGCGTTCGAGCGTGAATACCGCACCAGACTGCGTGCCTACCTGGAGATGCAGCTGCGCGACCTCGACGGCATGCCGACCCCGCCGGCGGTCGGCGCGGGTGGTCCGCAGCGGCCGGGCCTCAACCCGGGCTCGCAAGGTGGCCAGCAGCAGCCCCAGCCCGCGGGTGTAGGCGTCGGTGTGCCAGCCGGGGCCTATCAGCCCGGTCCTGGGCAGATGGGGGTCCAGAACGGCGTCGGCCGCCCGGACCACGACCCGCGCTCCAACAACGGCATGCAGGACTTCTGAGACAGGGCTCACTGTCGGCGCGGAGCGTCGCGCCCGGCGGCGCCGCCGGCGCGGGGCCCGCGCCGGCTGGCGGTCCGTCGATCGCGCCGTCCCCGCCGTGCTGGAACCCGGTCCGTGCCGACGGCGGTGGGGCTGAGGGAAAGGATGAGCAATGATCATCCTTAGCGGCGGGCTGCTCGCGGTCGCGGCCGTGCTGTGGATAGCTGGCGCCCTCGGGCCGTCCGCCTGCGTGTACGCGTCCTTGGCGCTGACGCTCTTCGCCGCGGGCATGCTGCCGCTCGGCGCCGCCCGCCGGGCCCGACGCGGCCCGGGCGGGTCGGCCGGCTGACACCGGGAGGCCGCGGCACCGGCCCGGATCGCCGTCGAGCCGGCCTTCGGCACCGGCCCGGATCGTCACCGGCCCGGATCGTCACCCGGCCCCATCGCCGCCAGGCCCCCGATCGCCGCCACGCCCACCGTCGCCGGGCCTGATCGTCGCCGGACCGGCCTTCGGTTCGCCGGCTGGGCGCTCGTCGTGGCGCCGCCAGCGCCGGGAACAGGCCTACTGCTGGTCTGGGGCGACCGGGATGAAGCGGGCCGTGCTCTCCACGGTGCCAGGCGGCGCGGCGTCGATAACCCGGATGGCCGGGTTCTGCCGCAGCCCGGTCAGCCGGGCCGCCGGGGCCCGGACGACGGCGGCGAAGACGCAGTCACAGTGGGCGAGCAGCGCGGCTGCCTCGGACTGGTCCCGCTTCCGGGCGGCCGGGTCGGCGGCCCGCACCGCTCGCCCCGCCGCGCCGGCGGCCTGGGCGTCGAACGCGGCCAGGACATCCGCCAGCGGGTCGCGCACCGCCGCATGGTGCACCGCGCCGCTGCCCGGGACGGTGAAGAAGACCTGGGTCACCCGGTACTCGCCGAGCAGGGCGTGCAGCGCCTGCGGGGACCGATACCCGATCAGGTCCACCAGGGCGAGCAGATCGGTCTCGGGGGCGGCCTGGGCCTGCTGGGCGAGCTCGTGGTCCGCGATCCCGATGTAGGTAGCCGTCGAGTCGCCCGGGAACGGGCCGACGGTGACGCTCGGGGTGAAGGCGGGCGGTACCGCGGCCGCCGGCCCGGGGCCCGGTCGCGGGGCCGGGACGACCGGTTTGACGACCGGCTGGCCGCTGACTCCGGGCAGCAGCAGCGCCGCCGCCGTGCTCAGCACGATCATCGCGACCAGGCCGAGCACCGCGATCCGAGCGCCCCGCTCCAGTACCGCCCGTCCGACCGGTGCGACCCCGTTCAGGCCCGGGCCGGCGCCCGGCGTGGCGTACGGCTCGCCGTCCGCCACGCGAGGGGGCGACAGCAGCCGGACTCGGACGGCTAAGCGCAGCAGCCTCGTCGTCACAGCTCGGCTGGTGGTGGCGGCGCCGGCGACGATGACCTCCAGCACCTCGCCGGTCGCCGGCAGCAGGGTGTCGTCCAGCTGGTCGAGCCGCGGCCCCGCGTGGTCGGCCGCCCGCGCGAGCCGGTCGCCGCCCGCGGTGGCCACCTCGACCGCCGCCCGGACGCTCGCCCGCCTGGCCGCGCCCGCAACCTCGCGGGCGGCCGCCTGCCCAGGGAAACGGGGCGGCGACGGGCTCACGACATCGCCCGGAGCCGCTCCAGCGCCTCGGCGAGATCAGGCGGGTCGGGGCTGGTGAAGGTGACCGGCCTGCCGTCCGCCGGATGCTCGAAGGACAGTTGGAAGGCGTGCAGCCACTGGCGGCGCAGGCCGAGCTTCTCGGCGAGTGCCGGGTCGGCCCCGTAGGCCAGGTCGCCGACGCAGGGATGGCGCAGCGCGGCCATGTGCACCCGGATCTGGTGGGTGCGGCCGGTCTCCAGCCGGACCTCGAGCAGTGACGCGGCGCGGAACGCCTCGTCGAGGTCGTAGTGGGTGACGCTCGGCTTGCCGTCGGCGACGACGGCGAACAGGCCCGGCTTGCGCGGGTGCCGGTCGATCGGGGCGTCCACGGTGCCGCGCAGCGGGTCGGGATGGCCCTGGACGACAGCGCGGTAGCGCTTGTCGACCTCGCGCTCGCGGAACGCCCGCTTGAGCGCCGCGTAGGCCGACTCGCTCTTGGCGACCACCATGACCCCGGTGGTGCCGACGTCGAGGCGGTGCACGACGCCCTGCCGCTCGGCTGCGCCGGAGGTGGCGATCCGGTAGCCGGCGGCGGCGAGCGCGCCGATCACGGTCGGTCCGGTATAGCCGGGCGCCGGGTGGGCGGCCACTCCGACGGGCTTGTCGACGACCACGAGGTCGTCGTCGTCGTGCACGATCCTCAGGCCGTCGACGGGAGTCGCCGTCACCTCTGCGGCCGGCCGTGGCGGGGGCGGCAGCTCGACGTCCAGCCAGGCGCCGCCGCGTACCCGGTCGGAGCGGCCGGGCACGGTCCCGTCCACGCTGACCTGGCCGTCGTCGACCAACGCTGCGGCGGCGGTGCGGGACAGGCCGAACATCCGCGCGATCGCGGCGTCGAGGCGCAGCCCGTCCAGGCCGTCCGGAACCGGCAGCGAGCGCAGCTCGCCCGGGCGGCGGGACACGGGGGAGCCGGCCTCGGCCGGCACCGGCGTCATCCCCGGCCGGCCGGAGGCTGCTCGGCCGGCGGCCCCACCTGGGCGCCGGACTTGTCCGTTCCGCTGTACCGGCCGCCGTCCAGACCGATACCGAGCGCGGAGAGGATCACCGCGAGCACGGCGGCGACGACGATCGACGAGTCGGCCACGTTGAAGATCGGCCAGTGGTGCAGGTAGATCCAGTCGACGACATGGCCGCGCAACGGCCCGGGAGCGCGCACCAGCCGGTCGACGAGGTTCCCGACGGCGCCGCCGACGATCGCGCCCAGCACGACCGCCCAGGCGACCGAAGCCAGCCGGCGGGCGGTGCGCGCGACGATGACGACCACGGCCACGGCGATCAGGCTGAACAGGACAGTGACGCCGCCTCCGATGCTGAACGCGGCACCGGAGTTGCGGGTGAGCTCCAGTTCGAGCACACCCGGGATCAGCGTCACTGGCGCGTGGCCGGAGAGCGTCGCCACAACGATGATCTTCGTGATGGCGTCGAGCAGGACGACTCCGACGGCCGTACCGAGCAGAACACGCACCGGTGTGCGCGCGATCGGTCGGGGTGCCGGAGGGGCGGACCCTCCGCCCCGGAGCTCCCCGTCTTCGTCGCCGGGCGGGGTGACCCCGCCGGGCGCACTGTCGGCCCGCGTCGCCGCGGGCGGACCGGTGTGCGCACCGGTGGCCTTCCCAGCCGTCAGTGCCGGCTCCTTGCCCCAGCCCAGATACACGCGCGCGACGGACTCGTCGCCCGGCTCGCGCACGTCATCCGCACTGGTCGGCGCCTCTCCCACGCCTCAACTCTACGGGCGTCGGCGACCGGACTCGTCGCCGCCCGCCAGATGGCCCACGGGCTGGGCTTTCGTCCGCGCGGCGGGTCGGCCCGCCACCGCCCGGCCGGGAGCGGAGGCGCGGCGACCACGTCGCCCTCGGCCTCGACCGCGCCGCCGCTGAAGGCGTCGCCGACCTGGAACAGGTCCATGGACGTCAGTGCCTGGTCGCCGGCCGCCGACCGGCTGACCATGGCGAACCGAGGCTGGTCGGCGCCGACCTGGAATTTGAAGCCATCTGACATCTGGACGGTGAACGTCGTCCGCAACGACCTCTTCGCGCAGGCCCGCCGGAGCCGGCGCTCGAAGCGGTCCCAGTCAGCCGTGCTCATCCTCACCCAACCCGAGCTGTCCGCCGGACGGCGCTCCCGGGGACCCCGGTGCCCATGGGGTCCTGCTGATCCGCACGCGGACCAAATAGGGTATCGCTTGCCCGGGCCATTTGTGTTCGTTGCTCCATGGCGATTACGGCCACTTCGACCCCGCTGTGTGGAGACGTCGAGGGAACGGACGTGCGAACCGAGGCCGGCCATTTAGCGGTGGGATGTCGGGGGCGGAGCGGTGCCAGCCTGAGGCGATGGCGTAACCCAGAGCCTGACCGGCGACGATCATGGCAAGACTGCCTGCCCTGCGCCGGCTGGGAGCCGCCGGGTAAGCCGGGTTGCGTCGCTCCGCTACGCTGGGAAACAGCCAGCGGCAAGACGTCGACGGGACGAGTAGCGGCGGGCGCGGCCTGAAGCGAGCCGGGGTCGGTGGAAGCCCGGCGGCTAGCGCGTCGTGAAGATCACCCCTGAGTCGTCGGGAGAACGCGCTCGTACCCGGGCGTCATTAGATCCGGCAGTCGCGGCGGAACGAGGGGTGCGCTCGCGGCCGCAGGCCGGCAGGCGCGCAAGGAGGGTGGTACCGCGGGGTCCCCGCGCTGCCGGGCATGGGCTCGGCGGAGCGCGAGGGCGTCGTCCCTCCGGCGGCACAGCCATGTCGACGGAGACCGGGACCCCACCACGATGACCAGCCCCACGGAAACGCCCACCACCGCGCCCAGCGCCGCCGGCCCGCCGGCGTTCGCGCCGCTGCCGGCGTCGGTCGACCTGCCAGCCTTCGAGCGGGAGACGCTCGACCGCTGGCGTGACACCCAGGTCTTCGAGCGCTCGCTCGCGGCGACCGCCGACGCTCCGCTGTGGGTGTTCTTCGAGGGCCCGCCGACCGCCAACGGCAAGCCGGGCGCCCACCACGTCGAGGCGCGGGTGTTCAAGGACATCTTCCCGCGCTACCGGACGATGAAGGGTTACCACGTCCCGCGCCGGGCCGGCTGGGACTGCCACGGCCTTCCGGTCGAGCTCGCGGTGGAGAAGGAGCTGGGCTTCACCAGCAAGTCGGACATCGAGAAGTACGGCATCGCCGAGTTCAACGACCGCTGCCGCGAGTCGGTGCTGCGCCACGTCGCCGACTTCTCCGCGATGACCGAGCGCATGGGCTACTGGGTCGACCTCGACGGCGCCTACCGCACGATGGACACCGCCTACATCGAGTCCGTCTGGTGGTCGCTGCGGCAGATCTTCGACAAGGGCCTGCTGGTCGAGGACTTCCGGGTCACCCCGTACTGCCCGCGCGACGAGACGCCGCTGTCGGACCACGAGGTCTCCCAGGGCTACAAGGATGTCGCCGACCCCTCGGTCTACGTCCGCTTCCCGGTCGTCCCCGGCACCGGTCCGGAGGGCTTCTTCACCGCGGAGCGGGACGCGAGGCTGCTCGTCTGGACGACGACCCCGTGGACGCTGGTCTCGAACACGGCTGTCGCCGCCCATCCGGACGTCACCTACGTCCTCGTGCGCACCGCCGCGGGGGAGCACCTCGTGGTCGCCGAGCCGCTCGTCGCCACGGCCCTCGGCGACGCGGCCGAGGCGGCCACGGTCGTCGACCGGCTGACCGGCGCCCAGCTCGCCGGCACCCGCTACCAGCGGCCGTTCGAGCTGCTCGACGCGGCCCGGTTCGAGCCCGGCGCCGACGGGGTCACCGGCCGGCTCGCCGCCGGCCGTGCCCCGGCGGCCCCGCACTCGGTGCTGCTCGCCGACTACGTCACCACCACCGACGGCACGGGCCTGGTCCACCAGGCGCCGGCGTTCGGTGCCGAGGACCTCGGGGTCTGCCGCGGCGTGGGCCTGCCGGTCGTCAACCCGATCGGCTCGGACGGACACTTCCTCGCGGACGTCCCGCTGGTCGGCGGCCAGTTCTTCAAGGACGCCGACGCGCCGCTGACCGCCGACCTCGACGCCCGCGGCCTGCTCTGGCGGGGCACCAGCTATGTGCACAGCTACCCGCACTGCTGGCGCTGCCACACGCCGCTGATCTACTACCCGCTGCCGAGCTGGTACATCCGCACGACGGCGATCCGTGACCGGCTCCTCGCCGAGAACGCGCGGACCGACTGGCACCCGGAGCGGATCAAGACCGGCCGCTATGGGGAGTGGCTGCGCAACAACGTCGACTGGGCGCTGTCGCGCAACCGCTACTGGGGCACCCCACTGCCGGTCTGGCGCTGCCAGGACGACCCGGCGCACCTGACCTGTGTCGGATCGCTGGCCGAGCTGTCGACGCTCGCCGGCCGCGACCTGTCCGCGCTCGACCCGCACCGGCCGTTCGTCGACGACGTCACCCTGCCCTGCCAGCGCGAGGGCTGCGGCGGCACCGCCAGCCGGGTGCCCGAGGTGATCGACGTCTGGTACGACAGCGGCGCGATGCCGTTCGCCCAGTGGGGCGCCCCGCACCGCAACCAGGACGAGTTCGCCAGGCACTACCCGGCGCAGTACATCTGCGAGGCGATCGACCAGACCCGCGGCTGGTTCTACACGATGATGGCCGTCGGCACGCTGGTCTTCGACCAGTCGAGCTACGAGACCGTGCTCTGCCTCGGCCTGCTGCTGGACGCCGACGGGCGCAAGATGTCCAAGCACATCGGCAACGTCCTGGACCCCTTCGCGCTGTTCGAGCAGCACGGCGCGGACGCGGTCCGCTGGCTGATGCTCGCCGGCGGCTCGCCGTGGTCGGACCGCCGGGTCGGCCACGAGGCGATCGAGGACATCGTCCGCAAGGTCCTGCTGACCTACTGGAACACCGCGTCCTTCTTCTCCCTCTACGCGTCGGCCGCGCGCTGGGACCCGGCGGCCGCTCCCGGCACGGCGCCCGCCGACCGCCCGGTCCTGGACCGCTGGGCCCTTTCGGAGCTGGCCGCGACCGTCCGGGAGGTCGACGAGGCGCTGGAGAAGTTCGACACGCTGCGCGCCGGTCGACGCCTCTCCCAGTTCGTCGACGACCTGTCGAACTGGTACGTCCGTCGGTCACGGCGGCGGTTCTGGGGCGGCGACCCGGACGCACTGGACACGCTGCACCGCTGCCTGGACGGTGTGACTCGGGCGATGGCGCCGTTCGCGCCGTTCCTGACCGACTGGCTGTGGGCCCGCCTGTTCGCGCACACCCCGGGCGCGCCGGACTCGGTGCACCTGGCCGGCTGGCCCGAGCCGCCGGCCGAGTGGGTCGACGAGACGCTCTCCGAGCAGATGACCCTGGTGCGGCGGGTGGTGGAGCTCGGCCGGGCCGCCCGGGCCGGGAGCGCGGTGCGTACCCGCCAGCCGTTGCCGCGCGCCGTCGTCGGCGGGGCCGCCTTCGAGGCGCTGCCCGCCGAGCTGCGGGCCCAGATCGCCGACGAGCTCAACGTCACGGCCGTCGAAGGCGCGACGGCGGACGTCGTCGACGTCACGGTCAAGCCGAACTTCCGGGCGTTGGGCCGCCGGTTCGGCAAGCGGACGCCGGTCGTGGCGAGCGCCGTGGCCTCCGCGGGCCTGCCCGTGGACGGGAAGCTCACGGTCGTGGTCGAGGGCGAGTCGATCGAGCTGTCGGGCGACGAGCTGATCGTGACCGAGACGCCGCGCCAGGGCTGGGCCGTCACCTCGGAGTCGGGCCTCTCGGTCGCGCTCGACCTGGAGATCACCCCGGAGCTCGCCCGGGCCGGCCTCGCCCGGGACGTCGTCCGAGTCCTCCAGGACGCCCGCAAGAGCTCCGGCCTGGAGATCACCGACCGGGTCGACGTCTGGTGGTCGGCGTCCAAGGCCCCGACGGCACTGGCGCTGCGCGAGCACGCGGCGGCGGTGGCCGAAGAGGTCCTCGCGGTCAGCTTCGTCGAAGGAGATCTACCCCACGGAACCCACCACACCGCCGACGAACTGGGCCTCACCTTCGCCCTGGGCAAGGCGGAACCGGCGGCCAGATAGCGTCCGTCTGGAGGCCTCCGGCGCCTGGTCTAGAACGGGCGCCGGAGGAGCTGGCAGCTCGGCGGCAGGAGACCGGTCGGGATCCTAGAGTGTGATCAACTCGAGTCCCGGATCGAGCCTGTGGAGATCCTTAGGGTCCGAGGTGACCACCGTCGCGCGCAGAGCCTGGGCCAGGACCGCTACGTGGCCGTCGACGACATCGCTCGTACCCGAGACGGCCAGAAGCCGCCCGGTCAGCCTGGCGGCCGCGTCCGTCAACGGTTCAATCCGGACGGCGGGGGCGCGGACCAGCTCGTTGACCGCGTGCATCGTTCGTGGTCTCTGTCTGAGCGAACGGGCCGACCCCGGCTACCGGGGACATGGGCAACCTCCTTCTTTGACGTACGAACTCCGCGCCTACCGGCGAACTGCTGTGGCACTTGCCGAGACTTCTGATGGCTACGACACTGTCTGAGGCGACAGTAGCTGACCTGCGCAATTCGAGCAAATCGTTCGCCACGCTCCCGCTCCGGCGGCTGGCCGCGACGACCGGACACCGGAGCGGGTCAAGGTGCGTGGATCCGCCCCTATCGGGCGTCAGGTCCGCGGTGGGGCAACCGGTGCTTCCGGTCCGGGTCCGGGCGGGAGATTATCTTCAGCGAGTACCCGGGCGATCAGTGACGATCGCGACGGGTGGTCACAGAGCGCCACGATCGGCCGTACTGTTTGGGGGACAACGGCGCGCCCGCGCGCCCGGCTCGCCGCGCCCCCGGGCGCGGCCGGGAAGACCGAGACCGCGGTGCGCCCGCAGCGGCGCCAGACGCGAGGAATGAGGAACTTTCGGTGAAGCTGGCGATGGGCACCCGGGAGGTCTTCGACGCGGAGAGCCTGCTCGAGGAATACCTGGGGCCGCGCAAGCGCGGGCTGCGGTACGCCTACCCGTACTACGACGGCCTGGTCACGAACGGTGACCCCGATCTGCTCTGCACCGGCGACCTGCTCGCCCCGTGCCTGCTCGGCGTTGGCGTCGACGTCGACCGGCTGCACACCCTGACCGCGTTGATGCCGCTGCTGCAGCGGGCGCTCGACAAGCTACCGCCCGGCATCGAGCTGATCGAGGCCGACGACGTCACCCTCGACCTGGTCGCCGCCCTCTACGACCCGTTGGACGACCCCGACGTCTCCGACCGTGACGTCAAGGGCTCGCTCATCGCCAAGGTCCTGCACCGCAAGCGGCCGGCGCTCGTCCCGCTGTTCGACTCGAAGGTGCGAATCTTCTACCAGCACGAGAACTGCGTGCCGGCGGCCCCGAAGGACGGCCGGTCCTGGCGGCAGTACATGGAGCTGCTGGTCCGCGCGATGCAGTACGACCTGCGCGAGAACGCCGAGGAGTTCCAACGGCTGGCCCAGCTGGTCCCCACCGCCGGCCCGGCCGTCAGCTCGCTGCGGATGCTCGACGTCGTCGTGTGGATGAGCAGCGCCGTCTGAGCCCGTCAGCGCCCCGGCGACCGCACCGCATAGGCGCACCAGCACAACCCAGCCACGAACCGACCACCAGCCACGGTCGGCCCACGATTTCTCCGCCATACCATGAATCGCGTTGGGGAGGGCGCTCAGCGCCCGACCAGGCGGAGCGGCCGAAGGGCGCTCCGCGCCCGGTTCCGGCCGACCGCCGCCGGAAGGGAGAATGGGCCGGTGCGTAGTTTCGCCGTCCGGGGCCTGACCCGCCGGCACCGTTCCGGGGACACGGTCGTGCTCGCCAACGACCACGTCGATCTCGACGTCCCCGCGGGCGAGGTGTTCGGCATCCTCGGCCCCAACGGCGCCGGTAAGACGACGCTGGTGCGCCAGCTGATGGGCCTGCTGCGGCCCGACAAGGGCAGCATCGAGCTCTTCGGGCACGACGTCGTCGCCCGGCCCGACCTGCCAGCCCGGCTGGTCGCCTATCTTGGCCAGAGCGACCTTGCCCTGGCCGAGCTGCCGGTCGCGACGGCCGTGGAGACCACCGGGCGGATGCGCGGCCTGTCGAAGGCCGCGGCCCGGGCCGAGCGGGACGCGGTGCTCGACGAGCTGGACCTCGGCGGCGTCGCCGGCCGTCCCCTCGGCAGGATCTCCGGCGGCCAGCGCCGGCTGGCGTGCGTCGCGACGGCGCTCGTCGGGTCGCGGCCCGTGCTGGTGCTCGACGAGCCGACGACCGGTCTCGACGCGCGCAGCCGGCGCGCGGTCTGGGCCGCGCTGCGGCGCCGGTGTGATGACGCGGGCGTGACGGTGGTCCTGATCACCCACAACGTGCTGGAGGCGGAGACGGTGCTCGACCGGGTGGCGGTGCTCGACGCCGGTCGGGTGATCGCGTGCGACACCCCGGGCCGGCTGAAGGCGCTTGTCGACGCGGATGTCCGCCTCGAACTCGCCTGGCGCGAGGAGCCGCCCGCCGCCGACCCGACCGTGCGCTGGCTCGGCGAGGGCGCGACCCGCTCCGGGCGCCGCTGGACCGTGCGGATGTCACCGGAGCGGGCCCGCGAGGCGCTCGCCCTGCTGACCACCGGCCCGGCGTTCGCCGCCCTTGACGACTTCAGCCTGGCGACGCCGTCCCTGGAGGACGTCTACCTGTCGCTTGGTGGAACCTCCCGTGACCTGGAGCGGATGTGACCCTGACCTGCCCTGGCGGACCTGGGCGGCTGGTCCGGTGACCATCGCCCCCGTCGCCGCCGACGGCACGCCCCCGACGGCGGGCGGCATCACCGCCGCCGATGCCGCCGTCGCGCCGCCGGTCACCGCCCCAGCCCGCACCGGCCAGGCCGTCGTCCCCGCGGTGCCGGGCCGGACGTCGTTCCCGGTCGCGTTCGTGGCCGTCTACCGCGGCCAGCTTTCCCGCGGCAAGGTCGCCCGGATGCCGCTGATGTTCGTCGCCGCGCTGCAGTCCGTCGGCATCCTGCTGCTGCTGCGCGGCGTGGTGGACATCGCCGACGTCGCGGTCGCCGCGCAGGCCGTGGCCGGGTGCACGGTGCTGGTCGTCGCGTTCGTCGCGCTCAACCTGCTGGCCCAGCGGTTCGGCGCGCTGCGGGCGGCCGGCGCGCTGGACTACTACCTGACGCTGCCCGTCCCGGGTACGGCTGTGGTGCTGGGCACCGCGGCCTCCTACGCGACGTTCGCCATTCCCGGCGTCGTCGTCACCGCCGTCACGGGGGCGCTGCTGTTCGACCTGCCGCTCGGCGGCCTGTGGGTGCTCGCCCCGGTCGCACTGCTGGCCGGCGCGAGCCTGGCCGGGATCGGCGCCGCCGCCGGGCTGCTCGCGCCGCGTCCTGAGCTCGCGACGATCGCCGGCCAGCTTGGTATGAGCGTCGTGCTGTTCCTCGGCATCATCCCGTCGAAGCACCTGCCCGGCGTCGGCTGGCTGGTGCGCGACCTGCTGCCGAGCAGCTACGCCGTCGACGCCCTCACCGAGACCTTCCTGCCCTCGGCGCGGTGGGGCGTGGTCGCGCTCGACCTCGGGGTGTGCGCGCTGGTCGCGGTGGTCACCCTGGCCGCCGCCGCCGCGGCGCTGCGCCGGGCCGGCACGGCGTGAGCCGCCGGCACGAGCCCGCGCCCGCCGCCGACGCCAGTGGGGGCGCAGGCGGCGGGTCCACCGGCGACAGCGGCCCCCGGCACGCCGCGCCGGGCCGGCTCCGGTCCCGGCTCGCCGCCTTCGAGCTGGCCGGCGGCGACCTGCGCGCGGGGCTCGCCTTCCTGCTGGGTCTGACGGCGGCCGGCCCCCTGCTCGGGCTCTTGTGGGCGGCGGTCTCGCCTCGGCTGGACGTGACCGCGGGGATCAGCGGGAGCGAGACCGCGTTCACGGCGCAGGCAGACATCGACGCGACGTTCGGGTTCATCTGCCTGGCCGCCGGCATCGTCGCCGGTGCGCTCGCCCGCTGGCGGGCCGCTGACGGCGGCTGGCCGGTTCCGGTCGGCCTCGCTGGCGGCGGGTTCGCCGGGTCGCTGCTCGCAGGCTGGATCGGCCATCTTGTCCGCTCACCCAGTGTGCTGCACAAGCTGCCCCCGCATGCACCCGCGTACGTCGCCGGCCTCGTCGACGTCAAGGTCCGCGCGACCGGCCTGTACCTGGTGCTGCCGGTGACGGCGCTGCTGGTCCTCGCGTTCGCGCTCTGGTTGCCGGTCGCGCTCGTCCGGCGCCCGAACGTGCCAGGCCCCGGGCCCGGCGAGCAGCCCGCCACGGACGAGGCTTTCGCCGCGGCCTCGGCGTTCCGGCCCGCCGTCCTGCCGCCGTCCGAGCTGCCTGGCGACGGGCGGTCCAGCAACGGCGTCGCGCCGGCGGTCGACGCCACCGCGCCCCCCGGTCAGCCGGCCAGCCCGCCGCGAGCCGAGCCGGACGGACGCTCAGACGGCAGCGGGGCCTGAGGCAACGCCGGATGCTTGCGCTCCGTAATCGACCGCGTGCCCCAGGTGGACGTCCTGAGGTTGTCTCGCGGCCGGTGCGGTCGCCCTGCGCGGCCCGCCGGCTCTGTGTCCGCCGGGCGACAGCGTCGTGGTCCCAGGTAGGGAAGGGTCGCTGGACGCGGACTGTAAGGTTCCACTCAGTCCGGTTCAGACCGGATGCCGACGGGTGGGGAAACCGGCGAGATTCCTGACCCGGCGTGGACGTCCGAACTATCAGGCGGCTGCGACAACGGGTTCAGGCCCGTGACCCGATCGCGGCCAGGCAGACGAGGGCGCGGCGGGGAGGATCAGCGTGGTCACGCAGTTCGGTCGAGGACAGAAGAGCCAGCTGTCCGCGATCACGCAGGGCACCGACCTTGTCATCGGCATCCAGCTCAACGCCCCGGGCACCAGCTGGGACATCTCCTGCTTCGGCCTGGACGGCAACGACCGGCTCTCCGACGACCGGTACTTCATCTTCTTCAACCAGCCGAAGTCGCCGGAAGGCTCGATCGAGCTGCTTGGCGCCCAGCAGGGCGACACCGCCGCGTTCCGGGTGAACCTGGGCGCCGTGCCGTCCTCGGTCGACAAGCTGTCGTTCTGCGCGGCGATCGACGGGGCAGGCAGCGCCCGGCAGATCGTCTCCGGTTACTTCCGGATCCTCGTCGGTGGCCAGGAGGTCATGCGCTACCCGTTCAGCGGGGCCGACTTCACCGCCGAGCGCGCCGTCATGATCGGCGACGTCTACCGCAAGGGTGTCTGGCGGGTCGCCGCCAACGGGCAGGGCTTCGCGGGCGGGCTCGCCGAGCTGATCCGGTCCTACGGCGGCGAGGTCGAGGACGAGGCCCCCGCGGCTCCGCCCGCGCCCGCGGGCGGATTCGCCCCGCCGCCCCCGTTGCCCCCGCCGGCCGGTGGCGGCTACGCCGCGCCGCCCGCAGGTGGGTTCGCCCCGCCGCCGCCGCCCGTTCCGACGCCGGCACAGGCCCAGCGGCCCGCCGTACCAGCGGCCACGGGCCCTGCCGCCGCCGTGATCAGCCTCTACAAGGAACCGCCGCCGTCGATGGCGCAGCCGGTCCCGCCGGGCGCGATGGCGAGCCTCACGCCGTACGCCGAGAACCAGGCGCCGGGCCGGTGGGTGCTGCAGAACCCCCGGCTGGTGAAGGTCCGGCTCGGCGAGGACGCGCTGGCGCTGCGCGGCGCGATGGTCGCCTACCAGGGCAACATCGAGTTCGACTACAAGAGCCGCGGCCTGCGGGGCATGCTCGAGGACAAGCTCACCGGCCAGGGCCTGAAGCTGATGACCTGCAAGGGCCAGGGTGAGGTCTTCCTCGCCCAGGACGCGGCCGACCTGCACATCGTCGAGCTCGGCCAGGGCCAGCAGCTCTGCGTCAACACCAAGAACGTGCTGGCCATGGACGCGACGATCCGCAGCGAGGTCAAGCGGATCGAGAGTGCCGGCATCCCGGGCGGCGGCGTCTTCCACTTCGAGATGGCCGGCCCGGGCACCGTCGTCGTGATGACGAAGGGCACCCCGCTCACCCTGCCCGTCCAGGGGCCGACCTTCGCCGACATCAACGCGCTCGTCTGCTGGACCGTCGGCCAGCGGGTCAGTGTCTCGTCGCACGTCGGGATCTCGCGGCAGATCTACCACACCGAGAGCGGCGAGACGTTCAACATGCAGTTCCAGGCCATGGGCGGTGGCCACTTCATCGTCGTCCAGCCGTACGAGGTCTGACGGGAGCCGGTCGTGCAGGGACAACTGATCGATCACTACGGCCAGACCCCGGTCATGGACCGGATGAGCAAGCACGGGTCGAAGATCGCCAAGGTGGTGATGTGGCCCGGTTTCGACCTGTTCGCCCGGTCCGGCTCGATGATCGGCTACGAGGGCCTCATCGAGTTCGACCCGCAGCCGCCGCAGGTCCGCAACATCGCCAAGAGCTGGGCGACCGGCGAGGGCGTGCCGCTGATGACGGCCAAGGGGCAGGGGCTGCTCTACCTGGCCGACTACGGCAAGGACGTCATCGTCCTGCAGCTCACGCCGAACGAGGCCGTGTCGGTCAACGGCAAGAACATCCTGGCCTTCGACGCCCACCTGCAGTGGGGCATCGAGCGCGTCAAGGGCGTGAGCATGATGTCCGGCATGGGCATGTTCAACGTGGCCATCCGCAACAACACGCCCAACCCCGGCTGGGTGGCGATGGTCTCGAAGGGCACGCCGATCATGCTGGACACCCGCGAGGCGCCGACGTTCGTCGACACCGACGCGCTGGTCGGCTACACCGAGGGCCTGCACATCGAGAAGCGGCGCACCGCCGGGATCGGCAGCATGCTCGGCCGCGGCTCGGGTGAGGCGTTCCAGCTGGGCTTCTCCGGCCAGGGCTTCGTCGTCGTCCAGCCCAGCGAGGACGCCCGACCGCACTTCTCGATGCGGGGCTGACGCCGTGTCGCCCCTGGCCAGACCGCGGCCGATCTCAGCGGCCACCCGTGGGTCGAGGCCCGCCACCGATCCCGTCGTTGCGCTCCCGCGCCGGCCGCGCCCGGCCGCCGCTGGAAGGACGTCGTCATGAGCTACCCGCCGCCTCCGCCAGGTCCCGGCTACCCCCCGCCGCCCGGCCAGGGCTTCCCGCCACCGCCTGGCGGCTACCCGCCGCCGCCCGGGGGCGGCTACCCGCAGGCCCCCGGTGGCTACCCGCCGCCCGCGCCCGGTGGGTTCCCGCCGCCGCCCGGTGCTCCCGGTGGCTTCCCGCCCGGTGGCCCCGGCGCGTTTCCGCCCGGGATGCCGCCTCCACCGCCCGGCATGGGCCCGGGGGCGCCCAACCCGAGTGGCGGTATCCGCAGCTCGCTGCTCGACAACCCCGAGGTCAGCAGCGCGGAGCGGTTCACCCTGCAGAACGGCAAGATGCTCAAGGCGAACCTCGGCGCCCAGGGCATGCGCGAGTTCTACGCGCGCGCCGGCGCCATGGTCGCCTACAAGGGCGGCGTCCACTTCGACGGCCAGTGGGAGGGCTGGGCCGGGCAGTGGAGCCACCTGTTCGGCGACGGCGAGACCCTGCACCTGATGAAGGTCCACGGAGCGGGCACGGTCTTCCTCGCCAACCAGGCGCAGGACGTCTACCTCGTCGACCTCGACGGCCGGGACGGCTTCACCATCGACGGCCGCAACGTGCTTGCCTTCGACACCAGCCTCAGCTGGGAGATCGTCAAGATCCAGTCGCACGTCGGGATCGCCGGGGTCGGCGGCTACCAGATCGAGCTGACCGGCAGCGGCAAGCTCGCGATCTGCGTCACCGGTGCGCCGCTGGTCATGCGGGTCACGACGCAGAACTACTACTTCGCGGACGCGGACGCCGTCGTCGGCTGGTCGTCCGGCCTGCAGGTCTCGATGGAGGCCGCGGTGACGTCGAGCTCGGCCTGGAAGCCGCGCGGCAACACCGGCGAGGGCTGGCAGATGCAGTTCACCGGTGACGGCTTCGTCGTCGTCCAGCCGAGCGAGCTGATGCCGCCCTACAACGCGCTCGCCGGCCGGGGCCCGGCCGCCCAGTTGTTCGGCATGGGCCAGAGCGGCTTCGCCGGCAACCGCCTCGGCGGCCAGGGCAACCCGCACGGCAGCGGCCAGCCCGGGCACCCGCAGGGCGGCCAGCCCGGCCTCGGTGGCCTGTTCGGCCAGATGGGCCGGGGCTTCCTGTAGTAGGCGCGGTGAGCGGCTCGCGGGGTGACGCGACGGTGCGCCGCCCCTCGTGATCTGGGCGAAACGGAGCCCCGGACGGGGCGCTCGCCGGTTAACGTCGGGCCCATGCTTGCCGCGCTCCAGCTCGCGTCGGCCATCGCGCTGGAGATCGTGGCCACCACGGCGCTGCGCCAGTCCAACGGCTTCACCCGGGTGTGGCCGACGGTGCTCGTCGCCGTCTGCTACCCGCTGTGCTTCTACCTGCTGTCCCGGGCGCTGCGGACGATCTCGCTGGCCGTCGCCTACGCGATCTGGTCCGGCGCCGGCACCGCGATCGTCGCCGCGATCGGGGTGCTCGCCTTCAAGGAGCAGATGAACACGGTGAAGGCCGCCGGCCTCGCCCTCATCGTCCTGGGCGTCATCGGCCTCCAGCTCGGCGGCACCAGCCGCTGACAGGCGCCGTGGCCGCTGTTACGGGCCGCCGCGGCTGGCGCCCGGGGTGACCAGGCCCGTCTCGTAGGCGACGATGACGGCCTGCGCCCGGTCGCGGATCTGGAGCTTGGACAGGATGCGGGCGACATGGGTCTTCACGGTCGCCTCGCTCAGCTGGAACCGGGCGGCGAGCTCGGCGTTGGTCAGCCCCTGGGCGAGGAGCCCGAGCACCTCGAGCTCGCGGGGGGTGAGCGAGGAAAGGTCGCGGTGCAGCCCGGCGGCGCGGCTGTCCTGGGCGGCGAAGCGTTCGACCAGGCGGCGGGTGATGGTGGGCGCGAGCAGCGCGTCACCGAGGCGGACGAGGCGGACCGCGGCGACCAGGTGCTCGGGGCTCACGTCCTTGAGCAGGAAGCCGCTGGCGCCGGCGGTCAGCGCGGCGTAGACGTAGCGGTCAAGGTCGAACGTGGTCAGGATGATCACACGCGGGGTGCCGGCCGTGTCCGGACCCCGGCCGCACAGGATGCGCCGGGTGGCCTCCAGCCCGTCCACGTCGGGCATCCGGATGTCCATGAGGACCACGTCGGGGCGGGTGCGCCGGACCGCGTCGACGGCCTGCCCGCCGTCGGCAGCCTCGGCGACCACGTCGATCCCGTCGGCAGCGAGGATCATGCGGAAACCCGAGCGGACCAAAGCCTGGTCGTCCGCGATGACCACCCGCGGGGCCTCGGTCACGCCGCCACCGGGATCACGGCGCGGACCTGGTACCCACCGGCTGGGTGCCGTCCCGCCTGCAACGTGCCGCCGTAGACGGCGAGCCGTTCCCGCAGGCCGATCAGCCCGCGCCCACTGCCCGAGTCGGCCGGCGTCGTGGGAGCGCCGCCCGTGTCGGTGACCTCGACGTGCACGGCGGCCGGCCCGTATTCGATGCTGATCGAGACCTGGGCACCGGCGGCGTGCTTGACCGTGTTGGTCAGCGCCTCCTGGACGACCCGGTAGGCGGCCAGGTCGACCCCGGCTGGCAGCGTCAGCGGCACGCCGGTCACGGTCAGCTCGACAGGCACCCCGGTGTCGCGGACGCGGCCGGCCAGCGCCGGCACCCGGTCGAGGCCCGGCTGCGGGGCCAGGTCCGCCCCGCCGGGGGCCTCCAGCCCGTCGCCGGCCAGCGTGAGCAGGCCCATCGCGTGCCGCAGCTCCGTCAGCGCGGCGCGCCCGCCGGCCTCGACCGCGAGCAACGCCTCCCGCGCCGCGTCGGGCGCCAGGTCGATCACCTTACGCGCCGCTCCGGCCTGCACGACCATCACGCTCACATTGTGGGTGACCACGTCGTGCAGCTCGCGGGCGATCCGGGACCGCTCACGCTCCACGGCCAGCCGGGTCCTCGCCTCCTGCTCCGCCTCCAGAGCGAGCGCGCGCTGGCGCCAGGTGTGGATCGCGTTGGCCGCGAGACCGAGCGGGACCAGCACGAGAAACGGGAAATAGACCCCTCTGATCGTCAGGACACCCCGGAACGTCAAGGGCGCAATCATGATCGTGCCGGCGGCCACGGCGGTGAACGCCCCCGTCCGGTAGGGGCTGTACCGTGCCGCGCTGTAGCCGGCGACCAGGCAGGACAACGAGAGGATCCCCGCGGCCTCCGGACCACGAACGACCGAGTGGAGCGCCACCCTCAGACCGATCACCGTGCAGAACGCGGCCAGCGGGTATCGGCGGCGGACCACGAGCGGCAGCGCGGTCAGTGCGCCTCCGAACGCCAGCGCCCAGTGGGTGCCGCCGCCCGCCTGCGTGAGCACGTAGACCATTGAGTCGCCGCCGGGAGCTGGGGCCGCGAGCTTCGCCCCAGGTGGCAGCGCGGCGCCCAGCGGAGCGAGCAGGACCAGGAGCGCGTGGGTCCGGTCCCGCCACGCGTAGATGCCGAAGCCCGCGGCCAGCACGCGCGCGAGGATCGCGTCGGCGAGCCAGGCCCAGGACGAGAGCTCCGGCCGCGGGCCGGTGGCGCGCGGCAGGCTCGTCGCCCAGGCGCGCACGCCGTGCGCTACCGACTTCGTGCTCACCGGCCGGCCGGGCAGCAGCACCTCGACGAGCCAGGACGACCGGAACGGCGCGCGCCGCCCGCCGGTGGGGCGGGCGCGGCGCGCGGCGCTGGCTCCCGACTGGTTCTGGCTCGCATGCACGTGCACCGCACCAGTGTGGCAAGGCCGCCGAGCCGAAACATCCATCTCGCGCGGCGGCCCCGTACATCCCGCGCGTACATCCCTGGGATGACGCGGGTCGCAGGTCATCCCGCCGCGGTAGCCGACTTCGCCATCGCGGGCGACGTGCAGTGATCGAGCGCCGGCCTAGCGTCCGCGTCGACCTTTCCCGACCCGACCCCGTGGGGGACCCGTGGACGCAGAGATGATCGAGATTCGCGCGGTGAGCAAGCGGTACGACGGCGGGCCGCCCGCCCTGGCCGACCTCTCGCTGACCGTGCGCGCCGGCGAGGCGCTGGCCGTCGTCGGCCCGTCCGGCAGCGGCAAGTCGACGCTGCTGAACCTGATCGCGGGACTCGACCGGCCGAGCGCGGGCAGCGTGACCGTCGACGGCGTCCGCGTCGACACCCTGAGCGAGGCCGCATCGGCGCGTTACCGGCGCACCCGGATCGGCATGGTCTTCCAGTTCTTCAACCTGCTCGACGACCTGACCGTCGTCGACAACGTCGTGCTGCCGGCCCGGCTCGCCGGCCTGCCGCGGGCGAAGGCCCGGGCCCGCGCGGCCGAGCTGCTCGGCTACCTGGGGATCCACCGTCTCGCCGACGCCTACCCGGGCCGACTGTCCGGTGGCGAGCGGCAGCGCGTCGCGGTCGCCCGGGCGCTGATGAACCGGCCGGCGCTGCTGCTCGCCGACGAGCCGACCGGCGCGCTCGACTCCGCCTCCGGCGCGCAGGTCAGCGAGCTGTTGGCCGGGCTGCACGCGGACGGCCAGACGATCCTGCTGGTCACGCACGACGCCGTGCTCGCCGAGTCCTGCGCGAGCCGGACCATCGAGATTGTCGACGGCGCGATCACTCGCGACGTCCCGGCGGCGGCCCGATGAACGCCCGTCCTGGCGCCCTGTCCGCGGTGGTGCGGGCCGGTGTCGGCCGGCACCGGGTGCGCACGATCGTCATGACGCTGACCGTGCTGCTGGCCGTCGCCGCGTCCGTGCTCGCCACCGGCCTGCTCGTGGCGTCGAGCGCGCCCTTCGACCGAGCCTTCGCCGCGCAGCGCGGCGCCCAGCTGACGGCCCAGTTCGACGGGGCGAAGGTCACCGCCGCGCGGCTCGCGGCCACCGCGTGGGCGCCCGGCGTCGTCGCCGCGGCTGGGCCGTTCCCGACGGTCTCGGCCAGTCCGCGCACGGTCGCCGGGACCGACGGTGTCCCCGCGGGAATCGGGCTGCCGCCGTTGACGATCGCCGGCCGGGCCACGGGCGGCGGGCCGGTCGACGACGTCACCATCCTCGAGGGGAGGTGGGCCGCCGGACCCGGACAGATCGTGCTGGCGTCTGACGCGGGAGGTCGCTGGTCCGCACCGGGTCAGCAGCTGCGGTTCGCCGGGCCCGGGGGCGGCGTGACGGTGACGGTGGTCGGCATCGCCCGGTCGGTGAGCCACACGGCCGACGCGTGGGTCGCCCCCACGCAGCTCCCCTCCCTGACCCCCGGCGGCACACCGGCCGGCTACCAGATGCTCTACCGGTTCGCCGCCGCCGCCACGGACGCCGAGGTGGCGGCGGACCGGGCCTCGATCGCCGCGGCGGTCCCGGCCGGCGCGATGACCGGGGCGCAGTCCTACCTCACCATCCGGCAGAAAGCGAACGAGAACTCCGCCGCCTTCGTGCCGTTCGTGGCGGCGTTCGGTGTGCTCGGCCTGGCCATGTCGGCGCTCATCATCGGCATCGTGGTCAGCGGCGCCGTCGGTGCCTCGATCCGGCGGATCGGCGTCCTGAAGTCGCTGGGCTTCACCCCGGCGCAGGTCGTGCGCGCCTTTCTCGGCCAGGCACTGCTACCGGCGGCCGTGGGCGTCGTGCTCGGCGCCTTCTGCGCCAACCTGCTGGCGGCGCCGGTGCTGCGGGAGCAGGCGGACGCCTTCGACGGCACGGTGCCCGGGATTCCGCTCTGGGTCGACGTCGCCGTCGCCGCCGCCGCTCTCGCGGTGGTCTGCGCCGCGGCCCTGGTACCGGCCCTGCGCGCCGGGCGGCTGCGCACCGTCGAAGCGATCAGCGTCGGCCGGGCGTCCCGCCCCGCTCGCGGCCGCCTGGCACGGCGCCTGACCAGCCGGTCGCCGGTGTCGGGCGCGCTGGCGCTCGGGCTCGCGCAGCCGTTCGCCCGCCCCGTGCGGTCCCTGGTGCTGGTCGCGGCGGTCTGTTTCGGCGCCGTCGGCGTGACGTTCGCCATCGGCCTCGGGATCTCGCTGGGCGACATCCAGGCGGCGGGTAACCCCGACGCGGTCGGCGCGGTCGTCGTCCACGCCGGCGGCTACGCGGGCGCCAAGCCCATGGCCCCTGGTGGCCCCCAGGCCGGTCGGGCCTCCACCGCCGCCCCCGCCGCGGTCGCCGCCGCGATCGCGGCGCGGCCGGATACCCGTCGCTACTACGGCGTCTCGGAAACCGAGGTCGGCGTCGCCGGTCTCACAGGGGCCACCAGAGTCATCGCCTACCAGGGCGACTCCTCCTGGGCCAGCTACCAGATGATCTCGGGATCCTGGTTCACGCGTCCGGGGGAGGCCGTCGCCGGTACCCGCTTCCTGCACGCCGTCGGCGCCCACGTCGGGGACACCGTCACCGTCCTGGACGCCGGTCACAGCGTCCGGCTCCGGATCGTCGGCGAGGCGCTGGATCTCAACTACGACGGCATCAACCTGCTGACCGAGGGCGCGTCCCTTTCCAGCCTGGGCCGCGAGCCTGGGGCGACGGACTTCTACGTCGACCTGCGGCCCGGGACGAACGTGGCCGGCTACATCAGCGCCCTGGCTGCGGCGCCGGCGCTGGACGGGGCGTTCGTCAAGCCCAACGTCGCCGACGGATCCTCGGCGATCGCCGCGATGGAGACGCTGATCGCCATGCTGACCCTGGCGCTGACGGTCGTCGCGGCGCTCGGCGTGCTGAACACGGTCGTCCTCGACACCAGGGAGCGGGCCCACGAGCTCGGCGTCTTCAGGGCGCTGGGCATGACGCCGCGCCAGACCATCGGCATGGTGGTCGCCTCGGCCGCCGGCATCGGGCTGGCCGCCGGCGTCGTCGGCGTGCCGGCCGGGATCGCGCTGCACCACGTCGTCGTCCCGCTGATGGGCCGATCGGTGGGCACGGGGATTCCGAGGGCCGACGTCGCGGTGTTCGCCCCCGGGGTCGTGGCGCCGCTGGTGCTGGGCGGGCTGGTCATCGCGGTGGCGGGCGCGCTGCTCCCCGCGGTCTGGGCGGCGAGAACCCGCGCCGTCACCGCCCTGCGCACCGAGTAGACCGAGTGGCCAGCCGGGCCGAGGAGCGACCAGGCCCGGGCGTCGTCCGAGTCGGCGATCTACGCTGAACGAAAAGTCGGATACGCCCTGAGGACCGCCGATGTTCGAACGCTTGGCCGCACAGCTCGTCGGCCGGCACGGAGGAGGGAGGCATGCAGAAGGCGCTCGCGCCCGAGATCTCCAACTGGCCGGCCGAGGAGCCGCAGCTCATCGGTAGCCGCTGAGCACCGGATCGCGGACCGACGGATCCTGCGCCTGGTCCAGAAATGGCTGCGGGCGGGAGTCATCGAGAACGACGCGTCGTCGTCGACAATGGAAGGGGCACCGCAGGGGGGCGGCCCGATTCTGGGAAGCGACACCTCGTCGCACATACGCCTCTACACGCGCGGCAACGGTGCCGCGACCGGCGGGACGCTCTGGGCAAGGCCGGATGCTCTGGATAAGGTCCGGCCTTATGGCCGCGTTGCGTACTCATCCGCCGCAAGGGCCGTGGGCTGTCGTCGCCGGAGCCTCCGAGGGCCTCGGCGCGGCCTGGGCCGAGGCCCTCGCCCGCCGCGGCCTGAACGTCCTGGCTGTCGGGCGCCGTCCCGAGCCGCTCGAACAGACGGCACGGCGGCTGGCCGCCACGCACGAGGTCGAGGTGCGCACGCTGGCCGCCGACCTCGCCGAGCCGGGTTTCACGGACCACCTCGCCGCGGCCGGCAGTGGTCTGGAGATTGGCACCGCCGTCTACAACGCGGCCTTCTCCTTCGCCGGCCCCCTGCTGGACCATTCGCCGCAGGACGCTCAGCGCGTCGTCGACGTCAACGTGCGCGGTCCTCTGGTCCTCATCCACCAGCTCGTCCCCGCGATGGTCGAGCGCCACCGCGGCACGCTCGTCCTGATGTCCTCACTGGCCGGCAACCAGGGCGGGCCGAGCCTCGCGGCCTACGCCGCCAGCAAGGCCTTCACCACCTCGTTGGCCGAGAGTCTGCGCGCCGAGCTGCGCCCCGTCGGCGTCGACGTCCTCGCCTGTGTGGCCGGCGCCGTGCGCACGCCGGGCTACGCCGCGACCGTCGGGCGCGACGCGCCAGGCACCCTTGATCCCGACCAGGTTGTCGAGGCCGCCCTCGCGGGCCTGGGCCGCACCGCCCTCGTGACCCCGGGCCGCGCGAACAAGCTCGCCGCGTTCGCCATGCGGCGCCTGCTGCCGCGCGCCACCGCCACCGCCATCATGGGCCGCGCCGTGAAGGGATTCGACGCACCGTGATCCTCGGCTTCTTCCTGCCGTGGATCATCTTCGGCGCCATCCTCGCCCTGCACGTCGTCCTGCCCGCCCGCTGGATCGACGGCTACGTCCGCGACGATCACGGCCGGCCGCTGCGCTACCGGCTCAACGGCGTCGTCGTCCTCGTGGCCGCCGTCGGGGTCGCGGTGCTGCTCGTCGCGGTGCACGCCGCGCCGGCCGACGAGCTCTGGCGTCACCGCTGGGCCGGGCTCGCCGGTGCCTGCGTCTTCGGGCTGCTGTTCACCGCCGCCCTCGTGCTGCCCGCCCCGTCGACCGGCAAGCCGCTGCTCGCCGACCTCTACCTCGGCCGCCGCGAGAACCCGCGCTGGCGCGGCGGCAGGGTCGACACGAAGATGTGGCTCTACCTGGCGGGCGCGGTGCTGCTGGAGCTCAACGTCCTGTCGTTCGCCGCCCACCAGGATCGCGCGACCGGCCACCTCAGCGCCGCCGTCGGGCTCTCGGCCGGGCTGTTGACCTGTTTCGTCGTGGACTACCTGACCTTTGAGCGCGTCCACCTCTACACGTACGACCTCTTCGCCGAGCGGGTGGGCTTCAAGCTCGGCTGGGGCTGTGTGGTCTTCTACCCGTACTTCTACTGTGTGGGCCTCTGGGCCCGGGCTGACGAGCCCGACCCGCACGCGCCGACCTGGCTGCTGGTCCTCGCCGGCGTCGTCTTCGCCGGCGGCTGGACCCTCGCGCGCGGGGCGAACATGCAGAAGTTCTTCTTCAAGCGCGATCCCGCTGCCCGCGCCTTCGGCCTGCTCGAACCTCGCACGGTCAGCGACGGCGAGCGCACGCTGCTCTGCGGCGGTTTCTGGGGCGCCTCCCGCCACATCAACTACCTCGGCGAAATCCTCATGGCCGTCGGCATCACCCTCGCCCTCGGTGCGCCCGGCGACCCCGTGCCCTGGCTGTATCCCCTCTACTACGTAGGCCTGCTCGTCCCGCGCCAGATCGACGACGACCGCCGCTGCGCCGCCAAGTACGGCCCGCTCTGGGACGAGTACCGCGCCCGCGTGCGCTGGCGGATCGTCCCGGGGATCTACTAGGCGTCGGAAGCTGGGAGCCACGGTGGCCGGGCATCTCTGACCTCGGACGGGACGCGGGCGGGCCTGTCATGAAGCCGACCCCTGTCATCCAGCTCGCCCCCCTGGCGAACTCTCCGTGATGCTTGCACACCTCTACGTCCAAGTTCGGCGTCAGGAGGAGAAAATCATGATCACCCTGCGTTCAGATGCTCGCCGCCTGTTGCGTGGAGTCGCGGTGGCCGTCGTACGTCGCCTCGGCGGCCGTCGGTGGTGTCGCGACGCCCGCGCTGGCGGCCGGGACCTGCGTCGACCAGTTCACGGGAGCCGCGCTCCCGGTGACGCTGAGCGGAACGAGCGGGAACGACGTCCTGACCGTCACGAGTAAAAACGCCGTCGTCGACGCCCTGGCGGGCAACGACACGGTGAAGGTCGGCCCCAACCTGTCCGGCGTGGTGGTCTGCCTGGGCGACGGCGACGACACGCTCACCGGCAACGGGGGCGCGCCCAACCGTGCCCTGTCGGTGATGGGTGGCCCCGGCAACGACGCGATCACCTCCGGCAGCGGCGGTGACGTGCTCAACGGCGGCACGGGCTTCGACTTCATCGACGGCGGCGCCGGCAGCGACATCTGCAAGAACGTCGAGACCGCCGCGAGCTGCGAACTCGTCCAGAACTGACGCGGCGCCACGGTGACGTCCCCCGCGCCCGGCGGTCCTGTGCCCTGGCGCGGGGACCGTCGTGTCCGCTGACGCCGGTCGGTGGACCATCGGGGCGGCTGGCCGCTGACGCCGATCCGTCTCGCCTCGGGCGCGCCGCTGCCTGGCACGCCGCTTTCGGCTGGGCTTGGGCGGCGTGGTTCCTGCCAGTGAAGACGGTGCGTCAGGCAGCCGGGCCAATAGCATGGCGGCGATGCCGACGCTGCTGATCGTCCACCACACGCCGTCGCCGTCCATGCAGGCGATGTTGGAGGCGGTGCTCGCCGGCGCCAGGGACGAGGCGATCGAGGGCGTGGAGGTCGTCGTCCGCCCGGCCCTGGCGGCCACCGCGGTCGACGTGCTGGCCGCCGACGGCTATCTACTCGGGACGCCGGCCAACATCGGCTACATGTCCGGGGCGTTGAAACACTTCTTTGATTGCGTATACTATCCGATCTTGGAAGCAACGGTTGGTCGCCCGTATGCCCTTTACGTTCATGGCAACAGCGATACGACCGGAGCGATCCGGGGGGTCGACACCATCACCACCGGGCTGAGGTGGAAGCGCCTGCGCGAGCCACTGTCGATCGTTGGCGAGGTAGACGCCAGGGCACGCGAGGCGTGCTGGGAACTTGGCGCCACGGCGGCTGCCAACCTGATGAAGAGCTGACGCCCGCGTGCCTGCCCGTTCCAGCAAGTTCGAAAATTGGGAGGGGCATTGCCCCGAACGTCGGCGAGCGCTTGTCAGCTAGGACGGGGCAGGCCGATTTCCATCTTGCGGATCTCCGTGGCGTGGACGGCGTAGATGAAGGGGCCTTCACGGGCACAGGCAGCTGTGATCGTCGCCAGATTCGCGATCAGCCACTGTGCCATGATCGAGCCCGGCAGATCCTGCCGCGTGACGTAGAAACAGCGGGCGCTGTGGGCGTGGACGGCTTCCTGCTCGGCGGGTCTGTAACGGATGCGTGCGTCTTTCATGAACACGACCCAACCAAGGCGGGCGGTGTCCTCGATCCACGTGACGTCCTCGACATCCTCGTCCTGCGGGATGCCGTAGTGCTCGGCGAGCGTGGTGAGCCGTAGACCGGCCTCCCGGAGTAGCCGTGGCACGGCGATACGGCCGAGGCTGCGGTCGACGAAGACGTGCGGAAGTCCTGCAGGGTGGCGCGGTGGGTCAGGCGGCGAGTCTGCTTGCGACACGGACGGCACCTTCGAGGTCAGGGAGAGGCACGCCGAACTCGTCGGCCACGTCGGCGAGCGCCTCACCAGCGTGGAACCGTCCCAGGGCGTCCTCGACGCGGGCTCCGCCACGGGTGAAGATCGGCTGGCCGAAGCCGCGGTCCGGATCGACGAGGACCGAGCCAGGTTCATACCGAGGTAGCCTGATGAGCCGCGGGTAGCCGTCCGTGGCGAACTCCACCAGCCGGAGGTAGGACTCGACGATCTGGCCGAACACTCGCTGTCCGTTGCGTACCACGACGAGTTCCCGGGCTCCGCGCGCCTCGGGTGTGTCGCCCTGGAGGCGAAGCACGCGGTCGGGAACGCGACGAGGGCGGTCAGCCACAGCGGCCGCACCTCCGCCGCGGCTGTCTCGCGGGGGAGCGCATGGCGGATGTCCTGCGCTGACCCGCTGCCCGGGGCCGTGGTCACGCCATCGGGGTGCCGATGGCCTGACGCAGCGGCTGGAGGCCTGGATGCTCCTGGACTCCCCGCGACCCGTGCAGCAGCCACGCCGAGAAGGCGGCGATGGCCGGGCCGCTCTCGCCCGCCAGCCGTAGCGGCTGCGTGTCGCCGAACTCGAACACGACGGACCAGTTCAGTGGCTCCGGGTAGAACGCCGTGACCGGACGGCCGAGATGACCACGGACCCTTCGCCAACCGCCGATGCCACCCGCTTGACGGACCCGGCACGCACGTCACCCAGCGAACAGCCCAGGCAGCGAGGTCGCGAAGCCATCGCGGGCGGAGCGAGGAGACACCGGCCTCGTCGCGATCAACAGATGCATGCCCAACTCCTGGGATCATGCGTGTCTGTGCGACCCGGACGTCCATCCGCGCTGATCAGCATGTGCTGTGGAAGAGTCCGGCGACGGCCTGCGCGGCGGCGAGTTCGTTGTAGAGGGCTACGGCTTGTGTGGTCTCGGCCTGGTGGACGGTGACCGTCCGCTCTTCCAGCAGCGTGAGCGTGGCCGGGGCGGTCTTCAGCCGCAGGTGCATGCCCCGGGACAGCACGATGACGGTGGCGCCGTGGGCGAGTAGTTCCTCGACGTCGGCCGGCAGGATCCCGGGTTCGTGCCGCGTGCCGTTCTCCGACCAGTCCCATTCCCGCCCGCCACCCGGGTAGAGCGCCACCGTGGGATTCCTTCTGTACCTGTTCTTCATGCTGGCCACGGCGGCGAACCTAGTCGGGCCCGTCCTCGCCGGCCGACCTCTACCCTGGCTCGCCCTACAGCTCCTGGCCGTCGCCACCGTCACGGCCACCCTCGTGACGGCGAGGTCGTGGCAACATCATCTCCGTGGCCTCAGGGCAGCCGACCACGTCCGCCTCGCCACGCTTGTCGTGGCCGGCGCGGCTTTCCTGTCCTGGGCCGTCTACTGGGGTCTGCTCATTCGTGAGCAGCGGATCCTGACGGCCGGGGCTGCACCGGTGTGGCCCCCGGCCGCCTAGCCGGCCAATCGCGTCCGACGTGGTGGGTTTCCGCCTCGCGCGTGCCGCTTCCCGGTGACTTGGCGGTATGCGGTGAAGCCTGGACTCACAGGCGGTAGGCGCCTCGCCGATGCCGGATGGAGTGGATCTCGATACGGACGCGCGCGAGGCGTGCTGGAGCTCGGCGTTACTGTCGCTGCGAGCCTGATGGCCGGCTGAGCGCCGGCCCTGTGGCCGTGTGAAACGAGTCCTGGCGTGCGGCGCCGTCCCGGATGTCGGTGCTCGCCGGTACGGTGCCGCCATGTCGAGTCCGTCCGCGCCCCACGACGCGGTGTTCCGCCGGATCCTCGGTACGCCGTCGAACGCGGCGTCGCAGCTGCGCGCGACGCTGCCGCCAGCCCTCATGGCACGGCTCGACCTCGACCGGCTGACCCTGGTCCCGGGCAGCCTGGTCGATGCCACGTTGCGGTGGCGGCACACCGACCTGCTGTTCACCGCCCCGCTCGACGGCCGTGAGGCGTTCATCTACGTCCTCATCGAGCACCAGAGCAGCAACGACCCGCTCATGGCGTTCCGGATGCTGCGCTACGTCGTACGTGTCTGGGACCGTTACCTGGTCGAGCATCCCAAGGCGACCCGGCTGCCGGCGGTGATCCCGCTGGTCGTGCACCACAACGAGCAGGCGTGGACCGCGCCGGCCCAGGTGCTCGACCTGGTCGACCTGGACCCGGACCTCACCGACGCCTGGCGGGAGTACCTGCCCCGGTTCCAGTTCCTCCTCGACGACCTGGTCCGCGTCGACGAGCGGGCGCTACGGGAGCGACCGCTGACCCACTCGGTACGGCTCACCCTGCTCCTTCTCAAGATCGCGCCTGGGAACCCCCGGCTGGCCTCGGACCTGTGGCGGTGGGTGGACGAGCTGCGCGCGGTCCTGGAAGGCCCTGATGGCAGGGAGGAGTTTGCTGCTCTGCTGCGTTACATTGAGCTGGTCGGGGAAGCGGACACCCGTGACCAGCTGCATGACCTGATGGCCGCTGTCGGTCCCGAGGCGGAGGAGGCCTACATGACCATCGCGGAGATGCTCCGCGCCGAAGGGCGCGTCGAGGGCCGCGTCGAAGGGCGCGTCGAGGGCCGCGTCGAAGGGCGCGTCGAGACGCTCGTCCAGTTGCTGACTCTCAAGTTCGGCCCGCTTCCCGAGGCGGTGCTCACCACCGTGCATAACGCCTCCACCGACCAGCTCCAGGCCTGGACCGCCCGCGTCCTGACCGCCGACACGCTCGACCAGCTCTTCCACTGACCGGCACCACGGATCGTTCCGGTCGTGTCGCTGTTTGCGGTGGAGGGACGTAGAGCCCCGATCGCACCGGTAGTCGAGTCAGCCGCTGGACCACCCGGATTCTCTGGACACTGCACGAACAGGGCATCCATCGCTTCGTCGAACTCGAGCGAACGTTGGGCGTCACATCCAAGGTGCTGACCCAGCGGCAACGGCTGAAGCTGTCCAGGGAAGACGTAACGTGACCGTGCGACACACGCGACTTTCCGCGCGTTCTGTGATTGCGTCTACTATCCGATCTTGGAAGCCACCGTCGGCAGGCCGTATGCCTTGTACGTGCACGGCGGCAGCGACACCACGGGCGCGGTGCGGGCCGTCGAGTCGATCACAACCGGCCTGCGCTGGCGACGTCTACGGGAGCCGCTGACCTTGGTCGGCGACCTGAACCCGGCCGGTCGAGAGGCAGCTTGGGAGTTGGGCGCCACGACGGCGGCAAGTCTGATGCCATGATCGTAACGTTCCGTAATGACCCGATGCACCCTCATTCGCGCTACTTTTGCGACTGCGTCTACTACCCCTGCCTCGAAGCGACCATCGGTCGGCCGTACGCCCTCTACGTTCACGGCAGCTCCGACGCCACTGGCGCGGTCCGCAGCGTGGAGACCGTCGAGACCGGCCTGAGATGGAAGCGCCTGCGGGAGCCCGTGACGGTGCTCGGCACGCCGGACGCGAAGGACCGCGAGGCCTGCTGGGAGCTGGGCGCGGCGACGGCCGCGAGCCTGATGCCGTAGGGCCGGGCGCATGATGGCCGTGCGTACCGACTCCCCGCGTTATCCCGGAACGCGACTGTCCATACCCACGCTCGGCCCATGCCCGCGACCAGAAGTAGCGCGACCCTGTAGAGCTGTCGATCGTCGGCGAGGTGGACGCCGCTGCGCGCGAAGCCTGCTGGGAGCTGGGCGCCCGCACGGCGGCGCGTCTGATGCCGTAGCGCTCAGGTCTGGTTGATTGTCGAGGAATTCATGCGCCATGCATGAAGGCGTGGTAGCGTCGACGCATGAGCGAGTCCGCCGACGGGGGCATCATCCAGGTGCGCGATGTCGATCCGACGACGCTCGCGGTCCTTCGCGAGCGTGCCAGATCGCTAGGCCAGTCACTGTCCGGGTACCTGCGGGACCTGATGGATGCCGACGCGGCCACGGAAACCAACGCCGAGGTCATCGCCCGGATCGCCCGCGACAGGGAACCAGTGGAGCTCACCATGGACGACATCCTCGCGGCGCGCGACGAGGGGCGGCGTTGACCCTCACGTACGTGGTTGACTGCTCGCTCGTCATTGATGTGCTGTCCGTCCGCAATGGCGACGAGGTGCTCCGGCAGCGCCTGTCCGCCCCGCGTACGCTGCATGCCCCGCACCATCTCGACGTCGAGGTCGCGTCAACAGTCCGCGGGCTTGCCGCCGGAAAGAAGATCACTGGCCATCGCGGCGAGCAGATGCTGGCTGACTACGCGCGCCTGCGGATCACCCGTCATCCGGTCTGGCCCTACCACCCCCGGATGTGGCAGCTGCGGCACAACCTCGGCGCCTACGACGCGGCCTACATCGCGCTCGCCGAAGCACTCGGCTGCGAACTGCTCACAGGCGACATCAAGCTCAAGAACGCTGCCGGACACCGCGCGACGGTCATCGTCACCCGGTAGCGGAAGCGGCCCGCTTCCCAGCGACACGACCGGTGCGGTTCGCGCTGCCCTGGGGGGTGTGCGAATCGAAACCTCATTAGGGGCCGGTCGCCGCGACGACCTGGAATGTCATCCG
Source organism: Pseudofrankia sp. DC12 (assembly GCF_000966285.1). Classification (NCBI taxonomy): domain Bacteria; kingdom Bacillati; phylum Actinomycetota; class Actinomycetes; order Frankiales; family Frankiaceae; genus Pseudofrankia; species Pseudofrankia sp. DC12. The sequence goes on from NZ_KQ031391.1 coordinate 5,978,890, forward strand.
GCTCGTGGCGGTGGCTTCCGTCGTCGTGCTGGTGGCGTACACGGTGGCGACCCGGCGTTCTCGGCATTCCGCCAGATAGACGCGAAGGTGACCTTCGGTGCCGCGGGCGTGCTAGCGCCAGTTTCCTGGATAATTTGATCTTGTCTGTCTGGTGGTCTTCTGGTGATTCCCGCTGGCGGACCCAGTACTCTTGTTGACCATACCTTTGCGATCAAGCCTATTACCCCTGCTTGGAAGCAGCCATCGGTCGGCCGTACGCCCTGTACGTCCACGGCAACTCCGACACCACCGGCGCGGTCCGCAGCGTCGAGACGATCGCAACCGGTCTGAAGTGCGGACATCTCCCTCCCCTGGTCCCAGGTGAGCGACCGGGCGACGTCGGCCGGTTCTTTGATCTTCAGGCTGAGGGCGAGGGCGACGCGGGGAGCTGTCCGGTCGTAAGGGATCCGGACGAGCGTGGTGTAGCGCGTGTGGCGGTCGACGAGGGTCGCGATCTGGCTTTTGCCGCCCTTGCCGATGATCAGGTCGCCCTCGATGTGGCCCGGGACGGCGCGGTCGGCGGCTTCGGCGGGGCGTTCGCTGATGTTGACCATGTCCGGGATCGTCTGCGGCGCCTGGGGTTTCGACCCGGCTGGCCGCCTGCGTACCCGGCCAAACCGCAGGGCGAGCTTCAGTTCGGTCCCCAGCGTGCCGGCGGCCTGCAGGAAGAGTGTCTATTAGTGAGGTCGGACCGAGGCGCGGCGCCGGTCTTGCGACCAGCCCGTTTCCTCGGCCCGCCTCCCGAACCCGGCGTGCACCGCTAAGCGCACCGGGCTCTCCACAAGTCACAGTAGGTTCCGCTTCTTCTCATGCCCCGCTCGACCATGGGGTCGGAATTCGTCTTCCCCGGTGTCGGTAGCGCTGTATGCCCACCGTTGCGGGGTCGAACAGCACCACCGCTCCCTCGGTGGGCCATCCGTCTCCTTGGCTGTACCGGCGTCGGAGCTGCCTCCAGTCAGTCCGCCGATGCTTCCGGCCGATCCATCTGATGACCTGCTTCCATAGGTAGGCCCGCAGGTAGCCGAAAGTCGCGCTCGAACAGCCGTATTTGAAATAGATGGCCCAGCCCCGCAGTGGGTCTGGCCGCCGCGTCGTACTACCTCGTCGAACGCCCCATCCAGCGCCGCCGCCGGTCGAGTTCGCGGCCCCAGCCGGACCGGGTGGTCCCGCCGCCTCGCCAGCCCGTGTTGACCGCCGTGGCGGCGGTCAGCAGCGGCGATCGCTCGACCCGGGCGACGCTCCTCGACACCGGCCTGGGCCTGGGAAGACTCCGCCCGCCCGTCTGAGGCCGCGGCAGCGTCGCGCAGGACCGGCCGGCTACGGCCGGGCCGGGAGGACGACGTTGTGGGCGGGCGCCCCGGTTGCCAGGGCGGCGATCTGGCGGCGGAGCAGGGCGACGACGCGCGGCCGCATCGCGGCGCTGTGCCCACCGACGTGGGGCGTGAGGATGACGCCGTCGAGGCCCCACAGCGCGTGCTCCGGCGGGAGCGGCTCGGGATCGACGACGTCGAGCGCGGCCCGGACCTGGCCGTCCCGGACCGCGTCGACCAGGTCCGCGGTCACGACCACCCCGCCGCGGGCGACGTTCACCAGCAGGCCGCGAGGCCTCATCGCGGCCAGGAACTCCCGGTCCACGAGGCCCGCCGTGCCCGCGTTCAGCGGTAGCGCGAGCACGACGATGTCCGCGTCGGGGAGCAGGCCAGGTAGCTCGTCGATCGCCCGCACGACGCCGTCGGCGTCAGTCCGACGGCTCGTCGCCACCCGGACGACGTCGACTTCGAAGGGCTTCAGGCGGCGGACGACGGCCCGGCCGACGCCGCCCTGGCCGACCACGATCACCGTCGAGTCCGCCAGCGCCAGGGACTCGGCGTGGGCCCACGTGTGCTCTGCCTGCGCACGTAGCAGTGCCGGTAGCCGCCGCTGGCTGGCGATCATCAGCCCGGCCGCCAGCTCGGCGGTGGACGCCTCGTGGACCCCGGCGGCGTTGCTGAACGTGTGGCCGTCGGGAAGTACGGCGCTGACGCCCTCGTAGCCGATGGACTGGCTCTGCACGAGCAGCGGCCGCAGGTCCTTGAGAGCGGCCAGCACGGCGGGGTCGGCCATGTACGGCACCACGACAAGGTCGAGATCCTGCCGAGGCGGCGGGCCGGACAGGTCCCAGACCACCACCTCGGTCCCGGGAACGGAGGCGAGGGCCGCGCGGAGCTCATCGGTCGGCACGGTCACGACCAGCGGCCCGCGGTGCTGGGACAACGAGGTCTCCTCCTGAAGGCGGGCGCTGGTGCCCGTCAGCGCGGCCGTCCGGCGGCGCTGGCTGCGCCGGTGGCAGCGGCCCGCGGGTCGGGGACACCGACCGGATTGGGCCACATCAGCAGCGCGGCGGCGGCCTGGGCGATCGGTGCGAGCAGCGTCGCGGCGCGTTCGACCTCGGCGGGTTCGAGCCCGTGCCAGGCGGAGATCGCGAGGCGGTCCGTCGTCTCCTCCAGGTCCTGCGCGGCTCGCCGTGCCGGCGCGGTCGGGGCGCCGGCGGCGTCGAGCCAGCCGCGGGCGCGCAGCCGGTCGGCCGCCGCGTCCCACTCGTCGTCGGTCCAGCCGCGGATCCGCTGGTAGAAGGCGCGGTCGGTGCCGCCCAGGCTGACCCGCCAGGCGAGGCTCTCCGGGCCGTCGAGACCGGCGGTGACCAGGGCCGCGACGTGCCCGTCGCCGCGGTGCTCCCGCAGGATCGTGGTCGCGTGCCACAGGCTGGCGACCGGGCCGTCGGGCCAGGGGAGTGCCGCGTTCGCCGCGCCGAGGACCCGTCCGGCGACAGGCGCCGCATCGGCCGCCGAGCGCAGCAGCGCGGCCAGCTCGGTGAGCTCGTCGGCGTCGGTCCGGGCGACCAGCGGGCCGAGCGCGGCACGGGCGCCGTCGAGCCGGGTGGCCAGCGCCTTCTCCGGGGAGATCCGGGTCCAGACGTCGGGTAGGGCCCGGGCCACCATGGCGGGCGCGAAGCCGAAGAACGCCCCGACCACCGGCCCGGCCTCGACCGGCCCCAGCGGCGCGGCCCGCCCGGCGAAGTACCCGCGCCAGTAGCCGTGCAGCCCGGCGTCCTCCCAGGCCGCGAGGCTGGCTGGTGCGAAATACGTGACGGCGTGCACCGGCTCGAACAGCCGCCACATTCTCTGAGCCACATTCACCTCGGCCATGACCCAACCCAATTCCGCCGGCCGGCTGAGGTCAAGCCCCGGCCGGCCGTCAGCCCCGCGCTGGTCGCAGCTCGCTCGCCCGACACGCCGCCGACTCTGCGCCCTGACCTCGCGTCAGGGTCAAGCCGCGCGGGGCGGAAAGCTTGTAGAGAGCGACCAGGTAGCGGCAGGCGCTGTCGGTGGGGTTGAAGTACACGCAGTCCACCGGTGCGCCCAGCTGGAGACAGTCGCCCGGGTTCAACTCGTGGACGTCCTGACCCTCGACGAAGCGAAGGCGACCGGCGAGAACCCAGATCTGCTGGTCGATGAAGCGGTAGGTGCTGGCCGGCATCGCCACGGTGGCCCCGGCGGGCAGCTCGACCTCGACGAGCTCCAGGCCCGTGGCCGCCGGTGGCGAGACGGCGCGCCGCGTATAGCCGCTGTCCGGGTCGGTCCACACCGGCTGCACGTCGCGGCGGGTCAGCCGGGACGGCCCGGTCTCGGCCCGCGCGATCAGCTCCGAGAGCGTCAGTCCGAGCGCGCCCGAGAGCTTGGCCAGCAGCGCCGCCGTGGGCTGGGCCTCGGCGCGCTCGACCTTGGAGATCATCGCCCGGGAGACTCCGGACGCGTCGGCGAGCCCCGCGACGGTCAGGCCACGCGCGGCCCGGGCGGCCCTGACGGTGGCCGCCAGCGCGGCGCCGAGTTCGTCACTCACGACACCAGCCTAGTGAAACTATGGTAGGTCGCGTGTCTACTATAGGAGCGTGCCTAGCGACCTACCGAGCGAAAACTGGCTGATCCGGCCGGCGACCGCGGCCGACGCCCAGGCCTGCGCGGCGATCTACGCGGACTACGTCACTGACACGGCGATCACGTTCGAGACCGAGGTCCCGTCGGTCGAGGACACGGCGAGCCGGATCGAACGGTCGAACCTCCGCCACGCCTGGCTGGTCCTCGAGGCCGACGGGGTGGTCGTCGGGTACGCCTACGGGCGGGAGTACCACACCCGCGCCGCCTATGGCTGGTCGTGCGAGGCGAGCGTCTACCTCCAGGTCGGCAGGCGCCGGACCGGTGCCGGGCGCGCGCTCTACGAGGCGCTGCTGCCACGGCTGGCCGAGCGTGGCTACCGCCGCGTCATCGCGGGGATCACCCAGCCCAACGACGCCAGCAACGGCCTGCACTACGCCTTCGGCTTCACCGACGTCGGGGTCATGTACAAGATCGGCTGGAAGCACGGCGCCTGGCACGACGTCGCCTGGCTGCAGCTGGACCTGACCCCGGACGAGAACCCCGCCAAGCCGCCGGCCGCGGTCACCTGACCTCGCCCGTCTGGCAGGTCCGTCGGGGCGTTGGCCCGGCGAGCGGACGAACGGTGGCCCGGCAGTGTGGCTGCGGGGGTCGGTCTCAGTCGAAGGCGGCCGGGTCGGTGCCCCAGTGGTGGGCGGGGAACGGGTAGTCGTCGAAGCCGGGAATGGCGGGGCGCGCCGTCGTGCGCGTGCCGTGCGTGACGGCGCAACGGTCGGTCGGCGCCGCGGCCGGCGGATGACCCGGCTCGCGGCCGGGACGGTCGAGCAGCCAGGAGGCCGTGCGCGCGAGGGCGGCGGCGAGGTCGAGGCCCCGGCCGTCGGCGGCGCGGGCGACCAGCGCATCGATGACCGCGGCGGCGAGCAGATACCCGGTGGCGTGGTCGAGCGCCTGCGCGGGCAAGGCCCCGGGCGTCGTGCCGTCCGCGCTCTCGATCAGTGCGATGCCCGACGCGGCCTGGACGATGGAGTCGAAGCCGCGCCGGCCAGCCCACGGGCCGGTGTCGCCCCAGGCGTTGACCCGGGCGCGGATGAGCCCGGGCGGCGGTCGCAGCCCGAAGGCCTCGATCGCGCCGGGTCGGTAGCCGGTCACCAGGACATCCGCCGCGTCCAGGAGCTCCTGCGCCCGGGGCAGCTCGGTGCGCAGGTCGAGGATCGCGGTCCGCTTGCCCTGGCCCGTATCCAGCTGCTGCCACTCGATCTCGGCGGGAATCGGCGGATCGAGGCGCAGCACGTCCGCGCCGAGCAGGGCGAGCGTCCGCCCGCAGACTGGCCCGGCCAGCACCCGAGTCAGATCGAGCACGCGGATGCCGGCCAGGGGGAGCCCACCGCCCGCGAGTGTGAGGGCGGCGCCGTCGTCGCGGTGCGTGAACCGGACGAGCGACCCCGTGGCCGTGGCGATGCCCGGCTCGGACGCCCGCCACTCGGCCTCGGTCCTGACCCGGACCGCGATGGCGCCAGCCTCGACCGCCAGGTTCTCGATCTCGGCGGCCGACCGCGCCGAGATCGCCCTGGCCAGGGTCGCCCGGTCTGCCTCGTCCGCGGCCAGGCCGACGAGGCGCAGCAGGCGGTCGCGGTGGTGTGGGTAGCTCGCGTGGGTCCGCAGCCAGCCATCCGCGGCCGGGAAGAAGCCGGACAGCGGCGCGAACGCGTCCGCACCGCTGCCACCGTCGCGGAACAGCCGCTCGCTGCCGAACGCGGCGGCGATGCGCTCGGGATCCGACGCGGCGGTGGCGATCGGACCGGTGGCCCCGGCGCGGCGCGCGGCCGCGCAGACGGCCTCGACCGACGTGGTCGCGAGCGTGCGGGCCGGGAGAGTGGCGGACAGCCAGCCGGACATGATCAAAGCCTAGTCATGGTTGCGGCTACGCGGCTCGGGATAGGTGCCGCCCGCCCGGCTAGGCCGGTTGCCCGGTCTTGGGGAACGCGGGGAGCGCCCGCTCGGCGCTGGACGCGCGCGGCAGCGCCAGCGCGGCGATCACGCAGGCGAGCGCCATGACACCGGCCATCACGTAGAACACGGCGCGGGTCGCCTGCGCGAAGTCGAGCTGGACGAAGTGCGGGATCGCTGCCGTGGAGCCGCTCGCGTGGTCGGACTGGGACGACGCGGCGGCGATCCGGTGAGCCTCGGCCGGCGGCGCGCCCTGGGCGACCAGCGAGCTCGTCAGGTGTGAGCGCAGCTGGGTCACCTGGATGGTGCCGAGAACGGCGATCCCCAGGCTGGAGCCGTAGTTGCGGACCGTCTGGGTGATACCCGTGACCTCGCCGTAGGCCGTGGCAGGTGCCCGGTTGAGGGCGTCGGTGTTCGCCTGCCCGATGATCAGGCCCATTCCGGCGCCGGTGAGGATGATGCACCAGATCTGGCCGCCGAGGTGCAGCGAGTCGAGCCGCTCGCCCCAGAGCGCGAGCCCTGCGGCCGCGAGGGCGCAGCCCAGGACCACCGGGCGCCGGGCGCCGCCCCGGTCGAGCATCCGCCCGCCCAGCTGCGCCGCGGTCGCGAAGCCGAGGAAGAAGTAGAGCAGCAGCAGGCCCGAGCTGGCCGGTTTCTCGCCGAGCGAGACCTGGGCGTACTCGCTCGCGAAGAAGAAGATCGGGACGAACGCGACCATCGACAGGCCGAGGATCACGTTGTCGACGAGAAAGCCCCGGTCGGCGAAGATCTTCAGGTCGATCAGCGGTGACCGGGTGCGCAGCTCGACCCAGCCGAAGACCAGCAGCAGGACGAAGCCGAGCCCGATGCACCCGCCGGTCAACGGGTCCGACCAGCCCCAGCGGGCCGCCTGCTGGAAGCCGAACACCGACAGACCCGTCCCGGCGGCGACCAGGGCGAACCCGCGGTAGTCCATCCGGGCCCTGGTGCGCACGGAGGCCGGTCGCGCGAGCACCGTCAGCACGAGCGCCACGACCGCGATCGGGATGTTCACCCAGAAGATCGCCCGCCAGGTCCACTGGGTGAGGAAGCCACCCAGCGCCGGGCCGACGGCCGTCAGCCCGCCGGCGATCCCGAAGAACAACGCCATCGCCTTGCCGCGCTCGCGCACCTCGTAGCTGTTGACGACGATCGCCAGCGCCGCCGGGTACATCAGGGCTCCGCCGGCGCCCTGCAGGGCTCGGAACGTCACGATCCACGCCTCGGCCAGGCTCCCCGATGGCGTGAAGCCACACATGGCCGAGGCGCCGGCGAAGGTGGCGATCCCGATGAGGACCATCGTCCGGTGCCCGAGGGTGTCCGCGAGCCGCCCCCCGAACGCGAACAGCGCCGCAAGCGCCAGTAGATAGGCGTTGACGGCCCACTGGACCCCGGTCGCGGACAGCTTCAGCTCGCTCTGGACCTGCGGAGCGGCGATCGAGACGATCGTCATGTCGATGAACGTCATCGCCACAGCGAAGATCATCGCGGTGAGCGCGAGACCGCGGCGCGGGCTGCCGATGTCGGCTGTGGTCATGTCCGACTCCAGGCGTGCGCGGAACCGCGCCAGCGGCCCGTCCGAGTGGGTTCACGAGCTCTGCCCGTTCCGTCCACCGTAGCCGCCCGCACGCTCGGCGCCACGAGGTCCTCCGGATGTACGTCCCGAGATCGGGCGATCCGCGCAGAAGCGCGTGGTCAGGACCTTCTGGCGCGCGCGACTACCTCCTCGGGCGCAAGAGGGCTCGCAGGGTGATGGCTTAGGCATAGCGGCGTGGTGAGCCGCTGGAAGGGCAGCCCCTCGCTGACGGAGTAGAACTCGCCCACGCCGAGATGGCCGATGTCCGGCGCGTCGCCACCCATCACCTTCGCCATCTCCCTGGCGGTGTCGATCTGCGTCGGCGAGTTCAGCCGGCCGAAGAACTGCGTCGCCGCGTTGCCTGGAATCCGGTTGTGGAGGCCCTTCGGCGCCTGCGTCGCGAACACCAGGCCGAGCCCGTACTTGCGGACCTGCGAGGCGAGCATGAGCGTGCTCGCGGTGCAGGGTGTGGAGCCGCCCGACGGCGCGAAGGTCTGCGCTTCGTCCATCACGAACAGGCCGCCGAGCGGCCGGTCCGTCGCCGGGTTGCGTTTCGCCCAGGCGAACAGTGCTATCTGCAGCTGGCTTACGAAACTTTGCCGCTGCGCGTCGTCCGGCAGCCCGGAAAGGTTGATGACCGAAATCCGAGCCCGCCGGCTGGCGGCCGGAGTCAGCAGCTCTCCGGGGTCGACGGCGGTTCCGCCTCCCCCGAACAGCGGATCGTTGATGGTCGCCGCACGCAGCGTCTGTGCCATCTCCTTTCCCGCCCGGTCGTCCGGGTCGAGATCGGTGACCCCATCCGGCAGCTCGCGCAGCAGCTCGATGAACGCGTCGAGGCTGCTCCGGTTGCTCCGGGCGAAGTGGCGCAACGCCTGGCGCAGGATTGCCTGACCGATCACGGCCCGCCTGGTCGCGCCCGCGACGCCCGCGCGGGCGGCGAGCGTCGAGGCGGCTACGTCGATCGCCAGGCCCAGCTCCTCGGTGTTTCCGAGTAGGCCGGCGAAGTCGGGCAGCGGCTGAAAACTCAACGGCCGGCCGCTGTCGCGGCGCGGCGTCCAGATGACGACGTCCGCGCCCGCGAGGTACTCGGTTGCCAGCTCCGCGTCGCCAGGCGCCCAGCGGGCTGGCCGCTCGGGCCAGGCGTCGCCAAGGCGGGCCAGGTCGTTGTTCGGATCCAACACGATCGAGGAGACTCCGCGCAGGGCACATTCCTCGATCAGCCGGCGAATCAGCACCGTCTTTCCCGAGCCGGACCCGGCGAAGATCGCGGTGTGCTTGCGCAGGGCGTCCAGCTGGATCTCGACGGGGGCCTTCGACGGGGCGGAACCGACAGGCACCGCGGTTCCATGGCGAATGAGGCCGTCCCGTCCGGCTCCCGTGGCCAGGCTGGCGGGCCGCTGGCCGGCCGGCGTGGCCGGGCCCGTCGGGGAAACCTCGTCCGTTGCCGGCGGGGGCGAGCCGAGATCCGGCTCCGGCGAGGCCAGCTCGCTGAACACGTCACCCAGCGTGTCGCTGAGCAGCTTGGTCGAGCTGGCCGGACGCCGAGACCGCAGCCAGACGTCGGCCGCCGGATGGTGCTCGTCGAGCAGTTGGCGCAGTGCGGCGAGGACGCGGAGGTCGTCGGTCGCCAGGAGGCAGGTGGTCCCGCCGGAAGCCTTAAGCTTCTCTACGGCTTCCTGAGTCTTGGCGCCCTTGCTCCACTCGTCCTCGCGCAGCAGCACCAAGCGGCGCCGGATCGCCATGCCCGAGGAGCCGGAGCCGGAGCCGATGCCGGCGGCCGTGGCGGCGCCCTGTAGCCGGGTCAGCGCCGTCCTAGGATTCGTCGCGAGGACCGCCCGGAAGGACCAGTGGGTCTCGTCCCCGGTGTCCTCGTCGAGGACATGGCGCAGCCGAGCGTGCAGATAGGGCTTCGCGCTTGGCTTCGGGTCGTACCGGAACGAGGCTCCCGCCTCGCCCAGCTCGATGATCCAGGCGGCCAGCCCGGCGGCGAGCAGCCCAGGAAACACGGCGTCCTCCGTCGTCGCTGTGAGCGTGTCGGCAGCTGCCTCCTCCAGCAGATGCTCGAAGGCGGCGTCCAACGCGGCGAGCTCATCCGTCACTGGAGGAGACACAAGGCCCGGTCCGACCGGCGGCTCGTTGTGCTCGGCGTCGAGCTTGCTCAGCTCGGTCACCGTGCCGGTCGCCAGGCATGCCTGGATATGACGGTCGATGCACTGCAACAACGCGCGCGGGGTGTAGTCGCTCGCGCCGTGTAGCGCCTCGGCGCTGACCGGCCACGTCGGGTACTTCGGCGTGAAGTCGATGGCCTGATACCGCTCGGCGAACCGGCGCCGGACGATCTGCTCGGCCAGCTCGGCGGTGCCGATGACGCCCAACGGGCTCGCCACGCGGAATCGGTCCCGTACGGAGGTGACGGCCTGCTTGTCGATCAGGTCCCAGGTCGACGGCAGACAGGTCAGCAGACAGAGCGTTCGCGTGGTCTGGTCCCGCAGCCCGAGCAGGCCGTCGGCGACCTGGTGGACGATCGGGCCGGCCTCGCGCGAGCCGGGCTCTCCGTCCTCGTAGGACACACGTGACTCGGCGATCGCGGTGTCGATCTGGTCCACCGCGATGACTGTCGGTCCCGTCAGGGAGAGCAGCCTGGAGACCTCACGGACGATCTGCTGGGCAGGCGTCGGCGTGGCGCGCATGCCGCGTTCGGACCGCTCGTGCAGGAACTGCTCCTCCATCGACAGCAGGTAGCCGCGGCCGACATCCTCGGCGTCGTAGTCGTCGGAGCCGAACAGGACGAGGGCGCGCAGGGTGTCCTGGCAGTCCCGGCCGATGACGCGGTCGAAACTGCGTAGCGCGACGACGAGGTCCTTCAGCCGCGACTGCTCGTAGGGGGCCTGACCGGTCACGACCGCGGTCACCTCGGGCGGTGCCGAGATGAGCGTGGCCAGGCGGCGCAGAAAAACCCGCAGCTGAGTGTCGTGGCCGTCGATCTCGCGAGTCAGCCCGTCGACCACCGAGGCGAGCACGCTCTCCCAGAACGGCGTGCCGCCGAGCGGGCCGACGAGGAAGAAGTAGCCGCCGGCGGCATGAACCCGTTCCCGAACCCAACCGAGCAGGTGGGTCTTGCCCGTGCCAGCCTGGCCCTGGATCACGAGGCCCATGGGGTTGGGTCGACCGGTGCTGGCGGTCGCCGTGGCCAGGTTGTCGGTGACCGAACGGGCGGCTACCGGGTGAATGCCGTCGACGTGGTCTGGTGCCGACCGCCACACGTCCTCCGGGGTGCGGACCCAGTCCAGCTTCAGCGCCGCGAAGGCATCCTGCTCCCGAGCGCCCATCAGTTCTCGATCAGCAGCAGGTGCTTGTCCTGCCCGCCGATCCGGACGGCGGCCGCGCGGTCCGAACTCGTCAAGGTCTTCTGGTCCTCCTCCGGAGCGATCGTCACGCCCGACCCGGGCGCGCGGTTGAGCTCCCGCAGTACCTCGTCGACGTCCTGACGGGGGGTGTCACCCAGCCGCGGGCGCAGCGCGGACAACCGCACCCACGCACCGGGCCGCTGGGCGAGGTCGCGATAGGCAACCCGGATCGTCTGCTCGAGATCCTCCGCGACGGCCGGCGCGCTGCCCTCCGTCGGAGCCGGCTGCGCGGCGAAGACGTCGGCCAGGGTAAGACCGGCCCGGCCGAGGTACCTGGAGAGCCCTCCGAGCAGCGCGTACACCGCGCCAGGCGGGACGGCGAACGTCCGGGACTCGGGCAGCGGCGCGGCCAGCTCCTGCCCGCAGCGGGCCCACCCGTCGTCGGTCAGCGAGTGGACGAACGCACGGCCGAACTTGTGGCTCTCGACCAGTTTGAGCTCGTTGAGTACCCGCCGGTTCGCGCCGTCGATAGTAAGCCGGAAGCGTTCCTTCAGCTCGGGGTTGGAGACCGCCCGGTCCACCGCCATCAACGTCAGCAGCGCGCCGAGCTGGCTTCCCGACAGCCTCTCGTCGGTCATCTTGTCTCGCCCTTTCTCTTGGTCACCGTCGGCGTTCCTGTTGGTCCTGGCGCCGAAGGTGAAGCAGTCGTTCGATCTTGCTGAGTACGTCGGCCGTGTCGACCAGAACCTGGTTGTTGGTGAATCGCAGCACCGCGTAGCCAGCCAGGGTCAGGTCGACGTCGCGGCGGCGGTCGGCCTCGTAGTGCGCCGGCGAGTGGTGCTCCGGTCCGTCAATCTCCACAGCGCACCGCTCGGCCCGCCACAGCAGGTCGACCCGAATCGGGCTCGCCAGCGGGCCGGACCGGTAGGTCTCGTTCCAGGACCGGCCGCCGGCCCAGACCCTGGTTGCCAGAGCCCGCTCGAGCCGGGCCTCGGCCGCGCTCGCCGGATGCGGCTGGCCGCTGACCGGCGGGTAGCTCAGCATCGGCTCCTCGGCGCGACGGCGAACACCGACCTGGTCGGTCGTTCCTCCGGCGTCGGGGAGGCCGGCGTGGATACTCGTGAGACGGTTGAGCGACGGATGGCGGCTGTCGAGGCTCGGCTCGGCGCTGTCGGGCCAGGGGAGCCACACCGCGAACCGACCGTGGTAGGCCAGCCACTCCATGGCCGCGATCAGCGAGGCCACCGGCCGTGGCCCCGGTTCGCTCGGCCCAGAGGGCGGGAAAACGAGCAGAGCTGCGGTTGTCCGCTGGTAGGACGCGGCTATGACGCGGGCGAGGCCGGCCGCGCGCAACTCGTCCAGGAAGCGCCGCTGCCGTGCGGCCGCGGGTGGATCTCCAGAAACCGCGCGGCCGGCGAGGTCGGCCAAGAACGGACCAAAGTCAGCCGTGGTGGCCGCGATCGTCGTCGCGAGCGCGCGGGCCGCGGCGACAGTCGCGCCGGACGCGCGGGCCGCCGTCTCCCGGTCCAGCCGGCCGGTTGCTGGCTCGGTGGCGTCAGGTGTGTCGCGCCCGGCGGCTACGAGATCGAGGCCGTCGGCGCCGGGGAGCCAGCTGGGGAACAACTCGCGCGCGGCCTGGTCCAACTGGGCGAGGAGACTCGTGACAATCGACGCCGTGCTGGCGGTCAGGTCGCGGGGAGGCCGGTAGCGCACGGCTGCTGGAGCCTCGACGGGCAGTGGGTCGAGGGAGCGGTCGAGTGCCTCCGCGGTCGCGTCGACGACGCGCGCGACCCGTCCCGGCGGGACATGCGCCCACCACGAAACCACCGCCGAACCCCCCGACCGTGACACATCACGTGAAGCCTGCCTGGCGAGCCACGTGCGCTCTACGCGACAGCGGCCCCCGCCGCCCGATATGCCGCGTCACAGGTTCCCACATAGATGCGACACATGGGGCGTCGCCCTGCCTGGGAGGCACGCGGGCCGACCTGGACGTTGTGTGACGAGCCGGCGAACTCGGGTGATCACCGGCGTCACGGCACCTCCGGCCAGAGCGGTCGGTTCGCACCGGTCCACAGCGCCTCTCCTGCGCGGCGGCCGTGGCCGTCGGGCCCTCATGGGCGGCGCGCGCGGGCCAGGACCTCGTCGACGGGCAGCGGCCAGCCAGGGTGGTGGCTCAGGCAGAGCGGAGCCGTGACGCAGGGGAACGGGAGGCCGGCGCCGGCGGTGTAGAACTCGCCGACCCCGAGGCGGCCGATGCCCGGTGCCTCGCCGCCCAGCGCCCGCGCCATGACCCGGGCCGTGTCGATCTGGGCTGGCGGGTTGAGCCGGCCGAAGAACTGGGTGGCGGCCAGCCGCGGGAGCCGGTCCGACAGGGCGTGGGGGGACGGGGTGGTGAAGATCAGGCCGAGCCCCTGGCCGCCGGCCTCGGCGGCAAGCCGCAGGGTGCTCTCGGTGCTCGGCGTCGGCAGGCCGGCCGGCGCGAGGCGGTGCGCCTCGTCCATGACCACCAGGCCCGCCAGTGGCCGGTCCGCCGCGGGCAGCTGGCCGGCCCAGGCCGTGGTGACGAGCTGGAGCTGGCGGACGAACGTCTGCCGCGCCTCGTCGGTCGGCAGCCCGGCCAGGCTCACGACCGACACCCTCGCCCGCTGGCCGGGCGCCTGGGTGAGCAACTCGCCCGGGTCGATGGACTCGGCGTCGAGCGGGCGCCCGTCCGGCCGCCCCGGCGTCCACACCACGACGTCCGTGCTCGCGAGGTACTCGCGGGCCAGCTCCGCGTCGCCGGGCGCCCAGCCCGCCGGTGGCGACGGCCAGGCGTCGCCGAGGCGGACCAGATCGCCGGTGGGATCCAGCACGATCGACGAGACCCCGCGCAGCGCGGCCTCCTCGACGAGACGCCGGACAAGCACCGTCTTGCCCACACCAGACCCGCCGAAGATCACCGTATGGCGGCGCAGCCTCGCCAGGGGCAGCCGGACCGGGGACCGCGTACCGGCGGCCACGCCGATCGGGACCGACTCGGCGGGGCCGGGCCGGGGAACCGGCCCCGCCGCCAGCTCGACGGGCCGCTCACCGTGGCCGTTGAGCTGGGCTGGACGGCGTGACAGTTCGAAGCGGGGCCCGGGGCGGCTGGCCTGCGCCGTGACGGCGGGACCGACGGAGATCGTCAGGTCGGGGAATCCGGTCGAGACGACTGGGACAGGTTCCACGAGGGGCGCGGCCGCGGGGGAGCCGAGGGAGAACGCCATCGCCAAGGCAGCGGCCGGGTCCTCGGTGGGGTCCAGGGCAGGCACCGGCGCAGGGGGCTGGGCCAGGGGCTCGGCCGGGGTCGATGGCCGGCCGGCCGGCAGCGGGGCCGTGGGCGTCACCGGAACCAGGCCGGCCGTCCGGGCCAGCGTGGGCCGCAGCGGCCACGCCGGCGGCCGGGCGTCGCTGGAAGCCGAGGCTTCCTGAGCTGGTTCGGCCGGTGGACGCGGCTCGACCGGTGCCGCCGCGGGTGCTGGGCTGGCGGCCTGAGCCGCCGCCGGGCCCGCCACCGCCGCCGACGGCTCCGCTGGGGGAACGGCGAGCGGTGCGGGCGTCCCAGGCGGCGGGACCGGGATCAGCCATGACGTGCCGGGGGCAGCCGGTCCAGCACCCGATGGCGGGCCAACCGGTGCGCGGGCGCCTGGCGTCCTCTGGTTCGCCTTTGCCGTGCCGTCGCGCGGTGGCACCGTCCGGTCGAGCACCCGCGCCGGCGCGCCGAGCGGTGGCGTGCTCGGCGCGGCCGGGGCCGACCCGATGGATGGCGCCGGCGGGCTGGAGGCCGGCGGGACCGGCGGTGCCGGGGCGCCGAAGGTCGGCGCAGCGGATGGGGCATCGCTCGCGCCTCCCGCCACCGGGACGGGGACGAGCACCGGTGTGGCGGCGATGCCTGGTCGGAGCAGCTCTCTGGGGCTTACCCCCCAAGGCGCACGCGCGGCCGTGGGGTGCGCCGGGCCTGGCTCGGCCTGGCCGACGGCCCCGGTCGGCGCCAGCCAGTCCGTCCCATCCGGGGCTACGCGCGGATCCTCAGCCGTGGCCAGGTCCCGGCCCGGCGGCTCCGCGGTCGTCGTCGGCTCCGCGGTCGTCGTCGGCTCCGCCGCGAGGACCACCGCCGGTGCCGGCGCCGCCGGAGCTACCATCGCCGCGGCTGGTGGTGCCGGCGCGGGGCCCGCCGCCGCTACCGACGGCGGCTCGACGGTGGCCGTCGCGACGGACGCGAGCGCCGGCGGCGCCGGCTCCGGATGTCCGTTCAACGGACGCAGGTGCGCCGCGGCCGGCGCGGTGACGACGAAGGGTGAACGGCTGGCGGGCACGGCGATCACGGGTGGGTACCGCGTGGGCTCGGGCGCGAGCTCCTGGAACAGCGCCCCGAGCGTGGCCGCCAGCAGCGGGGAGGCACTCGCGGGCCGGCGGGCGAGCAGCCAGGTTCCCAACGCCGGATGCCGTCCGTCCAACAGCTCGCGCAGTGCCGCGAAGGTGCGGACGTCCTCCTCGGTGAGCAGCTCGGTCACGCCGCCGGCCCGCTCGAACGCCGCCACGGCATCGGGCAGCATCGCCCGACTGGCCGGGTCGGTGTCAGCCCGCGTCGCCGTCCGGTCGCCGCCTGGGGTGCGTTCCCAGGTCACGGCCTGGTCCCAGGCCGCGGTGCGCAGCACCACCAGCGTCCGGCGGTTGGACGGGAAGGCAGCCGGGCGGCGCGTGCCGCGACCGTCGCCTGCGCCGATGCCGCTGGCGAGCCCGGCCATCGCGCAGGCACTGTTGAGCCGGTTCAGTGCCGTCCACGGCCGCGAGGTGAGGACCGCGCGGAAGGACCAGTGCGCCTCGGCCCCGCGCTCGGTCAGGTGCTGGCGCAGCCGGGCGTGCAGAGCCGGCCGGCCACTGAGCGTGGCGTCACGGGTGAAGGCGCCACCCGCGGGCCCCAGCTCGGTGATCCACGCGTCCAGGCCGGCGGCGAGCAGGTCCGGCACGAGCACGTCCTCGTTGTGCTCGGTCAGCGCGGCCAGCCCGGGGGCGGCCGCGCGTAGCCGGGCCCAGGCGACATCCAGCTCGGCGAAGCCGACCACGAGCCGCCGGTCCGCCGGGCCTTCCGGACCGCCCCGGGTGATGACGGTGCCCGCGCCTCTGGGGCCGGCGTCGAGGGGCGACGCGGACGCCCCGAGCTCCGCCGGTCGCGGCTCGCCGCCGGCGCCCGGTTCCGTGGCCGCGCCGAGCGCGCGCAGTTCGGTGAAGGATCCGGCGGCCAGGCCGGCGCGCAGGTGGGTGTCGACGCGGCGCAGCAGCGCACGGGGGGTGTCGCCCGCGGCGGCGCGCAGCGCGTCCGGGTGCACCGGCCAGGTCGGGTACGGCGGCACGAACCCGATCAGCTGGTAGCGCCGGGCGAAGCGGCGGGCCACCAGCCGCCCGGCGAGCTCTGCGCTGCCCATACCCCCCAGTGGGTCGAGCACCCGGAACCGGTCGGTCACCGGGCCGATGGCGTGGCCGGCGACGAGGTCCCAGGTGGCCGGCAGGCAGGTGACCAGGCACAGCGTCCGCGGCGTCAGGTCACGCAGGCCGGCCAGCCCGTCGGCGACCTCGTGGACGAGCTGGCTGGCCCAGTCCGCGTCGGTGCCTGGCTCTGCTGGGTCCGGCGGGGCGTCGGCGGCCTGCGCCGCGCCGCCCGCCCGGGCCGGCTGGGCCGGCGCGAGGGCCGTGTCGAGCTGGTCGACGGCGATGACGGCCGGACCGGTCAGCGCCAGCAGCCGGAACAGCTCGCGGACGATCTCGGCGGTCGGTTTGGCTGGCGCGCGCATGCCGCGTTCGGCCCGCTGGTTGGGGAACTGCTCCGCCATCGACTGCAGGTAGCCGCGGCCGACGTCCTCGTCGTCCAGGTCGTCCGAGCCGAGCAGGACGAGCGCGCGCAGCGTGTCCTGGCAGTCGCCGCCCAGCCGCCGGTCGTGGCTGCGGAGCGCGACGACGAGGTCCTTCAGGTGGACCGGCTCCAGCGGGGCCGCGCCGGTGACCCCGGCGGTGATCGCCGGCGTGGCGCCGACGACGCCGGCCAGCCGGCGCAGGAACAGCCGCAGCTGGGTCTCGCCGGTGCCGCCGGCCGGCCGGGCCAGGCCGTCGACGAGCGCGCCCACGACGCTCTCCCAGAACGGCGTGCCGCCGCCGAGCGGGCCGACCAGGAAGAAGTAGCCGCCGGCCGCCTGCACCTGCTCGCGGACCCAGCCGAGCAGCTGGGTCTTGCCGGTGCCCGCCTCGCCCTGGATGACGAGACCAGGCGGGTTGTCGTTCGGGTCGGAGGTGGCGTCGCGGACCGCGTCGGACAACGCGCGGACCGCGTCGGCGTGCAGGCCGTCGACGTGCCACTCCGCCGGTGCCCACACGCCGTCGAGGCCGCGGATCCAGCGGAGATTCAGGGTCGCGAACGCGTCCCGCTCGCCTGCGCCCGCCATCTCGCCAGCTCTCTCCGCTCCCGCCTCAGGCGCCAGACCAACCCGCCGAGCGAGCGGACGGCGGCCGCGTGAAGCCAGGGGAGCGGCTCGACGGGCGGGACGCGGTGCTCAGGGCGGTCAAGGGGCGCGAAACGCCACCATGGCGTTCTAGGTTGGCATACGGCCCGAAGCGAGCCGGCCGCGCCCTCCGCCCGGCCGACCGGGCGTGGATCTTCGCTCGCCCGGAGGGGTGCCCGCCTTGCCGGGCGGATCGGACCGGAAGCTCAGGCGTGACGGCGGAAACCTGAGCGCCGCGGAAGAGCCCCGTCAGGCCCCCGAACACGGAAAAGGCATGATCGCGTAGCGTTTGCGTCAGGGGGAGCCGGGCGGTTCCGGGGCGTGCGATAACAATGGCGACGTCGCGTGACCGGTTGGGAACCTGTCGGCCGGCGCGTCGCCGGGGACCCACGCCCGTACCCCCGTGCGGCCCGCACCCGGCCGCCAGCCGAGACACCGCAGCACGCGCCGATCGGCGTCGCCTGCGGGGAGGAGACGAGGACCCGTGCTCACGCCGCTGGGCGACAAGGACCCGCGCCAGATCGGCCCGTACCGGATTCAGAGCCTGCTCGGCCGGGGCGGTATGGGCGCCGTCTACCTCGGCTTCTCGCCCGAGGACAAGGCGGTCGCGGTGAAGGTTCCCGCGCCGGCGCTCGCCCGCGACGAGCAGTTCCGGTCCCGGTTCCGCCGCGAGGTCGCCGCCGCCCGCCGGGTGCACGGCCCCGCTGTCGCCGCCGTGCTCGATGCCGACACCGCCGGCGACCGCCCCTGGATGGCCACCGAGTACGTCGAGGGCAAGAGCCTGGCCGAGGCGGTGTCCGACCGGGGCCAGCTCGACGACCGGCTGCTCACGGGCCTGGCCGCCGGCCTGGCGGAGGCGCTGGTCGCGATCCACGACGTCGGCGTGGTGCACCGGGACCTGAAGCCCGCGAACATCGTGCTCGCCTGGGACGGGCCTCGGGTCATCGACTTCGGCGTGGCCAGCGCCTCGGACACCACCCGGCACACCAGCACCGGCGTCCTCATCGGCACGATCGTCTGGATGGCGCCCGAGCAGCTGCGCGGGGAGCGGGCCGGCCCAGCGGCGGACGTCTTCGCCTGGGGCGCGTGCGTCGCGTTCGCGGCGACGGGCCACCCGCCGTTCCGGGCGCCCACACCCGAGGCGGTCGGTGTGCGAATCCTCAGCTCCGCGCCCGAGCTCACCGGCGTGCCGGCGGGGCTGCTGCCGGTCGTGCGGGCCGCCCTGGACAAGGACCCGGCCCGGCGGCCGACCGCCATCGAGCTGCGCGACCGGCTCCTGCGCGGCCGAGCGGGCGACGGCCTGGAGGGGGCCGCGACCGAGCGCGTGGCCGCCTCGGACGAACGTTACGAGACCGCGATGGCCCGGTTGTGGGAGCTGCCGCCCGCCACCCCTGAGCCCCCGGCCGGCCGCCGGACCCCGTCCGGGCCGCCCCGGTCCGCCGTGCCGCGCACCGACGCGCGGCAGGAGTACTCGACGCCGCCCTATGCGCGGGCCACCCCACCCCCGTCCTACGGCGCTCCCCGCGGGTACGGCGACAGCGGCTACCGCGGCTCGGGCTACCCGGCGGCTGGCTCCGGCGCGGCCGGTGGCCGGACGCCGCCGCCCGCTTCCCGGCCTGGCCGGCGGGGCGCCATGGTGGCGCTCGTGGTGGTGTTCGTCCTGCTGCTCGGCGGTGGCCTCGCCGCGGCGGCTGTCACGCTGATGAACAACAGCAGCCCGGGCTCGGATGCCGCGTCGACCGGCAGCCCGAACGACGCCGGTACCGGCTCCGCGGCGGCCGGCGGCCCGGCCGGCCCGGCCAGCCAGCTCTCCCCGACGACCGGGCCGACGACGGCGCGACGGCTGACGGCGCAGGACGTCCGCGCCAGGGTCAAGTCCCTGGGCTACACGGCCGAACTCTCGTCCTTCGACGCCAAACGCGCGCTGAACGTCGTCATCGGCAGCAAGACCGTGGCTGGTGGAAACTCCGACGGCAGCGACGCGCGCCTCGAGCAGGCCTTCGTGTTCACCGACACCGACTACCTCGGTACCGACACGAGCCAGCCCAGCAGGCAGATCAGAGTGGTCGCGACCACGAAGTCGTATGCCGTCCTCGAGTACGGCACCTTCGCCGCCGCCGACCCCGACTGCTGCCCGACCGGGACGGCGCGGGTGCGTTTCAACTGGGACGGCAAGAGCTTCACACCGCAGGATCCCGCGGCCATCCCGCCAGCCGACCCGAAGGTCGACGGCAGCAGACGCTGACCGGTGGCACTTAAGGTGGCCGTCGCCAGGCCGACATGGTGGCGTTGCCAGAAGTGCTTACCAGGCTGACGAATGGCTGGGAAGGTGATGGGCAGCGGTGGTGCC
The DNA here is from genome assembly GCF_000966285.1 of Pseudofrankia sp. DC12. Taxonomy (NCBI): domain Bacteria; kingdom Bacillati; phylum Actinomycetota; class Actinomycetes; order Frankiales; family Frankiaceae; genus Pseudofrankia; species Pseudofrankia sp. DC12. Next base: position 5,998,593 of record NZ_KQ031391.1, read on the forward strand.
ATTCTCGTAGGGCCCGGTTGACGGGTCTCGCACCCAATCCGGCGCCGCCACGGCTGCAGGGGGACTCGTGCTGGCACCGCTCACGGACGACGACCCGCGCTCCATCGGGCCGTTCCGGCTTGGCGGCCGGCTCGGCTCCGGCGGCATGGGCACCGTCTACCTCGGTTTCGGGACCGACGACCAGGCGGTCGCCGTCAAGGTGCCGTCCGCGTCGCTCGCCGACGACGCGCGTTTCCGGGCCCGGTTCCGCCGCGAGGCCGTCGCCGTCCAGATGATCAGCAGCGGTTCGGTCGCCGCCGTGGTCGCCGCCGATACCGAGGCCGACCCGCCGTGGCTGGCCACCGAGTTCATCCAGGGCGCCACCCTGCTCGACGCGGTCGCGGGCCGTGGGCCGCTCGCCGCGCGGCTGGTCATCGGCTTTGCCGCCGGCCTGGCTGACGGGCTCGTCGCGATGCACGCGGAGGGCGTCGTGCACCGTGACCTCAAGCCGGCCAACGTCGTGCTCGCCTGGGACGGTCCGAAGATCATCGATTTCGGGGTCGCGCTGACCACCCGCGCGCTGCTCGGTGTCGACAGCGGCGCGGACTCCGACGTCACGATCGCCAAGACCCAGGACGGCCAGCGCCTGGGCACCTTTGTCTGGATGGCGCCGGAGCAGCTGCGCGGCGGGACGGTCGGCCCGGCCGCGGACGTGTTCGCCTGGGGCGCCTGCGTCTCCTATGCCACCACGGGCCATGGCCCGTTCCGGGCGGACGGCGCCTTCGAGATCATCGCCAGGATCCAGCGCGACGAGCCGGACCTGGACGGGGTTCCGGCCGAGCTGGTCGACCTGGTGCGCGCGACGCTGGCCAAGGAGCCGGACGACCGGCCGACGGCGGCGGCGCTGGTCAGCGCGCTGCTGCACCAGAACGTCCGGACGCCGCTGGAGTCCGACCGCGCGGTCGAGACCGCGCTGCTGCCCTGGGTCGCCCAGCCGCCCACGCCCTCACCCATCGACACGGGGCTGGCCGAGGCGCCGGCCCCGGCCACGCCGGACGACGTGCCGTCCGGCACCCTCGTGCTGCCGCCACCAGCACGGGCGCTCCCGGCGGCGCCCGCTTCGGCGGTGGCGAAGGCGCTGCCGGCGGCCAAGGCGCTCCCCGCGGCGCCGACGGCCGCGCGGGCGCCCAGCGGCCCTCGCGAGCCGGCGCCGCCAGCGGCCGTCAGCGGCCCCCTGCCGGCCCCACGCGCGTATGGCGAAGGCCGCGCCGGCGTCGGCTCGCGCCCCAACGACGAATCCGGGGAGCTTCCGACCATGCTGCGCTCGCCGCTGCAGCCGGGCCAGGAGGGTCATCGGGGCGTCGGCTCGCGTCGGGAGGACGACGACTCCGGGAATCTGCCGACCATGCTGCGCTCGCCGCTGCGCGCGGAGCCCGAGGGACGACGTGACGGCTCTGGTGGCCGCGGCGGCGAGACCGCTTTCGCGGACGCCGCGGGCTGGCAGGGCGGGCCGCGCCCGCCCGTCCAGGTCACCGGGCCGGGACGCCCGTCGCCGGCCGTCCGGATCGTGCTGGCCCTCCTGATCGTGCTGGTGGTCGCCGGCGCCGTCAGCCTGGCGCTGGTGCTCGCGCACTCCGGCGGCGGCGGCTCCGGTGTCGAGGTCAGCTCGACGTCGACCAGCGAGCCGCGCGACGCCGTCTCCTCGACCCCGTTGACGCCCGCGCAGGGCACGACGGACGCGGCGGTAGCGCCGCCGGCTCCGACGACGGCGCCGGCCAGCCGGCAGACCACGGCGAAGCCCTCCGCCACCCCGACGCAGGCTCCGACCTCGCCGCCGTCCGAGACGCCGACGCACACCACCACCACGCCGCTGCCGACGAGTACGACGCCGTCGGTCGCACCGACGAGCGACCATCCGTCGACCCCGTCGGCCACGGCGGCGCCGTCCTCCGGCTCGGCCGCGTCGCCCACCGCCTGAGGCGTCTCACAAGAGCCGTCTCCGGCGGACGAGACACGACGCGCGCACCGGCGGTCGCCGTCCTGACCTCCGAGTGCACTCGTTCGCCGGCAGTGACCGTAGAGAATTTGTCAAAACCAGTGATCTGAAGAAGGATCTCCTGTGTAGAGACGGATGCGGCGACGTATTTCCGATATGCGTCCCAAGTCTGTGATCTTCGTGATCCGGGAGGCCCCGTGGCCGTGCCTGCCTTCGTGACCGACACAGGCGCCGACGCCGGCCGTCGGGGCCGGTCGACCGGCCCCGACGGCCGGCGAGGCCGCGAGCGGGGGGCCGGGGACGGTGGTCCGCGCCCGCCGGGCCGGGCCGTCGTCGCGCCGGTCGACGTGCCCGAGGTGCTGGGCCGCCACGTCCTGGTGGACGGCTTGGACCTCGTCGTGGACCTGGAGGCCAGCGGCGGCCGGACGCTCGTGGACGCCCGCAGCGGCGAGGCCTACCTCGACCTGTACAGCTTCTTCGCGTCCGCGCCGCTGGGGGTGAACCCGCCGGCCCTCGCCGACGACCCCGCCGTGGTCGCCGAGCTCGGCCGCGTCGCGCTCAACAAGCCGGCGAACCCGGACATCGCGACCGTCGGCTACGCGGAGTTCGTCACCACGTTCGCCCGGGTGCTCGGCGACCCGCGGCTGCCGCACCTGTTCTTCGTCGAGGGCGGCTCGCCGGCGGTCGAGAACGCGCTGAAGGCCGCGTTCGACTGGAAGAGCCGGCACAACGAGGCCCACGGCCGACCGGCCGAGCTCGGCACCCGCGTCCTGCACCTGCGGCACGCCTTCCACGGCCGCGGCGGCTACACCCTCTCGGTGACCAACACGGACCCCAACAAGACCGCGCGCTTCCCGACGTTCGACTGGCCGCGGATCGACAGCCCAGCCCAGACGTTCCCGGTCACCGAGGCCGGCCTCGCGGCGGTGGTCGCGGCCGAGCGACGCGCCCTCGCCCAGGCCAGGGCGGCCTTCGCGGCGTATCCGCACGACGTCGCCTGCGTGCTCGCCGAGCCGATCCAGTGCGAGGGCGGCGACCGGCACCTGCGGTCCGAGTTCCTGGCCGCCCTGGGAGCGCTCGCGCATGAGAACGACGCCCTGTTCGTCCTCGACGAGGTGCAGACCGGCGTCGGCGGGACAGGCGCGGCGTGGTGCTACCAGCGACTCGGCCTCGCTCCGGACGTCGTCGCGTTCGGGAAGAAGGCCCAGGTCGGCGGGGTGATGGCCGGCGGGCGCATCGACGAGGTGGCGGACAACGTGTTCCGGGTGCCCGGCCGGATCAGCTCGACCTGGGGCGGCGGGCTGGTCGACATGGTTCGCTCGACCCGCATGCTGGAGGTCATGGAGCGCGACCGGCTCTTCGACGCCGCGGCCCGGGCGGGGGAGCGGCTGCTTGACGGACTGGAGCGGCTCGCCGGGCGCCACCCGCGCCTGATGGCCAACGCCCGCGGCCTCGGCCTGCTGTGCGCGTTCGACCTGCCCGACCTCTCGACCCGCGACGAGGCGCTGCGCCGGCTGCGCGTCGACGAGCATGTCCTCGCGCTGCCCGCCGGGGACGCCACCGTGCGGCTGCGGCCGGCGCTGACGATCACCGGCGACGAGATCGACGCTGCCCTCGGCGCCATCGGCCGGGTGCTCGACGCCCTCGCCGCGGGCGCCCTTCAGGGTGGGGCGGCGGCGCGCGGCCGAACCACCCGGGTGGGCCACCCGGTGCCCGGACCCGCTGACAGACCAGACCGGAGGCGACGATGACGCTGGTACACCCGCCGCTGGCGGCAGCCATGATCCACGGTGTCGAGTCCGACGGCCCGACCGTCGCGTCGACCAACCCGGCGCGCCTCGACGAGGTCGTCGCCGAGGTCCGGCTCGGCGGCGCCGGCGTGCTGGTGGCGGCGGCGCGGGTGGCGCGCGCCGCGCAGCGCGGCTGGGCCGACGTGCCCGCGCCGGTCCGGGGCAGCGTCATCGGGAACTTCGGCCGCCTCGTCGAGGAGAACGCCGACGCGCTCGCCCGGCTGGTCACCCGGGAGATCGGCAAGCCACTCACCGAGGCCCGCGGCGAGGTGCAGGAGATCATCGACACCTGCCGGTTCTTCCTCGGCGAGGGCCGCCGGCTCTACGGCGAGACCGTCCCGTCCGAGATGCCGGACAAGCAGCTGTTCACGTTCCGCGAGCCGGTCGGCGTGATGATGGTGATCACCGCCGGGAACTTCCCGGTCGCGGTGCCGAGCTGGTACCTGGTGCCGGCGCTGCTGTGCGGCAACACGGTCGTCTGGAAGCCGGCCGAGTACGCCGCGGCCTGCGCGCGGGCGCTCACCGAGCTCGCCTGGAACGCCGGCCTGCCGCCGGGCGTGCTGTCGACGGTCCCGGCCGACGGCGCCGCGACCGCGGCCGGGCTCGCGCAGGCTCTCGACGCCGGGCTCGTCGACAAGGTCGGCTTCACCGGCTCGACCGAGGTCGGCCGCGAGATCGGCGCGCTGTGCGGTCGGCACCTGCAGACGCCGTGCCTGGAGCTGGGCGGCAAGAACCCGATGGTCGTCGCTCCCGACGCGGACATCGACCTGGCCGTCGAGGGTGCCCTGTTCGGCGGGTTCGGCACCGCCGGGCAGCGCTGCACGTCGCTCGGCACCGTGATCGTCCACGAGTCCGTGTACGCCGGGTTCCGCCGCCGGTTCGCCGCCGCCGTCGAGAACGCGCCGGTCGGCGACCCGACCCGACCGGTCCTCTACGGCCCGATGCTCGACGCGAAGTTCGCCGCCGCCTACGAGCGCCACCTCGGGCTGATCCGCGGCCACCACACGACGTTCGGCTCGACCGCCGTCGGCCGGATCACCGCGGCGGCCCCGCGCCGCGGCTTCGTCGGCGACCCGGCCGAGGGCCTCTACTACCACCCGGTCGTCGTCGACGGCGTCCGCCCGGACGACGCATTGTTCCTGGAGGAAACGTTCGGCCCGATCGTCGGCCTGGCCACCTACCGGGACCTCGACTCGGCCATCGAGCTGGCCAACGCCCCCGGCTACGGTCTGTCGTCCGCGATCTACACGAACGACCCGTCGACGGTGTTCCGGTTCCGGCGCGGCATCTCGGCGGGCATGGTCAGCGTGAACAACTCGACCTCGGGCGCCGAGGCCCACCTGCCGTTCGGCGGCAACGGACGCTCCGGCAACGGCTCCCGTCAGTCCGGCCGCTGGGTCCTCGACCAGGTCACCCGCTGGCAGTCGGTCAACTGGGACTACTCCGGCCGCCTCCAGAAGGCCCAGCTGGACACCGCCGTCCCCGAGGCCGACCTGGCGTTCCGCCTGGAGCCATGAACCCGGGAGCCCTGAACCTGGAACTCCGGACGCGGCCGCGGCCCGCTCCAGCGGCGTTCGCTGCAGCGGGCCGCGGGCCCGGCGTGCGTGATCAGGACATGGCCTGGAACATCCAGTGCTGTTCCTCGACCTCCTGGATCAGGTTGATGAAGATGTCCTGGGTCACCGGGTCGGCCCGCTCCGTCGTCGCCATGTGCGCCCGCATGTGCTGGCTGGTCTCGCCGAGGCGGTCCGTCATCACGCGCACGACCTTCTCGTCCGGCAGGTAGCCGGTCTCCACGCCCTGCAGGGGCGAGCGGGTCGTGACGGTGTGCGACTGGCCGTCGGGGTTGCAGCCGATCGCGACCGAACGCTCGGCCAGCGTGTCGGTGTAGGTGCGGGTGAAGTCGACGACCTCGTCGAGCTGCTTGTGCACGCTGCGGAAGCTGTGGCCGATGACGTTCCAGTGCAGCTGCTTGGCGAGCAGGCTGAGATCGATCAGCTCGACGACGGCGGCCTGGAGCGCCTCGCCGGTGGTGGTCCGGGCTTCGTCGGACAGCGGACTCCGTACGGTGCTCATCATCGTCCTTTCCGGGGAGCCAGGTCGATGGTCCGTATTTCCGTGCCCGACGCGCCCGGCTCCAACCACCCCGCGAGATCTGGGCGCGCCGCCCCGTGCCGGGTGAGACGTGGGGAACATGTCACCGGCCGGCGTGATAGGGGCTGTAGCGTCCAGCGCGTGCGCTATGCCGATGTCGGTTCGCAGCAGCTCCCTCGACGCGGCCGCCGCCAGGACGGGAGTCTGACGTGATCTCTTCGGTGCGCCTGCCTGGTGTGCACCACTCGGCGCCGGCCAGGTCGGGCCAGCCGCGGGACCCCGCGCCGAAGCCGGCGCCGCCCAAGCCGCCGATGTGGCGCAGCTGGCTGCTGCCGTTCGGGCTGCTGATCACGGCACTGCTGCTGTTCACGCCTGCCATGGCGGGCGGCAAGACGACCGCGATCGACTACTCCGACCTGCTCGGCCGGGTCAATGCCGGCAGGGTCGCGTCGGTGTCGATCAACGACAAGGGCGCGGTCGACGGGAAGCTGAAGGACGGCACGTCGTTCACCAGCCAGATCCCCACGGTGCTGGACAACTCGACGCTCGCCTCCCGGCTGGAGGCCAAGGGCGTCAAGGTCAAGGGCACGCAGACCGGCGGCTCGTGGATCTCGGTGCTGCTCAGCTTCCTGCCGCTGCTGCTGCTGGTCGGCTTCTTCGTCTGGACGGGCCGCCAGACGCAGCGCCAGCTCTCCGGTGGCGGTCCGCTCGGCGCGATCGGCCGGTCCCGGGCCAAGATCACCGACGCGGAGCGCCCGGAGACCAGGTTCGCCGACGTCGCCGGCTACGAGGGCGCCAAGCAGGAGATCAGCGAGGTCGTCGACTTCCTGCGCAACCCCGACCGGTACGCCCGAGCCGGCGCGAAGGGCCCGCGCGGCGTCCTGATGGTCGGCCCTCCCGGGACGGGCAAGACCCTGCTGGCCAGGGCGGTCGCCGGCGAGGCCGAGGTGCCGTTCCTGTCCGTCACGGGCTCCAGCTTCGTCGAGATGTTCGTCGGCGTCGGCGCCTCCCGGGTCCGCGACCTGTTCGCCGAGGCGCGCAAGCGGGCGCCGTCGATCGTCTTCATCGACGAGATCGACTCGATCGGCGGCCGCCGCGGCGGCTCCGTCATCGGTGGCTCCAACGACGAGCGTGAGCAGACCCTCAACCAGCTGCTCGCCGAGATGGACGGCTTCGACTCGACGACTGGCGTCGTCGTGCTCGCCGCGACCAACCGGCCGGAGACGCTCGACGCCGCGCTGCTGCGGGCCGGCCGGTTCGACCGGCAGGTCACCGTCCCGCTGCCGACCCAGGCGGAGCGGGCCGCGATCCTCGCCGTGCACGCCCGGGGCAAGCAGCTCGCCCAGGATGTCGACTTCGACGTCGTCGCCCGGGCCACCCCCGGCTTTTCCGGCGCCGACCTCGCGAACCTGCTGAACGAGGCGGCCATCCACGCGGTCCGGGAGGGCCGGGACGTCATCAGCGCGGCCGACCTCGGCGCGGCCCGGGACCGGATCCTGCTGGGCCGCAGGGAGGCGTCCAACGCGCTGCTGCCCGACGAGAAGCGCTCCGTCGCCTTCCACGAGTCCGGGCACGCGCTGGTCGCGGCCCTCTCCGAGCACGCCGACCCGGTCGCCAAGGTGACGATCCTGCCGGCCGGGATGGCCCTCGGCGTCACCGAGCAGCTCCCGGAGGCCGAACGCCACCTCTACACGCAGCCCTATCTGGTCGACAGCCTCGCGGTCCGGCTCGGTGGCCGGGCTGCGGAGCTCGTCGTCTTCGGCTACGGCTCGACGGGTGCGTCCAGCGACCTCGCCGGGGCGACCGAGCTCGCGACCAGGATGGTCCGGGAGTTCGGCCTGTCCGACGCGGTCGGCCCGGTCGGCTACAGCTCCGGGCAGCAGCAGTTCCTCGGCGGCGAGGAGCTCGTGAGCCGGTCCTACTCGGAAGGCACGCAGCGGGTCATCGACGGTGAGGTCGCGCGCATCCTGCGGGAGGCCGAGGCCCGGGCGATCGACCTGCTGCGCACGCACCGAGAGGCGCTCGACCGCCTCGCCGCGCTGCTGCTGGAGAAGGAGACCGTCGACGGCTCCGCCGTCACCGAGGTGCTGCGGCTGGTGTCGGGCGACGGCGGCGCGGTCGAGGCCGACGGCGCCGCGGCGTCGGTGGGCGTTCCCGCGCAGCCCACCAGCCAGGCCTGACGGCTCCTCCGGTGACGGCGAGCGCCGCCACCGGAGGAGCTGCCCCCGACGGACCGGGCACCGCTACAGCGGAACGGTCCTACTGGGGCACGGTGCCGCAGGACTCCAGGGTGCCGCCCTGGTACCCGGTCTGGAACGCGGTCTTGCGCTGCTGGGCGGAGCCGTGGGTCCAGGTCTCCGGGTTCACGTCCACGCCGGCCTTCTGCTCGATGCGGTCGTCGCCGACGGCCTGCGCGGCGTTGAGCGCCTCGTCGACGTCGGACTGGCCGATCGTCACGTAGCCGTCCTTGTTCGCCAGGGCCGACCAGACTCCGGCGTAGCAGTCCGCCTGCAGCTCCAGCTGCACCGACAGGGCGTTCTCCCGGGACGGGTCCGCCTGCTGCGCGTCCCGGACCCGGGCCTCGGTGCCGGTGAGGGTCTGGATGTGGTGGCCGACCTCGTGGGCGACGATGTACGCCTGCGCGAACCGGCCCTGGGCGCCGTAGCGCTGCTGCAGCTCGTTCAGGAAGCCGAGGTCGATGTAGACCCGCTGGCCGTTCGGGCAGTAGAACGGGCCGACCGCCGACGACGCCTGGCCGCAGCCGGTGCTGGTGGACTGCTCGAAGTAGACCAGGGTCGGGCGGGTGTAGGCCTGGCCGCGCGCGGAGAAGTAGCTCGTCCAGGTCTGGTTGACCTCGTTGAAGACCTTCAGGACGAAGCAGTCGTCGTACTTGTCAAGTGCCCCGGCCGTGTTGCAGCGGGCCGCCAGGCCGGCCGCCGCCGAGGCGCCCGCGCCGGTTCCGCCGGCCGGCAATCCGGTCGTGCCGCCGGACCCCGTGGTGCCGCCACCGAGGAGGGCGACCAGCAGATAGATGACCACGCCGACCACGCCGAGCCCGCCGCCGCCGAGCGCGATCCGCCCGCCCGAACCCATCCCGCCGCCGCGCTGGTCGTCCAGCTGCGAGGTGTCGACCGACTGGTCGTCGAACTCCATGGCCCGCCTCTCGGTACCCGCCGTGATCGATGCCCGAGTCGGGCGGGACGTTCATGCCCGAACAGGCACCGAGTATGTCAACGGGGACAAAGAGTTCGCTGGTCGGGCCGGACTCCTGGGCCTCAGACCGGTGGTTCGGCGGGGTGGCGCGGCGCCGGGCCGGGGTGGGCGGCAGCGGCCGGGCCGTCGCCGTCGGCCCACACGACCCGGCAGTCGGCGCAGCGCTGCCCCGGCGCCCAGGCGCCCTTCGAGCCGGTTCGGCCCGGCGGCGGGTCCGGGCGGCGGTGGTCCGCGCAGGCGAGGCGGAGCAGCCGGGGCCAGCGCGGATGGTGGCTGGTCACACCCGCCCTCGGCCGTCGCAGGAGACGCACACGTCGACCGCCTGCGCCCCGCGGTGCTCGCGTTGGACGTAGCCGGTGCCGCCGCAGCCGCCGCAGGTCAGCGGACCGCGGTCGGCGTGCTCGTCCTCGGGCGGCGGCCCGTAGGTGGCGCCGCCTCGCTTCTCCTCGCGCCCGAAACGCATGTCGCCCTGTCGGCGCCCGCCGGCGCCCTGATGTCTCATGATCCAACAAGTTAGGATGCTGGCCCGGATATGACTACCCGGCCTACCGTGGTCCTCCGTGTCCGTTTCTGCTACTGCGCTGTGGCGGTAGTGGCTCGGTAGGGCCCTCCACAGCACAACGGCCCGCTCCGGCGACAGAGCGGGCCGAGCACGTCCCGTGGACGCGGCTGACGACGTCAGGCCGAAGTGGGAACGCCCAGGCGCAGGCGCTTCGGGTTGGCCACCGGGCCGATCGCGATCACGTCCGACTCGACCGGGGCGGTCTCGGCCGCTACCTGCTCGGCCGCGGTGTCCCGCTGGACCGGCAGAGCGAACCCGGCCGTCGGCACAGCCGCCTCGTTCAGTTCCATCCGGATGAACCTCCTTTGTGCCTCAACAAATCGTTGTGCTTCGGAGAAAAACGGGATGCGGGCTACGTAGGCCACGTAGTCCGCACCAAAACGGTATCGAGCGGGCGCCCGCGGCCAACCCCTGACCGCCCCGCCGGCGAGATAGTTGCGTCACAATCCCGTTGGGTCCCGGAGGACTTTGCTAGGTAGGAGTGCGCAGGTTGGGCGGGTGGGGAGGTCCGATGGACGGCGCCGGTCAGGTGGACGGGGCGACGAGTAGTCCGGTGGCGGAACGCTGGGCTGACGTCGACGGGCCGGTGTTCTACGCGGACTTCGGCGGGCCGGCTGACGGGCCACTGATCGTCTGCGTGCACGGGCTGGGCGCGTCGCACACCAGCTGGTGGGCCTTCGCGCCGCTGCTGGCCCGGCACGGCCGGGTGCTCGCCCTGGATCTGGCCGGGTTCGGCCGCACGGTCGCCGCCGGCCGGCGCACCGACGTGGAGTCCAACCGGCGCCTGCTCGCCGGGTTCCTGGGCGCGGTGGCGGGGGAGCGCCCGGTGCTGCTGGTCGGCAACTCGATGGGCGGGATGATCAGCCTCCTGCAGGCCGCGGCGGACCCACGCTCGGTCGCCGGGCTGGTGCTGATCTCGCCGGCGCTGCCGATTCCCCGGCTGCGGCCACCGGATGCGTCGATCCTCGGCATGTTCGGCGGGATGGTTCTGCCCAAGGTCGGTTCGATGGTGCTGGCGCGCCGCCGGCAGGTCTACACGACCGAACAGCTCGTCGAGCAGGCGCTGGTCCGCACCATGGTGGACGTGCGGCGGGTGCCCGCGGACGCCTTCGCCGCCATGGTGGCGCTGTCGAAGGAACGGGCCGAGCGACCGGGCTGGGATGTCGACAGCGATGCGGCACTGGTGGCCGCGACCCGGTCGGTCGTCGGGCGCCTCGCCCGGCCGCGGGAGCTCGCCGCCGCCGTCGCCGCGGTGACCGCGCCGACCCTGCTTGTCCACGGCCTGCAGGACCGGCTGGTGCCGGTCGCGGCGGCGCGCCACGCCGCTCGCCGCCGGCCGGACTGGCGCTGCGAGATCCTCGACGACTGCGGGCACCTGGCCCAGCTGGAGGCGCCGGACCAGACCATCGCGCTGGTGGACGACTGGCTGCGAGGGGCGGGTGCGGCGGCGGTTCAGGCGGGCTCATCGGCCATCCCCGCGCAGCAGGCGCCGCGGTCCTAGCGGACGGGCCGCGCGCCGGCGGACCCGCCGCTGACGGCGGCGGCGCCGGCCCGGCGAACGGGCGTTCGTGTCGGGCGCGGCATTGTCGGACCCTGCGGCTAGGCTGCAGCCACCGCGGACATCCACCCCGATCCGGACGCGATGGTCGATCCTGTTCGCTGCCTGCGGGCAGCTTCCGCGGTCCGCGATATCCGCCCGGGGGGCGGCTCCCGGAACCCCCGGTACCGCGCTTCGCGCGGCCGGGGGGAGGGGGATGGGGGTGGGGGATCCGTTCGAACTGTTTGACCTGCTTGACCTGTCCGGCCCGCCCGGTCGACGCCCCGCGGTCGTGGTGCGGGTCCGGCCGTTTCGACGAGCGCGCCCAGGCGTGCGGGAAGGCCTGCCGTGTCTGACTCTTTCGTGCACCTGCATGTCCACACCGAGTACTCGATGCTCGACGGAGCCGCCCGGCTCAAGGACATGTTCGCCGAGGTCAGCCGGCAGCAGATGCCCGCCGTGGCGATCACCGACCACGGCTACATGTACGGGGCCTACGACTTCCACAAGCAGGCGACCGCGGCCGGCGTGAAGCCGATCATCGGGTGCGAGGCCTACATCGCGCCCGAGTCGAGGCTGCTCAAGCAGCGGGTCCGCTGGGGCGAGCCGCACCAGAAGAGCGACGACGTCTCCGGTAGCGGCTCCTACACCCACATGACCATCTGGGCCCGCAACGCCGAGGGCCTGCACAACCTGTTCCGGCTGAACTCGCGTGCCTCCATCGAGGGCCACTACATCAAGTGGCCCCGGATGGACCGGGAGATCATCTCCGAGCACTCCGCTGGCCTGATGGCGACGACGGGCTGCCCGTCCGGCGAGGTGCAGACCCGGCTGCGGCTCGGCCAGCCCGAGCTCGCCCTGAAGGCCGCGGCCACCTACCAGGAGATCTTCGGCCCGGAGAACTACTTCTGCGAGATCATGGACCACGGCATCGAGATCGAGCGCCGGGTCCGCGACGGCCTGATCGACATCGCCCGCAAGCTGAACATGCGGTTCGTCGTCACCAACGACTCGCACTACACTTATGAGTCCGAGCGGGAGACGCACTCCGCGCTGCTGTGCGTGCAGACCGCGTCGACGGTGGCGAACCCGACGTTCCAGTTCGAGGGCTCGGGCTACTTCCTCAAGAGCGCCGAGCAGATGCGCGCCATCGACCATTCCGACGCCTGGCGGGAGGGCTGCGACACCACGCTGCTCATCGCCGAGCGCGTCGACACCACGGGCATGTTCCCCAAGCACAACCTCATGCCTGTGTACCCGGCCCCCGAGGGGGAGACCGAGGAGTCGTTCTTCCGCGCCGAGGTCCTGCGCGGCATGGAGCGGCGTTTCCCGGACGGCATCGACGAGAAGCACCGCAGGCAGGTCGAGTACGAGATCGGCGTCATCCTGCAGATGGGGTTCCCGTCGTACTTCCTGGTCGTCGCGGACTTCATCATGTGGGCGAAGAACAACGGCATCGCGGTCGGCCCGGGCCGTGGCAGCGCCGCCGGCTCGCTCATCGCCTACGCGCTCGGTATCACCGACCTCGACCCGCTGCTGCACGGCCTGATCTTCGAGCGTTTCCTCAACCCCGAGCGCGTGTCGATGCCGGACATCGACATCGACTTCGACGACCGCAGGCGCGCGGACGTCATCCGGTACGTGACGGAGAAGTGGGGCGAGGACCGGATCGCCCAGATCGTCACCTACGGCACCATCAAGGCGAAGGCCGCCATCAAGGACTCGGCCCGGGTGCTCGGCTACCCGTACGCCGTCGGTGACCGGATCACCAAGGCGATGCCGCCGATGGTGATGGGCAAGGACATCCCGCTGGCCGGCATTTTCGACCCGAACCACCCGCGGTTCAGCGAGGCCGGCGAGATCCGGGCGCTCTACGAGTCCGACGCCGACGTCCGCAAGGTGATCGACACGGCCAAGGGCCTGGAGGGCCTGATCCGGCAGGCCGGCGTGCACGCGGCCGGCGTCATCATGTCCGCCGAGCCGATCGTCGACCACATCCCGGTGTGGCGCCGCGACGCCGACGGTGTGATCATCACGCAGTTCGACTACCCGACCTGCGAGAACCTCGGCCTGCTGAAGATGGACTTCCTCGGGCTGCGCAACCTCACCGTCATGGACGACGCGGTGCGCAACGTCGAGTCCAACCGAGGCGTCAAGATCGATCTGCTGGGCCTGGGCCTGGACGACAAGACGACCTACGAGCTGCTCTCCCGCGGCGACACCCTCGGGGTCTTCCAGCTCGACGGCGGCCCGCTGCGCTCCCTGCTGCGGCTGATGCGCCCGGACAACTTCGAGGACATCTCCGCCGTCATCGCGCTCTACCGGCCCGGCCCGATGGGCGCCAACTCGCACACCAACTACGCGCTGCGCAAGAACGGCCAGCAGGAGATCATCCCGATCCACCCCGAGCTCGGGACGGCGCTCGACGAGGTCCTCGGCACGACCTACGGCCTGATCGTCTATCAGGAGCAGGTCATGGCGATCGCGCAGGTGGTCGGCGGCTACAGCCTCGGTCAGGCGGACCTGCTGCGCCGGGCGATGGGCAAGAAGAAGAAGGAGATCCTCGACAAGGAGTTCGCCCCGTTCTCGGCCGGGATGAAGGCCAACGGGTACTCCGACGCGGCGATCAAGACGCTGTGGGACATCCTCGTCCCGTTCTCCGACTATGCGTTCAACAAGGCGCACAGCGCCGCGTACGGGCTGGTCTCCTACTGGACCGCCTACCTGAAGGCCAACTACCCGGCCGAGTACATGGCCGCGCTGCTGACCTCGGTGCGCGACGACAAGGACAAGAGCGCGATCTACCTGAACGAGTGCCGCCGGATGGGCATCAAGGTGCTGCCACCCGACGTGAACATCTCCGACGCGGACTACACCGCGCACGGAGAGAGCGAGATCCGCGTCGGCCTCGCCGCGATCCGCAACGTCGGCGCCAACGTCGTCGAGTCCATCACCCGCATCCGCAGGGCCAAGAGCGCGTACACCTCGTTCCCCGACTTCCTCGACAAGGTCGAGGCGGTCGTCTGCAACAAGCGGACCATCGAGTCGCTGATCAAGGCAGGCGCGTTCGACTCGTTCGGCCACACCCGCCGCGGCCTCGTCGAGAAGCACGAGCAGGCCGTCGACGCGGTGATGGCGGTGAAGAAGAAGACCGCCGAGGGGCAGTTCGACCTGTTCGCGTTCGGCGGCGACGACGAGGACGGCTCGCCGCTGGCCACCCCCGGCCTCGGCGTCGGCGAGTTCTCCGAGAAGGAATGGGACAAGGCCGTCCTGCTCTCGCACGAGCGGGAGATGCTCGGCCTCTACGTCTCGGACCACCCGCTGTCCGGCGTCGAGCACGTGCTGGCCGCGAAGGCCGACACCACGGTGGCCAACCTCGCCGACTACCCCGACGGCGCCGTCGTCACCATCGGCGGCATCATCTCCAGCTTGCAGCGCAAGGTCACCAAGCAGGGCAAGGTCTGGGCGCTGACGACCATCGAGGACCTCGAAGGCGGCCTCGAGGTGATGTTCTTCCCCGCGACGTACGAGACGTGCGCGACCCAGCTCTCCGAGGACGCGGTCGTCATCGTCAAGGGCCGCCTGGACAAGCGGGAGGACGCGCCGCGCCTCGTCGCCTCCGAACTGACCGTGCCGGACCTCTCCGAGCAGGCGCTCTCCCCGCCCGTGGTGATCACTCTGCCGACGGTGCGGGTGAACGCGCCGACGGTCGACCGGCTACGCGAGGTGCTCGCCGACCACCCCGGCACCACGGAGGTGCACCTGCACCTGCAGTCCCCGCACCGCACGACGCTGCTGCGCCTGGACGACGCCTTCAAGGTCCGCCGCACGCCCGCCCTGATGGGCGACCTGAAGGCCCTGCTCGGCGCCTCCGCCGTGGCCTGACCAGCGGCCCGGAGCCGAGTTGTACCGGTGGTCGCAAGCTGGCCGGAACCGCAGCCACCAGGCATGACCGGGAGGTCGGGTTCCGGCGGGATCTCCGCTCCGCCAGGTCACCGGCCGGCGAATCGGCGACGGCCGCCGGCGCATCGCTGCGCCGGCGGCCGTCAGAGCGTCCGCGACCTGGTCAGGACGTGGCCGCGCCGCCGTCCCGGTGGTCGGAGTGACGCGGACGGTCCACGCGCGGGCCGCGGCGCGGCGCGCCCCGGCCATCGCGGGACGTCCGGCCACCGCTGGCGCCGCGGCTGCCGAAGCCCGCGCGGTCGCCGCCATACCGGCCGCCCTCCCGGGCCGGCTGGCCGAAGCGGCCACCCTGCCGGTCGGCGGCCGGGCGGGGCGCCGGGATCGAGCCGGGCTCGACCCGAGGCGCCGGCGGACCGGCGATCTCGGCGACCAGCGGGTCGCTCGGGCCCACCGGGGTGATCTGGGTGTCGACGCCGGCGGTGCGCAGCATCGCGCGGACCTTGCCCCGGTCCGCCGCCAGCGTCACCAGCACGTCGGCACCTTCGGCGCCGGCCCGAGCGGTCCGCCCGCCACGGTGCTGGTAGGTCTTCGAGTCCTCCGGCGGACCCAGGTGCACGACCAGCCGCACGTCGTCGACGTGGATGCCGCGGGCCGCCACATCGGTGGCGACCAGCACCCGGCGAGTGCCGTCGGCGAAGCCGGCCAGCGCGCGGGTCCGGGCGCCCTGCGGCAGGCCGCCGTGCAGCGGCTCGGCCGGCACACCGGCCTTCGTCAGGTCGGCGGCCACATGGTCGGCGTCCCGCTGGGTCCGCACGAACACCAGCGTGCGGCCCTGGCCACCCGTCAGGGCGGTGACGACCTCCAGCTGGCTGTACCGGTCGGACGCCTCCAGGGCGTGCCGGCGCAGCGTCGTGACCTGGCTGTTCTCCGAGTCGACCGCGACGAGCACCGGCTCGGGCAGGTACTCGCGGACGAGCACCTCGACCTCGCGGTCCAGCGTGGCGCTGAACATCAGCCGCTGGGCCGCGGGCGAGGTCGCGTCCAGGATCGACCGGACCGCGGGCAGGAAGCCGAGGTCGCACATGTAGTCGGCCTCGTCGAGAACCGTGACCTCGACGTCGTCGAGCTGGCAGGCACCCCGCTCGACGAGGTCGAGCAGCCGGCCGGGGGTGGCGACGACGATGTGCACGCCGCGGCGCATCATCGAGATCTGCCGGGAGATCGACGTGCCGCCGTACACGGGGCGCAGCCACAGGCCGACGGACCGGGACAGCGGGTCGAGCGCGTCGCTCACCTGCTGGGCGAGCTCACGGGTCGGCACGAGGATCAGCCCGCGCGGGCGCAGCGGCGTCGCCGGGCCGCGCCCGGCCAGCCGAGCCAGCATCGGCAGCCCGAAGCCGAGCGTCTTGCCGGAGCCCGTCTTGGCCCGCCCGAGCACGTTCTCGCCGGCGAGAACGTCGGGCAGTGTCGCCGCCTGGACCGGGAAAGGCGTGCTGATGCCGCGCTCGGCGAGCGCCCGGACGAGCCGGGCGGGCAGGCCCGCGGCCTCGAACGACTCGACCGGCGGCCGAGGCTCACGGGTGGGTAGCGCCGGACGGGCCGGTGCCGGCCGCCGGCCGAGGTTGTTGCCGCGGCGTGGGCCGCCGGAACGGCCGCCGTGGCCGGCGCCCGAACGGGGACGCCCGCTGCCGCGCGCGGGGCGCGCCGGACGGCCGCCCGTGGGCGAGCCGCCTGGGTTGCTGGGATGTGTCGCGGAATTGCTGGGTTGAGACAGTGGAGCCCTCGATCAGGTCGGGGCCACCGCGCACATGCGCGAACACGAGCCGGCGGCCGGTACACACGGCCGGGTTCGCGAGGGATTGCCTGGGGGTCTTCCCCGGACCGTCAGCACCGCCCCGCAGCACACGACCAGGCCAGCGTCCACGGGTGAACCAGGTGTCGGACCCACGGCCGAGCGGACTCGACAGCGGGAGGTGCGGGAGGTGGACATCCACCGCCCGGCCAGACATCGCGGCTTTCCGGGGCGCTGGCCGAAAGCCAGCGGACATGCGGGGCCGGTACCGCTCGCACCGACCTCTCACGCCCTGCCGTGAAGCGTCTCGTGACGCGGTTTGGCCGGGCGCGTGACGGCGGGAGCGGCCGTCAGTGCTTTCACGTTACCTGGCCGGCCGGCCTGGACGGGCTCCGGTGTGTGCTGGGCAACGAACTGACGCCCGAACGCAGGGTCCGGTGTGCCCCCCAGGCGAGCAGCGCGAGCACCGCGACGGTCGCCAGATAGGCGCCGGTGACGGCGTCTCGGCCATGGTGAGCCCGGGCCAGCGCCCAGCACAGCTCCAGGCCGGCGGCGGTGATCGCCGCCACACCGACCACCCAGGGCGCGAGATCCCGCGCCAGGCCGAGGGCCCCGGTCCCGGGCGCGCGAGCGGGTCCGCGCCGCCCGGCCTGGCGGCGCAGCGCGTCGCGCAGGGGCGCGGCGACGAGCAGGGCGACGACGACGGCGGACACCGCGATCTCCGGCGGCGTGCTCAGATGGGGCGTGACGAGCAGCCAGCTGACCGCGGTCGCGACCGCCAGCGCCCCGGTCCGCTCCCCGCCCTCCACGACGAGCAGCGGGACGGCGAGCAGCAGCAGGTAGTGGGACCACACGATCGGGGACGCGAGCAGCGCCGCGGCGACGGTGGCCGTGAACAGCAGCCGGTCCTGGCCGGCGTCCGGCGCCGGGACCGCGGACGCGGGTGGCGTCCGGCGGCGGCGTACCGCCAGCCAGCAGCCGGCGATCAGCGTCGCCGCGAGGGCGCGCGCCGCCCAGGTCGCGGCGCCCAGCCCCAGCCCGGCGTTCATGAGCAGCCCGGTGAGGCTCAGCCCGTCGGGCGCCTCCGCCCGCGCGAGCGCGTCGAGCATCCCCGAGTAGGCGGTCAGTCCCATCGGGCTGACCGCCTGGCCGACGCCGAACAGCGCCACCAGAGCGCCGGCAGCGGCCGCCGTCGCGCGCCACCGCCCGGTGAGCAGCAGCCACAGTGGCAGCGGCGCGAGGAACAGCTTGCTGTAGACAAGCAGCGCGGCGAGCAGGCCGGCGGCCACCGGCCGGTCGCGTAGCCGCCACAGCGCGGCGAGCCCGGCGAACAGCAGCGCGTTCAGGGTGCCCATCTGGAGGCCGGTGATCGTGCAGGAGGCGACGAGCACCAGCGCGTACGCCTGCCAGCGGCGGGCACCGGCCAGCCGGCAGCCGGCGAGCACGGCGAGCACCGACAGCCCGATGAACAGCCCCTCGGCCCCGGCGCGGGGCAGCCAGGCCAGCGGGACGAACGGGATCGCGACCAGGTAGGGATAGACGAAGGCGAACCCGGAGGACACGGCCGGGCTGCCGGGCGACGGGTAGGGGTCTCGGCCGGCCTCGACGGCGGCGCCGGCGCGCAGGAAGACGTCAATGTCGAAATGCGCCAGCGGCCGCACGTAGGCGACCCAGATCACCAGGACCAGCCCGCCGATGAGCACCGGCGCGAACGCCGGCCAGCCGGCCGGCCGGGCCGGTCGGCGCAGCCGGGCCGTCATGACCGAGGCCAGGCCTGTCGTCACTCTGCCATGCTCCCAGACGACCGGAGCGGCCGCCGAGCGTGCCCCCGCGACACGGCTGCGCCGCGATGCCGCGGGCAGGGGGCTGGTCCGGCGGCCCCGAGGGCGGGCGGCTACAGGACGAACTCGGTGACGAGGTGGATCAGCAGGCCGGCGAGCGCCCCCACGACGGTGCCGTTGATCCGGATGAACTGCAGGTCGCGGCCGACCTGCAGCTCGATGCGCCGCGACGCCTCGACCGGCTCCCAGCTGGCCACCGTGTCGCCGATGATGGCCGCGATGTCGCCCTTGTAGCGGTTGACCGCCCGAGCGGCCAGGTCGCCCGCCGCCTGGTTGACGGACGCGGCGAGCTCCGGGTCGGTCGTGAGCTTCTCGCCGAACGAGGCCAGCCGGGTCCTCGCGGCGCGGCGGGGGACGGAGTACTCGTCGGTGCTCAGGTCGAGCAGGATGCCCTTGGCCGTCGACCACATCGCGGCGACCGCGTCGGCGGCGGCCGGGGAGGCGAGCGCCTGCGCCTTGAACTCCTCGACCTTCTCCCGCATCGAGGCGTCGGTGCGCAGCTTGCGGGCCAGGTCGGCGAGGAACCCGTCGAGGTTCCGGCGCAGCCGGTGGTGCCGGTCGTCGCGCAGCGCGACGACGAGCCGGACGGCCTCGGTGTAGATCTTGTTCGCGACGGCCTCGTCGACCCACCGCGGCGACCAGGCCGGGGCGTGCTCCAGCACCAGCCCGCGGACCGCGTCGGGGTTCTTGACCAGCCACTCCTGGGCGTGGTCGAGCAGGACATCCGCGGCGCGGTGCTGGAGCCCGTCGGCCATCGCCCGGTCGAGCAGCGCCCCGAGCACCGGTGCCCACGGCACGTCGACCAGCCGGGGCAGCACGGACTTCTCGACCAGCTCGACGACGAGCGCGTCGTTCATCTTCTCCAGCGCGCTCGCGAGCCGGCTCGCCACCTCGGTGCTGACCCGGTCGGCGTTGGGTGGCTGGCGCAGCCAGTCGCCGACCCGGGCGGCGGCCCCGATCTGGGCGACCTTGCCGCGCACCACCGGCTCGGCGAGGAAGTGGGTGGCGACGAACGACTCCAGGCCGCGGCCCAGGTCGTCCTTGCGCTTGCGGATGATCGCCGTGTGCGGGATCGGCAGGCCGAGCGGGTGGCGGAACAGCGCGGTGACGGCGAACCAGTCGGCGAGCGCGCCGACCGTGCCGGCCTCGGCGGCGGAACGGACGTACCCGACCCAGCCGGGCGCCCCGTGCCAGAGCGACGTGGCGATGTAGATCGCGACGGCCGCGGCCAACAGGCAGGTGGCGACGGTGCGCATCCGGCGCAGCCCGGAGCGCAGCGCGGCCTGCGCCTGATCGTCCGGTGCGCGGTCCACTGGTCCCCCGGTCGTCTCGACACGTGGTCGCTGCGGGCCACCTTACGGGTTTCGCCGCTGGTTTAGCCGGGCCAGCCGGCCCGGCTCCGCGACGCAGCGACGCGGCCGGGCCAGCCTGGGGCGGCCCGGCCGCGTCGGCCGGGAGGGACGCGCCGGTCAGGGCGCCAGGGTGTCGAGCAGGGGGCTGGAGAAGATCCGGGACGGGTCGTGGGTGTCCAGGGCCGCGAGGGCCGTGTCCCAGGTGTCGCCCGGGGCCCGGCCGGCACGTAACGCGTTCGGGACCGTTGTTCCGATCATCGTCGAATCGGCCCAGGCCGAGCTGTTCGTGTAACCCCAGCCCTTCGACCATTCCGGCCGGGCCGCCGCGTAGGAGCCGGAGTAGTTCGAGAACACCCAGGCCTCGGCCTCGCGGCCCGCTGATCGTGACGGCGGTCAGGTGCTGGGTGGTGTCGACGAGGATGACGTTGTCGCCGGACGAGCCGGCGGTGGGCGTCAGCGGCGACCAGCCGTGCCCCATGCCGCGCGGCCGGATCCTGTAGTTGTCGCCCTGGCCAGTTGGCCAGGGTCACCACGTCCGCCGGACTGGTCGGCGCGCAGGTCCAGACGCCGGTGACGTCGATCTCCCCGGACCAGTTCTTGAACTCCTGGCGGTAGAGCGAGATGCCGGCGGGGAAGCTGGGTGGCGCCGGCGGGTCGGCGCCGTCGCCGCTCGGCTCGGCCCCGATGCCGTCCTGCTCTCGCCCCATCGCGCTCTCCTCGATGCCGCGTCCCGCCAAAAATCTGATGAGTCGTCAGATAGTGCGGCCATGACGGCATGAGCCTGGGAGAGCATGGTCAACAGTCGAGATCGACGTTCGTAAAGGCCCAGGCGAGAGCTGTCTCTGTCGGAGGTCGACGGGACGCGGCAGCGTCGGCGGTGGGTTCTGGTCTTTACGAGGCGTCAGCAACGACCCATCCCGGGCCGCGGCGCCGGCTACGGAAGGTAGCTGCCGCTGTGGTTGCGGTCCTGCTGCCGAGGGTCGGAGCCCATCGCGTCCGGACGGCGCAGGCGGCGGCGCCGGCGGGCCCGCAGGCCGATGACGGTCAGGTCGACGATGGCGGTCGCGCCGGCGACGCAGAGCAGGATGGCGGGCACGGTCCAGCCGGCCGCCGCGAACAGGCCGGCGACGACACCGCAGAACACCAGCCCGAACACGGCGAGCGCTGCCCGCAGCCCCAGCGCGGAGCGGGCCGGGGCCGCGCCGGTGAGGCCCGAGAACCTGCCGCCGACCGGCCGACGCGCCCCCTCCGGCCGACGTTGGTGAGGAAGGATCCGATTCACCCCAGCGGTGTGCCCTGGCCCGGTCCGCCGAACCGCCCGTCGGGCGGGGAGAAGGCCTTAGGGCCACCGGAGGTGCTGGCGGCCGCCGGCCGGTCAGGCCCCGGGTGGCTGCGGCGCGGTCCCGAGGACATCGGCGGGGCTCAGGCTCGCCAGGCCGTGCGCCGCCGCGACCGGCGGGCAGGTCACCTGGCCGTCGTGGGTGTTCAGGCCGCGGGCGAGGGCCGGGTCGCGGCGCATCGCGCCACGCCAGCCGCCGTCGGCGATCGCCAGCGCGTAGGGCACGGTCGCGTTCGTCAGCGCGTGCGTCGATGTGCGCGGGACCGCGCCCGGCATGTTCGCGACGCAGTAGAAGACGGTGTCGTGCACCCGGTAGGTCGGGTCGTCGTGGGTGGTCGGGTGCGTGTCCTCGAAGCAGCCGCCCTGGTCGACCGAGATGTCGACGAGCACGGCGCCGGGCCGCATCCGAGCGACCAGCGCGTTGCTGACCAGCTTGGGCGCCCGCGTTCCGGGGACGAGCACGGCGCCGATCACCAGGTCGGCGCCCAGCACGGCCCGCTCCAGCTCGTAGGCGTTGGACGCGACGGTCCGCACCCGGCCGGCGAACCGGGCGTCGGCGGCGCGCAGCCGACCGAGATCCAGGTCGAGCAGGGTGACGTCGGCTTGCATGCCGACGGCGATCGCGGTCGCGTTCAGCCCGGCGACCCCGGCGCCGATCACGACCACCTTCGCCGGGTCGACGCCTGGCACCCCGCCGAGCAGCACCCCACGCCCGCCGGCGGCGGCCATGAGCGCGCCCGCGCCGACCTGGGGGGCGAGCCGGCCGGCGACCTCCGACATGGGTGCGAGCAGCGGCAGCGACCGGTCCGCGAGCTCGACGGTCTCGTAGCCGACCGCGGTGACCTTCGCGTCCAGCAGTGCCCGGGTGCAGGGCAGCGACGCCGCGAGATGCAGGTAGGTGAACAGCACCAGGCCGGGCCGCAGCCGGTGGTACTCCTGCTCGACGGGCTCCTTGACCTTGAGGACCAGATCGCCCGCCGCCCAGGTCTGGTCGGCGCCGTCGACGATCTTCGCGCCGGCCGCGACGTACTCGGCGTCCGGGATCATCGAGCCGGCCCCGGCGCCCTCCTCGACGAACACGTCGTGACCGTGGCGGGTCAGCTCGTTCACGCCCGCCTGGGTGACCGCCACGCGGTACTCGCGGTTCTTCACCTCGCGGGGGATCGCGATCTTCACTGAGTGCTCCCTCGTCGACGTCGTGGCCCGCTGGGCCGCCGGCGGCACCCGGCGGCCCGGCTCGGTGGGGTGCGCGCCGCCCACGGCCAGCGTGGGTCACGGCGAGGCCTGGGTTACGGCGGCGCGCCGCGGGCCACCCGTTCACCGGGCGGCGTCCTGCCCGATACCGCAACGACATAAGGCGGCAATGCGGTAACCATTGTCGTGACGATCATACGCTGCGGAAAAGTTTGTGGGCCTGCCTGCCATCCGCGCTAACCGTATGATGTGTGCGATCTTTGGGGTGCATCGCGGACGGCCCTGCCCGGTCGCACCGACGCGGTGCGCCGGGTCCGGGGCCGGGCGCTGGCGCGCCCCGCCACTCGTGACACCCCGCCTGGCTCGGTGGAAGGACTGCCGTGACGACCCTCGACGAGACAGCGACCGACCTCAGCACCGCCACCGACTCGCTCAACAGGTCGGCCGCCGCGCACCTGTGGCCGCACTTCACCAGGCTGTCCGCGCTCGCCGCCGGCGAGGCACCGGTCATCGTCCGCGGCGACGGCGCCTACATCTGGGACTCCGACGGACACCGGGTCCTCGACGGCCTGGCCGGGCTGTTCGTCGTGCAGGTCGGCCACGGCCGGGCCGAGCTCGCCGAGGCCGCCCGCAGGCAGGCCGAGCAGCTGGCCTTCTTCCCGCTCTGGGCGCACACCCACCCGGCGGCGATCGAGCTCGCCGAGCGGGTCGCGAACCTCGCCCCCGGCGACCTGAACCGGGTGTTCTTCACCTCCGGCGGCGGCGAGGCCGTCGAGTCGGCCTGGAAGCTGGCCAAGCAGTACTTCAAGCTGGTCGGCAAGCCGCTCAAGCACAAGGTGATCAGCCGGTCCATCGCCTACCACGGCACCACCCAGGGCGCGCTGGCGATCACCGGCATCCCGAGCCTGAAGGAGATGTTCGAGCCGCTGGTGCCCGGAGGCTTCCGGGTCCCGAACACCAACATCTACCGCGCGCCGCTGTTCGGCGACGACCCGGTCGCGTTCGGCCGCTGGGCCGCCGACCAGGTCGCCGTCGCGATCGAGGCCGAGGGCCCGGACACCGTGGCCGCGGTCTTCCTGGAGCCGGTGCAGAACGCCGGCGGCTGCTTCCCGCCACCGCCCGGGTACTTCCAGCGGGTCCGCGAGATCTGCGACGCCTACGACGTGCTGCTGGTCTCCGACGAGGTGATCTGCGGGTTCGGGCGCCTCGGTGCGATGTTCGGCGCGCAGCGCTACGACTACCAGCCCGACATCATCACCTGCGCCAAGGGCCTGACCTCGGGCTACTCGCCGCTCGGCGCGATGATCGCCAGCGACCGGCTCGCCGAGCCGTTCCTGCGCGGCTCCACCAGCTTCGCGCACGGCTACACCTTCGGCGGGCACCCGGTGTCGGCGGCGGTGGCGCTGGCGAACCTCGACATCTTCGAGCGCGAGGACCTCGTCGGCCACGTCGCCCGCAACACGCCCACCTTCCGGGCGACGCTGGAGAAGCTGACCGACCTGCCGATCGTCGGCGACGTCCGTGGCGACGGCTTCTTCTACGGCATCGAGCTGGTGAAGGACAAGTCCACCAAGGAGAGCTTCACCGACGCGGAGTCGGAACGGCTGCTGCGCGGGTTCATGTCCGGCGCCCTCTACGAGGCGGGCCTCTACTGCCGGGCCGATGACCGGGGCGACCCGGTCATCCAGCTCTCGCCGCCGCTGATCTGCGACCAGTCGCACTTCGACGAGATGGAGTCGATCCTGCGCTCGGTCCTGACGGAGGCCTGGACGAAGATCTGACCTGTCGGACCGCTGGCGTAGGTTGTGGCCGTCCGGGCTGGTGCTCGGGCGGCCACGACAGTGCGTGCTTCCACCGCGCCGGGGCCGGCCGGAGGCCTTGGCCGGTCCGGGCGGCGATGGAGGGCGCCTTCTCGACGGGAGCGCGCCGATGCGGATCCACCTGACCAGCGTCTTCGTCGACGACCAGGACAAGGCGCTGCGTTTCTATACCGAGGTGCTCGGCTTCGTGAAGAAGACCGAGGTTCCGCTGGGGGACTACCGCTGGCTGACGGTCGTCTCGCCCGAGCAGCCCGACGGCGTCGAGCTGCTCCTGGAGCCGGACGCCCATCCCGCGGTCGGCCCGTACCGGTCGGCCCTCGCCGGCGATGGCATTCCGGTGGCCTCCTTCGCCGTCGACGACGTCCACCGGGAGTACGAGCGCCTGCGCGGCCTCGGAGTCCGCTTCACCCAGGAGCCCACCGTCATGGGCCCGGTGACGACGGCCGTCCTCGACGACACCTGCGGCAACCTCATCCAGCTCGCGCAGCACGGCTGACCCCGCCGAGCCCCTCCACGTGGTCCGCGGGGTCATCCGGCCGCGCTCGCGACTTCGCCATGGTCGGCAGCCTGCGCGCCGCACGGCCGTCTCGGGCGGCGGGAAGGTCGGCTGTCGGCTTTCTTACCAGGAAGGTTCTTACCGTTCCTTTCTCGATTGCCCAGTTACAGTAGCCCCGCCTACTCTGCTGCCGTCAGGCCGCGGCCCGGACAATGCGCGCGCCGCTGGCTGACTGGGAGGATGGGCGGCCGAGTGGTGGAGACAGGACGATCCGGCAGTCGGCGGGCCGAGACGGTGTGCTTCCTCGTCATCTTCATCGCGCTGCAGACTGTCACGATCTTGTTTGTCGAGAATGGCGACAGCCTGGTTGCGGACTTCGTCGCCGCCTTTGTCGTCGCGGTGTTCTCGCGCTGCGTGGCGTGACTGGTTTTCGGCCGGCGCCGCCGCGCGCGTCCGTGACAGCGCGTCAGGTGAATCCGTCAGGCGGCGCGGCTGGGCCGCAGGCAGCGCTCCAGGAAGGTCGCGGCCGTCGTCGACAACGGGCGGTCGATCGGAATCCCGATCGCCAGCTGATAGCGCGGCGGATGCGGCTCAATAGGCACGTATCGCAGATCGCTCGCCTGGTCGGCGAGCGATCCCGGGACGAACGCGACCCCGAGCCGGTGGCGGACGAAATCGACGACGGTCGCCAGGTCGGTGAGCTCCAGTTCGGGCGGACGCCGGGGTAGTCCGGCGGCCGCGTAGGCGCGGTCCACGGCGGCCCGCACCCCCCAGCCGGCCGGGAACTCGATCAGGCCCAGCTCGCCGGTCTCGGGCAGGGTCAGCGCCTCCCGGCCGGCCAGCGGGTGGTCCGCCGCGCAGGCGAGCACGAGGGTCTCGGTCCGCAGCGTGTACAGCCGCACGCCCGGAACCGGGCCAGTCGCCGCGAGCACGGCCAGGTCCAGCTCGCCCTCGCGCAGCTTCGCCTCCTGCGCCGGCTGTCCCGTCCGGCAGCCGCCGGGGCCCGGCGCGGTCAGCCGGACCTGCACCAGTGGGTGCTCGGCCCGGAAGGCGGCCAGCGCCGCCAGCACGGCGCGCGGGGTCAGACCGTCCGGGATGCCGATCGCCAGTGTCCCGCGGGCGCCGTCACGTACCTCCGTCACCACCTGACGGGCCTGCCGGACCGCGCCGAGGACCCGGCGCGCCTCCGGGATCAGCGCCCGGCCGGCCTCGGTCAGCTCGACGTGCTGCGTCGTGCGCTCGAACAGGTCGACGCCCAGTTCCCGTTCCAGCGAGCGGATCGACGCCGACACGCCGGACTGCACCATGTGCAGCCGCGTGGCGGCCCTGGTGAACCCGCCCTCCTCGGCGACCGCGAGGAAATGCTCCAACCTGCGTGGCTCCACGCCGCGTCAGACGTCGCCGCGGCGGTCGAAGTTGCGCGGTCCCAGGCACTCCAGGTCCCGGGAAGGGTGTGACCAGGCACGAGGCGCGCCCGACGCACCGCTGCTCGCGGCGCCGTTCCGTCCGGTTGTGGCCGGGGCTTCGGCCGTAACACGCCCCTGGTCGCGTCCGCCCGAGGTTGCGGTCGTATGGTGCGCCCATGGTGAAGGCAAACCCTCGTTGGGTCGCGCGCAACGTCGTGCGCCGCGTCCCGCCGGCGAACGCGCATATGCCGCTGAACATGTGGGCCAGCCTCTGGGGGGGCGCCAACGGCCCGGGGATCGACGCGGTCTCGATCGTCAAGCGGATCGCCGACCGGGCCGGCCGACCGCTGTCCGTCGTCCAGATCGGGGCGAACGACGGCGAGATGGGCGACCCGATCCATGACGTGATCGTCGGCCACGGCTGGCACGGAGTCGTCGTCGAGCCGCTGCCGCATCTGTTCACCGCGCTGACCAACTCCTACCGGGGCGTGCCGGGCATCAGCTGCGAGCGGACGGCGATCGGCGCCGAGGAGGGGACGGCGACGATGTACGCCGTCCACTGGAAGCCGAGCGACCCGGTCTGGGTGATCGGGCTCAGCTCGCTGCGCCGCGAGGTCGTCCTGGAGTCCAAGATCCTGATCCCGGACATCGAGGAGCGGATCGAGGAGATCCAGGTCCCGGTCATGCGGCTGTCGACGCTGCTGGCCAAGCACCGGATCGACCACATCGATCTCCTGCAGATCGACACCGAGGGCTTCGACTTCGAGATCATCCAGCAGATCGACTTCGCCAGCTCGTGGGCGCCGCGACACCTGATCTACGAGGCCTGCCACCTGGGCGTCGACCTGGCGAAGGCCCGGGCGCTGCTCCGGAACGCCGGCTACAAGATCTTCCCTGCCGGCTACGACGACTACGCCTTCCGCCCCTGACCGCTGGGCCGGATGACCGGTCCCGACTCGACCTCACTCTCGGTCGTTGATCGTTCTCTTAATCGCCGCAACTGTGGACGATTTTGGGCTAGTCCTTACATTCCGCCCTTGCCCGTCGTGGCGGTCCCCGCCTGTGGGATGCTGGTCCGGCGCGCTTGAGAGGAATCGATGGGCGACGGGCGGGACTCGGTTGATCTGGCCGAACTATTCGGCCTTGATGGCGGGCGCGTGCATATCGGCCGCCCGCTTGGCGACGCCGGCCAGGGCCGGCTCTACGCCCGGAAGGGGCATCCCGGGACGGCGGTGAAGCTGTTCAGTCCCGCCTTCCTTCTCCGGTCGGCCGCGGACCTGCGCGCGAAGCTGACCTGGATGATCGCCCACCCGCCCGTGGATGTCATCGGCCGTTACCGGTTCGCCTGGCCACGGGAGCTGGTCGTCGACCGGACCGGCGCGCTCGCCGGCTACACGCTGCCCGGGCCGCTCGACGGGGTCGAGCTGCGGGCCCTGTTCGTCCGCCCCCGCCAGACCGCTCCCGAGGCCCGGCCGCCGGACTGGCTCGTCGGTCCGCCTGCCCAGCGGCCCTACCGGGCCGACCGGCCGCGGGTCGCCCGCGACTGGCGGCTGCTGGCCCGGGCGGCGGCGAACCTGGCGGCCGCGACGGCCGTGCTGCACGAGCGCGGCTACGTTGTCGGCGACTTCCATGACGGCCTGGTCCGGGTGAACGCCCAGGGCGGGATCACCCTCGTCGACTGCGACGCGGCGCAGGTGAGCGTGCCGGACCCGTTGGGCCCCATCGGCCTGCCGGACGTCACCGGGCAGCGGGAGATCCCGGGGCCGGCAGCGGCGGCGCCGCGGGGCGCCGCCGCCCCGGAGGGCGGTCACGTGTACCGGGCGCCGGTCGGCCGGCCCGAGTTCATGCCGGCGGAGCTGCTCGCCGAACGCGGCCGGCCGCTGGGCCCCGGCGCCGACGACTACGCGCTCGCGGTCCACTGCTTCGCCCTGCTGCTCGGCGGCCATCGGCCCTACACCGGGATCTGGCGGGCCGCGGGCGCCGAGCCCGCACCGCTGGGCCTGGCCCGGCTCGGGCTCTACGCGCTGGCCGGCGGCGGCCGCCTCGACCCGCCAGCCGGCATGGCACCGGCCGAGGTGCTGCCGGATGAGCTGCTGACCCTGTTCGAGCGCGCTTTCGGCCCCGAAGCAGGGGCGCGCCAGCCACGTCCGGCGGCCGTCGAATGGCGCGACGGGCTGCGCGGGCTGGCCGACGGCCTCGTGACGTGCGCGCGGAAGCAGACCCATCACTACCGTTCAGGCCTCGACGCCTGTCCGTGGTGCGCCGGCGAAGACCAGGCCCGGACGCGTACCGCCGCGCTGGTGCCGGCCGCCCTGCCCACGGCGACGCCAGGCCCGTCGCGGACGGTCGTGACGCCGCCGCGCCGGGCCGTGCCGCGGCCGCCGGCGAGCCCGGCCCGGACGGCCGGTTCGGGGCGCCCGCCCGGCCCCCGGCACCGGACGCCCCCGCGGCCTGAGCCCCGGCGGCGGGCCGGCAAGGTGGGCGCCGCCGTGCTGTGCCTGCTCGGCGCGGCACTGATGGCGCTCACCATCTTCGGCGCCGTCGACCAGCCGTCGGCTACCGATCAGTCCCGGCGGGACTCCGGCCGGCCGGCCCCGGGTGGCGCGTCCGTCGCCGGCGCCGCCGCGGCGCCGGCGACGCCCTCGGGCAGCCCGACGGCCGGCCGGCTGGCGGCGATCTGGCCCTGGCTCGGCCGTTGGCAGAGCGTCGCGAGCTCGCCGCTGCCAGGCTTCGGCCTGGAGATCGAGGACCAGGGCGTGACGGGTGACCGGGAGGAGATCACGGCCACCGAGACGTCCGGGACCTGCCCGGTCCGCTATCACGGCACGGTCCGGGCGCCGCGGGACGGGCCGATCTCGGCCTACCCCACCGACGCGTCGGTGGACCTCACGCTCGACGCGTCGCTGCCCGCCGGCCAGGATCCGAAAGGCTGCGCGCTGCTGCCCGACCCGTCGTCCTACGCCGACGCCGGCGGCACGCTGACCAGCCCCGGCGTCATCCGGTTCCAGGTCACGGGTGCGATCGACGATCTCGCTCAGGCCCGCGTGATCGTGCGCCCTGGCGAGTCGGTCGCGTTGATACTGCAGCGCGCCTAGCGCCCGCCCCGGGTGGCGTCGTCCGCTCCGGGCACGGCGGACTGCTCCTCGGCCTTGGCGAGCAGGTAACGGCGCTCGGGCTCGCTCGCCGTGCGCTCGGCCGCGGCGCGGAAGTCCGCGCCGGCGCCGGCGCGGTCGCCGGTCTGCTCGCGCAGGTGGGCGCGCACGGCGAGCAGCCGGTGGTGGGCTGCCAGCTGGCCGCCGGCCAGCTCGTCGACGGCTTCGAGGGCCGCCGCCGCGCCGCGGACCTGGCTGAGCACCACCGCCCGGTTCAGCGCGACCATCGGGTTCGGCGCGATCCGCTCCAGCAGGTCGTAGAGGCCAAGGATCTGCGGCCAGTCGGTGGCGTCCGTGTCGGCCGTCTCGGCGTGCACCGCGGCGATGGCGGCCTGCACCTGGTAGGCGCCGACCGGGCCGACCGGCAGGGCCTGCTCCACCAGCGTGAGGCCCTCGGCGATCAGCTCCCGGTCCCAGCGGGACCGGTCCTGCTCGGCGAGCGGCACCAGCCGGCCGTCGGCACCGGCCCGGGCAGGGCGCCGCGCGTCCGTGAGCACCATCAGCGCCAGCAGCCCCAGCACTTCGGAGTGGGCTGGCGCCCCGGCGGGCACCAGCCGGGTCAGCCAACGGGTCAGCCGGATCGCCTCGTCGGACAGCGCCGGGGCGGTGAGGTCGGCGCCGGAGCTCGCGGTGTAGCCCTCGTTGAAGATCAGGTACAGGACGTGCAGGACGGCGCGCAGCCGGGCGTCGTACTCGGTGCCGGTGGCCGGCAGCCGGAACTCGGCGCCGGCGGCGCGCACGCTCTGCTTCGCCCGGCTGATCCGCTGCGCCATCGTCGCCTCGGGGACGAGGAACGCGGTCGCGACCTGCGCCGTCGTCAGGCCGCCGACCGCCCGCAGGGTCAGCGCCACCTGGCTCGGTGGCGACAGCGCCGGGTGGCAGCACAGGAACAGCAGGCGCAGCGAGTCGTCCAGGTCAGCGGGTCGGTCGGCGTCCGCCGCGGCGGCGACCAGCTCTCCCGCGGGAGTGGCCAGCGCCAGCCCCTCCTCGCGGCGCCGGCGGGCGGACTCGGCCCTGATCGCGTCGATCACCCGCCGGCCGGCCACCGCCGCGAGCCAGCTGCGCGGGCTGTCCGGGACGCCGTCCGCCGGCCAGCCCGTCGCCGCGGCCAGCAGGGCCTCCTGGACGGCGTCCTCGCACAGCTCGAACTGGGTCGGGTACCGGCGCAGCAGCCCGCCGAGGACCCGCGGCGCCAGCTCGCGCAGCAGGTCCTCGACGGGGCGGCCGGCCATCGGCTACGACCGCTGGGGAGCCGGCGACTCGTGGGGGAGCGGGACCAGCTCGACAGCCTCGTGCGAGGCCCACGGGAGGTCGGCCGCGATCTCGACCGCCCGTGCCTCGTCCGGGACGTCGAGGATGTAGAAGCTGCCCATGAACTCCTTGGTCTCCAGGTACGGGCCGTCGGTGATGGCCGGCACCCCGTCGCGGACCCGGATGACCTTCACGTCGGCCTCGGTCCCGGAGCCGTAGGCGCCGATCAGCTCGCCGGAGTCGAAGTACTTGCGGTTGAACGCCTCCTGCGCGGCGATGGCGGCCGGCCACTCCTCCGGCGGGATCGCCGCCCAGGTCTCGTCGCTTCCGTAGATCGTCACCAGGTACTTCATGGTCGGAACTCCTGCCGTCTCTGGCGCCGCCTCCCGGCGCCGACACCACGAGGTCGAGGCCGCACCTCCATTCTCTACACCCGGGCGGGATGAGTGACATAGGTCACAGATCGCCGGTGGTGGCCGGCCCGGTGGTGGTCTCCCAGCCGGCCAGCTGACTGGTACGTCGCCTGCGGCCAACCGGCCGCCGGCCGGGAGGGGTGGTCATCACGAGCGAGGCGGGCCGGCCGCGCCTGACGAGCGTGGGCAAACGCGGCCATACGGGCTGGCGTCGGCGGATGGCCGTTCAGCCCGGCCGGCACCACCGCCGCGGCGAGATCGTGCGTGACAAGCGCGGCCAGTTGCCCGGCGGGCAGCCGCTCCAGCAACGGCAGGCCGAGGACGAGCCCGTGGCAGGACCGCCGCCGTGGTGACCGCCACGACCGGGGCGGCTGGCAGACCATCGCCTCCGGTGTCGGGAGGACGTGAACCAGGACGGGCCGGCTGACCCCAAGCCGGTCGGCAACCTCGCTCACGAGCGCCTGCAGGTCCGGCTCCTTCTCGCAGGCGCGGCCATCCCCGACCCGTGATCGTCACTTGGGTGCCGGGGTGGTCGTGGGAAGGGGCCCGGTCACGGCTACCGGAGACTCCTGCTGGCCTAGTCGGGCCCTGAGCCTACCGGCGGACAATCGCCTCGTAGCTGGTTCGCGCCGTCCTCGCCACGCCGTGCCAGCCCTCCAGGCCCTCGGCCCACGCGTTCGAGTTCGAGTTCGAGTAGAACATGAAGGCGGTGCCCATGAACCGCGGCGGGCCCCAGCCCAGCGCCTTGAACGCGGCGGCGAAATGGAACGTCGAGTAGCCGTAGCCCATGTAGACGATGGCCTCGGCGCCCTGCGCGCGCATCGTCTCAAGGCTCTCCTGGAAAGCCCCTGGGGTCCGGCCCGAGGCGGACCTCCTTGATGATCTCGACGCCGACGTTCTGCGCGGCCGTCCGGAAGTACTCGGAGTAGTGGTCTCCGGACGAGCCCTTCTCCCAGAAGAAGCCGACCTTGGTGTGCCCCTGCTGCGCGCACCAGTTGGCGCCCATCACCGACTCGGTCGGGATGTCGCCGTTGGCGACCGTGAAGCAGTAGTCGCCGGCGAACTTGACGCTGCCGGTCCAGCCCAGGCACGCGACGCCGGTCCGGTTGACGGTGTCCATCAGGTTCAGCGAGTTGTCCGAGATCATCGGGCCGAGCACGACGACGCACCCGTCGTCGACCAGCTTCTGGTAGCCCCGGCGGACCTTCAGGTAGTTCTCCCGCGGCAGGCCGCGGGCGTCCGCTGTGATGACCTTCACTGGGCGGTCGTAGACGCCCTCGTTGAGCGCGTCCTCGATGGCGAGAATCGTCGAGTCGACCCAGTCGGACAGCAGCTGGCCGAGGTCCATGTCGACGAGGATGCCGATCTTCACCGGTTCGAACGGATCACCCTGGGTGGCCACTCCGCGGGTCGGCGGGTAGACGGCGATCGACTCGACGGCCTTCTCGCCGACCCGCCCGCCCCCCTCGTACCAGCGACCGTCCGGGTCGTTGTACGCGACGGTGTCGGTGCCCCGCTCGACCGTCGAGACGGCCCGGTCCGGCCGCGCGATCCCGTGGTCCACCGGCGCGGGGAACAGCCGCTGCGCGTACTGGGTCTGCTCCTGCTCGGGTGATGCCGGCCGGCTCCCGCTCATCCGCGACTCCTCATCCACTGCCCACAGTTCAGGTGGCCGCCGCGCTTCGCGAGCGCCACCAGGCCCGCGCTCGCCCGGGCGGTCGAGAATGATCGGATAGTATATACAATCATCCTAGAGTCGAGGGCTCGGAGTTGTCGGGCCGGGCGTGCCACCGTCGCGGTGGCACGCCCGGCCCGACCGAATGCGGTGCCTGCCGGGGTCTGCGGGCGGGGACTGCCGCTACAGCGTGAGATCGGCGAACGACAGCTCGCCCGCGCCGTCCGCGGGCCCGCGGTCGGCGAGGGTGCGCAGGTCGGCCGTGAAGGAACGCAGGATCGCGAGCCGGTCGGGGATGGTCCCGTCCGCGGCGCCGGGGACGCACGCGGCCGTCCAGTCCTCCTGGAAGATCTCCAGCCGGCGTTGCGCCCGGGTCGCTGCCGAGTGGCCGCGCGCGGCCGCCGCGGACAGGCCGCAGACGTGCTCGATGGCCAGCAGCGCCAGCGCGGCGCCGAAGAACAGCGAGCACCAGGCCGCTCCCGCGATGTCGTGCCGAGAGGCCGCGATCACCGGCAGCAGCACGCCCACCGCCGCCAGCAGGACCGCCAGCACCCGTAGCAGGTGCGAGAGCGACCGAAGGTCGTGGCCACGGCGCCGGTGCCGGTCGGCGGCGTCGATGGCCTTGCGTTCCAGCCGCCGGTAGAGCGCGGCCAGGACCGCCTCGGTGTCCTTCCAGTCGCTGGACGAGACCACGGGAAGCAGGTCCGCGCTCCCGCTGCTGACCGGCCCTCCGATCGCCCGCGGCCGCCAGGCCAGCCACGGCGCCCGGTCGGTCGGCGCGACCGTGCCCGCGAATGCCGCGACGGGCGCGAGCGGCGAGCGCGGCCCCTGTGGCGGCGGCTGCGTCCTCGGACCCCACAACACCATCTGACCTCCTTCTGCGCGATGGATACTCTCCGAACAATTATAGTTACGGATAGTGGCCAGAAGCGGGATCGGATGCCGTCACCCGGCGTGCCGCGCCGACGCCACGGCTAGGTCCAGACCCGCCCGAGGGTCTACCGGGTCCTGCGCCGTATCCCGTGGATCGTGAGGCCGGTCGATGACGCCAAAATCCCCACCCAACTGGCGATCTCCGGCCTCTCCTGGCTGCTGGAACCGGCATGATCGCGAACTGCGCAAGCGTAATTGCGGCAAATGGGACTCGGAGCGACAGGTCTGCTGCCCAGTTGGCGATCATCAGACCTGTGAGCGCCGTCGGCCGCTGATGATCGCCAAATGGGCAGGGGGTTTGGCGTGGCGAGGCCACGAGGCGGCCCTTGCTCGGGCGACGTCACCTGGGCCGCGCGCCACCGTCCGCTGTTCGTCACGGTCTGGATACGACCGCTACCAGGCGATGGGAAGGCGTTCGGGGTAGCGCCAGATGGAGCCGGTGTGCCAGGGGACTTCCTCGGGGGGCACCGCCAGGCGCAGTCCCGGGAAGCCGGCGAGCAGGGCCTCGAGGGAGATGCGCAGCTCGGCGCGGGCGAGGCTGGCACCGGCGCAGTAGTGGGTGCCGTGACCGAAGGTCATGTGGGTCGCCGGCCGGTGGCGCTGGAAGTCGAGCGCCTCTGGGTTCTGGAACACGTCCGGGTCGCGGTTGGCCGCCAGGTAGGAGACGTGGACGGCGTCACCGGCGCGGATCGTCACGCCGCCGAGCTCCAGGTCCTCGGTGGCGATGCGGGCGATGCCGACGCCGTGGCGGAATGGGATGAAGCGCAGCAGCTCCTCGATCGCGGGTTCCAGCAGGCTGGGACGCGCGCGCAGCAACGCGAGCTGCTCCGGGTGGGTGAGCAGCGTGTAGACGATGTTGCTGAGCTGGTAGGTGCTCGTGTCGTGCCCACTGATCGTGAGGACCATCGACATCACCGCGAGCTCGGTGACACCCAGCAGCTCGGCTCCGTCCCGGGCCAGGGCCAGAGTGCTGATCAGGTCGTCGCCGGGCCGGGCGCGACGCTGTGCCGAGAGCTCCAGGAAGTAGGCGCGCAGGGCGGCCTTGGCCTCGCGGGTCGGCCCGGGCCCGGCGTCGGTGGACATGAGCGTGACCACCAGCTCCCGGATGCGCTGCTGGTCGGCCTCGGGGATGGCCATGATCTCGCAGATCGTGGTGAGCGGCAGGCGCGCGGCGAACAGCCGGGCGAAGTCGGCCGGAGGTCCCGCCGCGCGGATGTCGTCGAGGAGCCGGGCCACGACCGCGCGGATCTTCGGGGTCATGCGCTCGGTCTGCGGCGCGGTGAACCCCTGCGCGACCAGGCGCCGCAGCCGGGTGTGCCCGGGCGGATCCATCAGGTTGACCGCCTCGGCCTGGGCGATCGGCTCGGGCGTCATCCGCGGCAGGTCCCGGCCGATGCCCGCCGCGCGGCTGAAGCGGTGGTCCGTCACGACCGTGCGGACGTCGTCGTAGCGGGTCACCAGCCAGGCCCAGCCCCGGCCGTGGGGCATGCTGATCCGGATTACCGGCTCCTCCTTGCGTAGCTGCCGCAGCAGGGGGTCGAACTCCAACGCCTCCAGGTGGCCGAACGGGCAGTGCCGCACCCGGGGCTGGGTCTCGGTGGTCATCACGCGGCGCTCTCGCGGGCGGTGAGACGAGTGCGCAGGTCGGAGGCCTGGCTGATCGGCGCGGACCAGGTCCCGACGCAGCTTTCGGCCGTGATGCCGGGGCCGAAACCGGCGATCACGCCGGTCGCGCCATGTTCGAGCACGTTGTCCTCGAACATGCGGCGCAGGGCGTCGAGCACGACAGCGCTCGCTATGTTGCCGTGCTCGGTCAGGGTCGCCCGGCTGTAGCGGAAGAAGGCCGGGTCCAGGCCGAGAATGTCGCGCAGGTCGTCCAGAATGCGAGGGCCGCCGGCATGGATGATGTAGAAGTCGAGCGTGCCCGCGTCCCAGCCGTGGCTTTCCGCGAGAGCGCACAGTGCCGGGGCGAGCATCGCCATCGTCTTCGGCACCCGCTTGTCGAGCCGGAAATGGAAGCCCGTTTCCTTCACCGCGTAGGAAATCCAGTCCTCCGTGTCCGGCACGAGGTAGGAGCAGTTGCGTTCGAGCTGCACGCCGTAGCCCCCGCGCCCGCGGACCACCGCGGCGGCGACGGCGTCACCGAACAGGCCATTGGCCAGGAGCGAGCCGACGTCGTGGTCCGACGGCTGGTAGAGCAGTGAACAGAACTCGCAGGCGACGATGAGGACGTTCGCGCCCGGGTAGGCGTTGCAGAAGTCGGCCGCCCGGTTGATGGCCGCGCCACCCGCTGCACAGCCGAGCTGCGCGATCGGGATCTGCCGGGTATCGTTCCGGAACCCGAGGTTGTTGATCATCCAGGCCGTCAGTGAGGGCATCAGGAAGCCTGTGCAGGAGACGAAGATGATGGCGTCGATGTCCTCGGGCCCGAGGTCCCCGGCCGCCGCGAGAGCGGGGCGCACCACTCCTGGTATCCGCGCCATCGCCTCTTGGGCGTAGACCGCGTTACGTGCCTCGAAACCGGGGTGGCGCAGAGTCTCGGCAAGCGGGCGGACCAGGTGGCGCTTGTCCACCCCGGTGTTCGAGATGAGCCGGAGAACGAGATCGAGCTGAGGGTGGTCCGCGTGCATTCGGCGGGCCAGCTCGAGGGTCTCCTCCATTCCGATCGTATTTTCCGGGACCAGGACGGCAGGGCGGCAGAGGATTGGCATGCGAAGCGCCCCTCCTTCGCGGGTTGACGTCAGCCGGGGCGGCTGCCGCGAATCCCGCGCGGCCAGGTTGGATTGATCCGGTGAGCCTGGTTGGCTCGCTCAACGTACCCGTTCTCGCAATGCCGAAACGATAGCCGACAGTGGTACCGGGAGACGCCTCGACGTGACTGGATTGTTCCGCCCGATACGGGTGACCGGTGGGCGCAGATTGCCCGTTCTGGAATACGGCCGCTGCGGTGGTCGCCGGCGACACCCGCCCGCGCGTTATCCGATTTTACCGTGAATACCGCAGCTTTGTTGATGGGAACCGGTTTCGGGCTCCTTGTCTGGCCGGCCGAGCCCGGCGGCCCGTGGACCTGGCTGACGGCCGGGTCGGCCCCGCCATGGCGGGATGCCTGGCGGTCCGCTCCCGCCCGGGCCGTGCTCACTGCCGAGTCCTGGCTCCGCCGGTCGGCCACCCCTTGCGCTGAGCCGGGTTCGGCGCTTTTGTAGAACCCGTTCTACTCGGTGGTGGGTGCCGCCGATCGCGGCCGGGACGACAGGGGTGCGCTGTGCAGGACTTCGCCGGCAAGGTCGCCGTGGTCACCGGTGCGGGCCAGGGCATCGGCCGGGCCCTCGTCGAGCGGTTCTGTGCCGAGGGGATGAAGGCCGTCGTCGCCGACGTCGTGCCCGACCTCGTCGAGCGCACGACGGCCGAGCTGCGCGAGGCGGGCTGCGGGGTCACCGGTGTGGTGACCGACGTGACCTCGCTCGAGTCGGTCGAGGCGCTGCGGGACGCGACGCTGGCCACCTACGGCGCCGTGCACGTCCTGTGCAACAACGCGGGCATCGGGTCGGGGCCGGAGGGCCAGCTCTGGGAGCACCACGTCAACGACTGGCGCTGGTCGTTCGACGTCAACGTGCTCGGGGTCGTCAACGGCATCCGCGCGTTCGCCCAGACCATGATCGCCCAGGACGTCGAGGGCCACATCGTCAACACGACCTCGGGGAACGGCGGCTTCACCCCATTGATCAACAGCGCGGTCTACGCGGCGACGAAGTCGGCCGTGACCACCGTGACCGAGTGCCTGTGGGGCCAGTTGCGGCAGTCGGGCGCGAAGGTCTCGGCTTCGCTGCTCTACCCCTCCACGGTGACGCCTGGGCTGCTCAACACCGGGATCTGGCGGCCGGGCGCGAACCGGCCCGACCGCTACGACCGCCCGGGCGCACCGCCGAAGGAAGGCCGAGACTCCCTCGGCGCCTTCCAGCAGCGGATGGACGCCGCCGGCCTGCCGGTGGTCTTCGCGCCGCTGTCCGAGGTCGCCGACCTGTGCCTGGCGGGCATCCGGGCCGACACGTTCTGGATCACGGTCCCGAGCGACGCGCAGAGCGCCAAGATCCTCGCCCGGGCCCGATCCCAGGTCGACCGGTCCGATCCCGACTACCTGCTCGAGGCCAACCTGATGGCCGCCCGCCCCGCCGCCAGGCCGTGAGACCGCCCGCCCCGGCCGGCGGAACGGGCCGGTCCGGGCCGCCACCCGCCGGCGGCGCTGGCTCGCGGCCGGCCGACTGATCGCCCCACCGTGCCCGTATCGCCGATCCGCCCCTAGGAGGCACCCGGATGACACAGGAGAACCTGCTGCGTCGGTTCGATGGCCGCGTCGCGCTCGTCACCGGAGCCTCGTCCGGCATCGGGAGGGCCGTCGCAGTGCGGCTGGCGGGCGAGGGCGCCTCGGTCCTGGCCTGCGACGTCGACGCCGCGGGGCTGGAGACGCTCGGCAAGGAGCTGCCCGACGACGCCGGCAGGATCGTCGGGCGGGTCACCGACGTGCGGGACCGGGCCGCCTGCTTCGCCGCCATCGAGGACGCCGTGGCCGAGTTCGGCCGGCTCGACGTGCTCGGCAACGTCGCCGGCATCCTGCGGACCGGCCACGTGACGGACGTGTCCGAGGACGAGTACCGGCTCATGTTCGCGATCAACACCGACGCGTACTTCTTCTTCGCCCAGGCCGCGATACCGCACCTGCTGGCGACCAGGGGCAACATCGTGAACATCGCGTCGAACTCCGGCCTCATGGGCGGCGCCTACACCGTCCTGTACTGCATGACCAAGGGCGCGGTCGTCCAGCTGACCCGCGCGCTGGCGATGGAGTTCCTCAAGAAGAAGATCCGTATCAACGCCATCGCCCCCGGCGGGACCGAGACCGCCCTGGTGGCCGGGACGGCATTCCCCGACGACGTCGACTACGACCTCATCGGCCGCTACATGGTCCCCAGGCGGATGGCCAAGCCGGACGACATCGCCAAGCTCTTCGCCTTCGTCGCCAGCGACGACGGCCGCAACATCCACGGCGCCATCCTGTCCTCGGACGGTGGCGTCACCGCCGGGTGACGACCGCCGCCAGGCCGGCGATCCCGCCGGTGCGGTCGCGCCGGCGCAGGCCCCGCCTGTCCCTCGTCATGGACCTGTGGGTGGGCTCGCCGCGGCGCGGTGGGCTCGCAGCAGGGTGTCGATGGCGTTGACCTCGCCCGCGGGGGTCTCCACCGGGCGCAGGACACGGACCGATCGCTCGATCACGAGTCCCGGCACGTCGGCGAGGTCGGCCGCGGTGTCCTCCGGTGAGTAGAGGACCTCGCGGTCCCGTGGGCCGCCGACGCCGTCGGTCAGGTTGCGTGCGTCGTGGGCGATGACGAGCAGGGTGCCGCCGGGCGCGAGCCAGCCGGCGGCGCGGCGCAGGGCGACCCGGCGGGCGAGCGGGGGAAGCTGCAGGTAGGCGACGATCACGGCATCGAAGCTGCCGACCGCCGGAAGGTCGGACCTGCCGGCTGTTTCCGGCTCCGCCTCGGCGATGACATCGGCGACGCGGAACCTCGTGCGGGCCGCGACTCCAGCCTCGACCGCGAGCCGGGCCGCGCGTTCGATCGCGGCGGCCGAGAAGTCCAGGCCGGTAGCCTGCCAGCCCCGGCTCGCCAGCCAGATCGCGTTGCGTCCCTCGCCGCAGGCCAGGTCGAGCGCGCGGCCAGCCGGTAGCTCGGCGAGCTCCGCGGCGACGAACCGGTTCGGCGGGAGCCCCCACACCAGCTCGTTGCCGGCATACCGCGCATCCCAGTCCGATGCTCGCATCGCGATCTTGGTTTCCTTCCGCCCGTCCCAGGCCGGGTGACCCGGCTCCTCCCACCCGGCGGGACGTCGCGACCAGCCAGCGCCGTTCGCCCTTCGGGCACTCGACTATCCCAGAAGCGCGGGCGAGCTGTCGCCAACCGTGACAATTCGGTGAACTCGGCAAGCGCCGCCCTGGCGGCTGGCTCGCCTGCCGCCGTGGCGGGTGCCGCGGTGCCGCCGCGGGACATCGGGCGGTAGGGGCTCATCCGGCGGCGGAGCGTCGCCCAGGCGCTACGGGAGGTGCGCCATGCGACCACCTGGCGCACGCGGACAAGGCTGCCCCGGAGACGCCGTTCGTCCCGGCACTGGCAGGGGCCCGCGGCTCTCCGGGTGAGCGGAAATCGCTGCTGGCGCTGAGAAACTAGGTGAGAGAAGTCCACGCTCACGCCGCACTCGCGGCATTAGGTGATGCACGGTGCGAGGATGACGCCTTGTCGACGACTCCGACTTCTCCGTGCCATTTGATGGTGGCTTCTCTCACCTGACAGTCGTTATACCCGCCTCACCGGCCGACACACAACCCTCCGTCCGCCCCTCATCTCCCGGCACTGGGTGCCGAAATCGGGCTCCCCGACCTGAATGCGTGCTTGCGCCGGGTCCGGGTGCACCGTCCGGCCCGTCAGGCCTGTTCCGTCCGCCGGTGGCAGCGCGCGGGTGGGGCGGGAGCGCCGCGTCAGCCGGAGATGCTCGGGCCGTCGCCGGTGAGCGGGCCGCCCTCGGTGAGCGGCGCCAGCTCCTGGTCCCAGTTGATGTGGCGGGACTCGCCGCCGCAGGGCACCGCGGCGGCGGCCCGGCGCAGGAAGGCGCGCACGGCCCAGCGCGGCAGCCCGATCCGCGCGTGCCCCCCGGGGCTCGAGAGCGACAGCTCGACGACGGTCTCGCCGGCGTGCGTGATCGGCGCGACCCGGACGTCTGCGATCCCGGCGGGCCGGCGCAGGCCGTCCTCCAGCAACTCCCGGGCGAAAACCCATTCGACCCAGGCGCCGTTACCGACATCGAACCGGATGACGACCGCGAACGGATCCGTCGACCGGTAGGCCAGTTCGGCGGGGAATTTCCCGCC
Organism: Pseudofrankia sp. DC12; assembly: GCF_000966285.1. Taxonomy (NCBI): domain Bacteria; kingdom Bacillati; phylum Actinomycetota; class Actinomycetes; order Frankiales; family Frankiaceae; genus Pseudofrankia; species Pseudofrankia sp. DC12. The sequence continues at coordinate 6,039,247 of NZ_KQ031391.1, forward strand.
GTCGTCCAGCAGCCGGGCGTCGAACGGGACGTTGATGATTGCTTCGGCGCGGGTCACTGCGGCCTCCCCTCGCCGGGCGAGTGTTGACGATGCCGATATGGTCGCGCGTCGACGGGAAACCGGCCAGACCCTCAATGCGTTTCTCCCGCCAGTGCCCGTCGCCGCTGCGCACCGCCAATGGTGACACCCAGGCCGACTTGACACAATGTGTCCGGGTTCCGCGTGTCTGGTTGATTTCCGGCCGCACCCGCGCCACGCGAGGCCCGCGATGCCGGCGGGCACCTTCAGGCCAGCACGACGGCCGGTCGCCGAGCTGGTCGGTCGTCGTGGTCGTCGCGCGCCGGGTTGGTTGGGCCCGCGCTGGAAGCGGCGGGCGTCGGCGGTAGGCCCGGCCGGGCCTGGCTGCCCGCTCCCGGCGCTGTCTCCGCCGCGACCAGCGGGGAAAGCTGCCTACGAGGGCGCCGCGCCACCCGACAACCGCCGGGCGCGCGCCTGGAGCTGAGGAGGGCGAGATGACGATTCCCTACCAGGTGCCGGTCACGGTCTCGCCGGCCACGACGTTGGCGGATGCCGCCCGCCTGATGGACCGGGCGGGAGCGGGCGCGCTGCTCGTCCTGGACGGGGAGCGGCTCGTCGGCATCGTGACCGACCGCGACGTCGTGCTGCGGGCCGTCGCGCGTGGGCTGCCGCGGGACGCCCGAGTCGACGCGGTGATGACGAGCGGCGTTGTCACCCTGCCGGTGACGGCCGAACGGGCGGAGGTGGTTCGGGCCTTTCGGACTCACTCGGTGCGCCGGCTGCCGCTCATGGCCGGTGCGGAGGTGGTAGGCCTGATCACGCTCGACGACCTGCTCGCCGAGGCTGTCCCGGAGGATCTGCGCGGCATCGGCGCGATGGTCACGCATGAGGCCCACCACCCGCGCCACGAGGCCGGCCTCCCGGTTCCGGCGTCGACGGCCGACCGGAAGGCCAGGACCGCCCGGACGGAGCCCGGGCCGGGCCAGGCGCGGATCGGCGACCAGATCGTCATCCACCGCCACACCCAGGACCAGCCGGACCGGGACGGCGAGGTCGTCGAGGTCAGTGGCCCGTTCGGCAACCCCCCGTTCCGGGTCCGCTGGTCGGACGACGCACGGGTCACGTTCTTCTACCCCGGCCCGGACGCCGAGATCCGCCACCTCGCGCGGGTGGGCCGCCACACCTGAGGGCCGCGGCCACCTGAGCTCCGCCGTGCCGGCGCCGACGAGGTCGCCGCGAGGTGCCGGCGCGAGGTGCCGCCGTCAGGCGTCGAGCAGTTCCACGAGCGTCGCGTTGGCCGTGCCGCCGCCCTCGCACATCGTCTGCAGGCCGTAGCGCAGGCCGTTGTCGCGCAGGTGGTTGATCAGGCGGGTCATCAGGATCGCCCCCGACGCGCCGAGCGGGTGGCCGAGCGCGATCGCGCCGCCGAGCGGGTTGGCCTGCTTCGGGTCTGCGCCGGTCTCGGCCAGCCAGGCCAGCGGCACCGACGCGAACGCCTCGTTGACCTCGAAGGCGCCGGCGTCGTCGATCGACAGGCCGGTCTTCGCCAGCAGCTTCTCCGGTGGCCGGGATCGGCCCGGAGAGCACCTCGATCGGGTTGGCGCCGAGGACCGTGCCGGCGACGTACCGGGCGATCGGGTCAGGCCCAGCTCCCGGGCCTTCTCGGAGGTCGTGATCAGCAGCGCGGCGGCGCCGTCGGAGATCTGCGACGAGCTGCCGGCGTGGTGCAGGCTGTCCGGGCCGGCGACCGGCTTGAGCGCGCCCAGGTGTCGGCGGTCGTGCCGCGGCGCAGGCCCTGGTCGACCGTGAACGGGCCGGCTTCGGTCGGCACGGCGACGACCTGCGCGCCGAAGGCTCCGGCGTCGACCGCGGCGGCGCCGCGCTCGTGGCCGAGCACCGAGAACTCGTCGAGCTCCCGGCGGCCGAAGCCCCAGCGGCGCGCGATCAGCCCGGCGCCGAGGGCCGTCTGAGCCTCGGTGCGAGGCGGCTTCGGGCGGAGCCGATCGGGCGGGGTGTAGCCGGGTCGGAACTGGGCGTTCCGGTAGTCTCCGGCTAGCTGCGATGGCAAGGTGTCAGACGTCACCTGGTTGCGGGGGGCGAGATGTCCGGGTCTACGTCATCCGGAGGTGTCATCCAAGGCCGAGGCAGGCCCGGGCGAACGTGAGGCGGAGGAGCCGGTGCGCCGGACCAGGGGCGATAGTGCGGGAGACGCGGAGCCGCTGCCACGGCGGGTGGCGAAGCCGGTCCCGCCGGCCCGTCATCCGGTGACCTACCTGGACGACCCGGACCTGCTGACCTGGGTCGCCGACCGGCTGCGCGCGCTCGACGAGCGCCGGCTCGCCGGCCTCGGCCGCCTCAACTAACGCCGGCCGGCCAGTCGTCGCCGGCGGGAGCGGGTCGCGCGTCGGCGCCTCGCGCGGCAGCATGCGGGCAGTGAAGCATGTGGGCCAGCAGCGAGCGTCGGTGCGAGTCGGTTCCCGGAGCGGGCGGTGACGGGCGGCGGTCCGGCGATCGTCGGCGCGGCCAGTCTGGTCGGGTCGCTGACAGCCGTCCGTGGCATCTCCGTCGGGCATGCGCGCCGGGTTACCGAGGGCTGGCGGACCGGGGTCACCGTGATACTGGCGCCGCGAGGGGGTGCCGTCGGCGGTGTGGACGTCGCCGGTGGAGCGCCAGGCACCCGGGAGACGGACCTGCTCGACCCGCGCAACATGGTCGAACGGGTCCACGCGATCGTGCTGGCCGGTGGAAGCGCTTTCGGCCTGGCCGCCGCCGACGGGGTGATGCGCCGCCTCGCCGCGGCGGGCGTCGGTTTCCCGGTCGGGGCCGCCGGGGTCGTCCCCATCGTGCCGGCCGCGGTGATCTTCGACCTTGGCCGCGGTGGCGCGTTGCCGCCCGCCAGCGCGACACCCGGGCCCGACCTCGGTGCGCTCGCCTACGACAACGCCTCCACCGGGCCGGTGGCGCGTGGCTCCGTCGGTGCCGGTACCGGCGCCAGCAGCTGCGGCCTCGCCGGCGGCGTCGGCGGCGCGGCGACGGTGCTTGGCGACGGGACGACCGTCGCGGCACTGGCCGTGGTCAACTCGGCCGGTTCCGCGGTCGATCCGCGCACCGGCCGGCTCTACGGTGATCTTGAATCCGTGTTCCCCGACCCCGACCCGGATCTGCTCGCCGCCTGGCTGGCCTCGGAGCGACGCCCCAGCCTGTTCCCGACCGGTCTCGGCGCCGGCCACGGCACGGTCGCTCTCACGTCGGCCACGTCGGCGATGAACACGACGATCGGAGTCGTCGCGACCGACGCGGTGCTGACGAAGGCACAGTGCGCCCGGCTCGCCGCCAGCGGCCAGGACGGCATGGCGCGCGCGATCCGCCCCGTACACACCATGGCCGACGGCGACACCGTCTTCGCCCTGGCGACCGGGGCCCGGCCGGCCGGCAACCTGAACGCTCTGCTTACCGCGGCGGCGGACGTCTTCGCGCACGCCGTCGCCGACGCGGTCTTCCAGGCGACCGGCTTCGCCGGCCTGCCCGGCTACCGCGAACTGGTGCTCGGGCCCGGCCGGCTGGCCGGCAACCCCGGCTAGCTGGCAGCCGCGGCTGGCGGAGGTCCCGGGTAGTCAGTCACGAGCAGCCCGGGCGGCGCGTGCGCTACCGCCGCGCCGAGGCGGCGAAATTCCCGGACACCATCGCGTTCGTGCAGGTCAGCGCGGGTGAAACCGGGGGCGAAGGGGGTCCGCGTGAACTCGGGCCCCACGGGGCGCGCCGCGTGGACGAGGCGCGGCGGACCGGGTTACCGTGCCGGCATGGCCGGGGCCGCCCGGGTCGACGAGGTCAGGCTCGTCGGGGCGCGGGCCTCGCTGGTCAGGGCCGACGGACGTGGGCGCCGCGCGAGTCGGTTCGGTACGCGGTGTACCGGTGAGATCCAGGATGAGCCGGAATGGCGGTATTCGCCTGGTTACTACCTGTTGCGCGATGAACCTCACCGTGACTGACGCCGCGTTGTCAAGCATTGTTGAGGAGAGCCGAATTCTGGACGGGTGACCTGATGAATGCTGTGAGCGGTACCACCTCTTCTGGCCGCCGGAAGCCTCGGTTAGTAGCCGAGGCTACGACTGGGTCAAACCAGTCGCGCCGGCTTCACCAACAGCCTGTCGCCGTGACGACCGGCCGGCCCAGCTGGGTCGCGGTCCGGCTGCACGCCGCGCTCACCGAGGCTGATCGCCCGCTTCGGGCTCGTTCGCTCGCCTATGACCTCGGCCTCTCCGCCGCCGAGGTGACCGCGGAGCTCCGGCACCTGCAGGACCTCGGTGCCGCCACGTCGCGCGACCGCCGATGGACCGTCGCCACCGCGGACCTCAACGCGGCCGTCGACCGGGCCGCCGCCACGGCGACCTCCGCGCCGCGCCGAACGGCCTGATCTCGCGGAACTGCCCGCCAGCGGGTTCGTCCGGACCGGGACGGCCTCAGCGTGTCGTTTCCGACCGGTGTCCGCGCTGTTTACGCCCGCTGGTGGAACGGCAGACAGCCGGAAATTGTCCGGCAGCCGACAGCCGCGTGGTTTGTGGTGTTCAACCCGCCCGGGTCACCGTCATTAAGGCCATTCGGCCCGGGCGGTGACGGCCGGCTGGGCCGTGGCCGTTGGAGCCTGCTTCCCGCCTGTTCCGGCTGGTAACGCCTGGCCGAACGGCGCGCCTGCCGCGCTCCGGCCCGCCAGCCGGGCGCTCCGCGGGAGGCCCCTCGGGGCGATGCCCGCGACCATGTCTCCGGCGCCCAGGCGCCGCTCCAGGACAGGCCTGCCGGTCCGTGACACACGCGGCGCACACATTCCACGGTCCCGTAACCCGGCTGGCCGGCCCGTGAAACCTCGGTACGCCGTAATGGCGGAGAGACGGGAACCACCGCGCGGCACCGCTGCCCGCCGGTGACGCCCGGTCCCGAGCGCCCGGCCGCGCCGCCACGGCCCGCCCGAGCTCGGGGCCGTCCGGGCGCACCGACCATGACCGGCCCCGGATCGCGGGCCGCGGAGGCGAGGGACCGAATGACGACGACACCCGATTTTCCGCTGCTCGACATCGGCCGGTGGCGGGATGGCACCGGTGACCAGCGTTACCGGTTCGCCTGCGAGCTGGACGTGGGGCTGCGCCAGTCGGGGTTCCTGCTGGTCGGTGGGCACGGGATCAGCCCCCAGCTGCGGGCGGACATCCGGGCGAGCGCCGGGCGCTTCTTCCGGCTGCCGCGTGCGGCCAAGGCCCGCTACACGACACAGGTCGGCGGCCGGGGCTGGATTCCGGTCGGCGGCGAGGCCAACGCGTACTACGGCGAGGTCGCCGACACCTCCCGGGCGGACCTCAAGGAGTCGCTGACCTTCGGCCGGACCTTCGCGACCGGCGACCCCGAGCTGGACGACCACTGGTTCGCGCCGAACGTCTGGCCGGGCGAATGCCCGGAGCTCAAGGCGATGTGCGAGCGGTTCACGGCCGAGGTCCGCGCCCTGTACGACGACCTGCTGCGGGTCTGCGCCGTCGCCTTCGGCCTGCCCGAACCCTGGTTCGCCGACCGGGTCCAGGCCGGCCCGCACAGCCTCAACATCAACCGGTACCTCCCGCGCGCCGAGACCGGGGCACCGCGCGACCACCAGTACCGGGTGGCCCCGCACACTGACTGGGGGGTCCTCACAGTGCTCGACCGGCAGCCGGGCTACGGCGGCCTGCAGGTCCAGACCCGCGACGGCCACTGGATGGACGCCCCCTACGAGCCGGATGCCCTCACGGTCAACGTCGGCGACCTGCTGGCCCGCTGGACCGGTGACCGGTGGCGCTCGACCCGCCATCGCGTCCTGCCGCCACCGGCGGAGGCTCCCGACGAGGAGCTGATCTCTCTCATCGTCTTCCTGGAGTCCGACCTGGACGCGGTGGTCGAGCCGCTCGTCGCCGGCACCGCCTACCCGCCGGTCATGGCCCGCAACTACCTGCTGGAACGGGCCAGCGCGGCGACCGTCTCCTGACGGCCGCGAACCCGGGCCTCCGGGCCTCCGGGCCTCCGGGCCTCCGGGCCTCCCGGGCCTGCCGCGAGGCGCTGTCCAGCTTCCGGCCGGGCCGGACGCTCGGGCGGACGGTCGGCTGCCGTAGGCTGCGGCCGTGGCTGGTGACCCGACGGCTGGTGACCCGACGGCTGGTGACCCGGCGATCGACGGCCAGGACACCGCGCCGGATGTCCGGCGGGCCCAGGTCTCGCGCCGCCGGCTGCTGGCCGGGGCCAGCGCGGCGATCGCCACCGCCGGGCTCGCGGCGGCCTGTTCGAGCGACAGCCCAGCCGCCGCACCGGCTCCCGCCACCGCGGCGCCGGCGCCCACGAGCGCGCGCCCGACGCCGACGGCCGAGCCGGCGCTTACCTTCGCCCCGGTCACCGCGCAGGCGGTGACGAACGGCCCGCGTGACCGCAACCAGTTGGCGCTGACCTTCCACATCGGGCCGCATGAGGCCGGGCAGGACGTGTCACTCGCGCACCAGCTGCTCGACACCGCCACGCAGCTCGGCGTACCGATCACGGTCTTCGCCGTCGGCCAGTGGCTCGACGCGCACGCCGACCTCGTCCCGGCGATCCTCGGGCCCGGCAACGAGCTGGACAACCACACCTTCACCCACCCGACGCTGGCCCGGCTGCCCGCGGCCCAGGTGGCGCAGGAGATCGTCGGCTGCCGGGACGTGCTGTCCCGGCTGGCCCCGGCCCAGGGCCGCTACTTCCGCCCGTCGGGCACCAGCACCGCGACCCCGCTGATCGTCGAGCAGGCCGGAGCCGCCGGCTACCCGACGGTCGTCGACTTCGACGTCGACCCGCTGGACTACACCTCGCCCGGCGCGGACGCGGTCGTCTCCCGGGTCCGGTCGGGCGCCCGGCCCGGTTCGATCGTCAGCATGCACTTCGGCTACCCGGGCACGGTGGCCGCGTTCCCCCGGGTCGTGGCCAACCTGCGCGCCGCCGGCCTGACGCCGGTGACGGTCCACACCCTGCTCGCCTAGCCCGGCCCCGAACGGCCGGCTGTGGCGGTCAGGAACCGGTCTGGGCGCGGCCGCGGGACGTGACGGCGCGGCGGCGCGACGCGAGCTCGCCCGGGTCCCGCCGCCAGGTCTCCGCGAGGATTCCCTCCAGCAGATGCGCCTCGTCGAGCGTCGCCGTGTTCGCCAGCGCCCGGTAGTGGGCGAGCAGCCGGCGCACGCAGCGCTGGTCGTCGCTGACGATGTCGGTGGCGAGCCGGTGCGCGAACGGCAACAGCTCCGCGTGCGGCACGACATGGTTGGCCAGGCCGAGGCCGAACGCCTCGTCGGCGGTCAGGAAGTTGCCGGTCAGCGACAGCTCGAGCGCCCGGCGCAGGCCGACGGCCTGGGCCAGCAGCACCGTCATCCCGCCGCCCGGCATGATGCGACCCGCGCGTGCGTGTCGGCGAACCGGGCCCGCTCGGAGGCCACCAGGAAGGTGCACTGCAACGCGGTCTCGAGGCCGCCGGTGACCGCCACCCCGTTCACCGCGCCGATGACCGGCTTGGCGATGACGGGCAGGAAGCGGAACAGGCCGTTGCTGTCCCGCTCGGGGCCGGCGCCGGCCGGTCGGACGGCGGCGGACCGCGGGGCCTCGCCGGAGGCCTCCTTGAGGTCGGCGCCGGCCGAGAAGGCGGGGTCGGCACCGGTCAGGACCACGGCGTCGATGTCGGGATCCGCGTCGGCCGCGAGGATCGCGTCCCATAACGCCCGCAGGAGGGCTCTGTTCAGCGCGTTGCGGGCCTCGGGCCGGTTGAGCGTCACGGTCGCGACGCGGTCCGCTTCCTGCATCTGGCGACACATCCGGACGACCGGCGCCGGATCGTGGCGGATCCGGCGGTCGTGCCGCACGCCGTCGAGGAGCTGTTGCGGGCGTACCCGATCGTCAACATCATGCGGGACGCGGCCGAGGACACCGAGATCAACGGCTGTCCGGTCTTCCGGGGGGACACGCTGATGATCTCGCTGCCCGCCGCGGGCCGCGACGGTTCGACCTACCCGCGGGCCGCCGAGGTCGACCTCGACCAGGACCGGACCACTCACCTGACCTTCGGCGCCGGGCCGCACCGCTGTCTCGGCTCCCACCTGGCCCGTCCCGAGCTCCGCGTCGCCTACGAGGAATGGCACCGGCTCATCCCGGAGTACGAGCTTGACCCGGAGTTCAGCCCGGTCGAGGCGTCCGGCCAGATGTTCACGCTGAACACGCTGCGGCTGCGCTGGTCGCGGTGACCCGGTGGGGGAGCGGATGAGAGCGATCGTCGACGGCGCGAGGTGCACCGGCCATGCGCGCTGCAAAGCCAGCGCCCCCGAGGTGTTCGCGCTCGACAACCTGGGCTGCGCCCTGCCCGGCGAGCACGCGGTCGCCGCGGGCGCCGAGGCGGCGGCCCGCAGAGGGGCGTCGGCCTGCCCGGAAGGGGCCATCACGCTCGAGTGAGCGCGCCAGCCCCGCCCTGGCTCGGCTGAGCTGGGATTTCGTGGCGCCGGCCGGTCACCGCGGTTTGCCGCGGCCGTGGTGTTATGCCCTCTGCGCGGATGCGACACCGCGGCCGCGAGGCATGGAGGTGGCCTGTGCTCTCGGATCTGTTCACGATGGGCATTCCCGTCATGGAAAAGGTGATCAGGACGGTCGCCGTGTACGTGGCGATGACGGTGCTCATCCGGGCGTTCGGAAAACGCGAGATGGCGCAGCTGAACACCCATGACCTGGTCGTCATGCTGCTGGTCTCGAACGTCGTCCAGAACGCCATCATCGGCAACGACAACAGCCTGACGGGCGGGGTCATCGGCGCGTTGACGCTGTTCGTCGTCAACGGGCTGGCGGTCCGGCTGCTGCGGGACAACGCCCGCGCCGAGCGGCTGTTCGAGGGGACCCCGACGGTCCTGATCGCCGACGGCCGGTTCGACGACCGGGCGCTGCGCCGCGAGGGGCTGCGCCGCGGGGACGTGGAGCGGGCGTTGCGGGTCCAGGGCGCCGACGACGTCACGGAGGTCGAGTCCGCGACGATCGCCCCGGGCGGCGCGATCGTCGTCGAGCTGCGCGCCGCCGACCAGAGCGCCTCCCGCGGTGACCTCGCCGACCTGCGCGGCCATGTCGACGCCCGTCTCGACGAGATCAGCCGGGCGCTCGCCCGCCTCACCCCGTCGTAGCGCCACGGGTACCCCGCGTTGGTCGAGCGGCCCCGCCGCGGGCGAAGATGGGGCATGCCCACGGATCTCGCCTTCGAGCCCGCGCTGTCCAGGCCCGACCTGCTGGCCGGCCCGGTCGCCGCGGCGCTCGCGTCGCTGGGTCTGGCCGAGTCGGTCGAGGCCGCGCCGATCGACCCGGACCTCTCCGACACGGCGGCCTTCTGCGCCGCCTACGGAATCAGCACGGCCGAGTCCGCGAACTGCGTCGTCGTCGCCGGAAAGCGGGGCCAGACGGTCACCTACGCGGCCTGTGTGGTGCTCGCGACGACCCGTGCGGACGTCAACGGGCTGGTCCGGCGCCGGCTTGACGCCCGCAAGGTCTCGTTCGCCGCCCGGGAGGACGCCGTCGGCGCGGCCGCGATGGAGTTCGGCGGCATCACGCCGATCGGCCTGCCGGGAGACTGGCCGGTCCTCGTCGACGCCGCCGTGGCCGCGACGCCCTGGGTGATCATCGGCAGCGGCCTGCGCCGCTCGAAGCTCGCCCTCGCCGGCAAGACCCTCGCGGCCCTGCCGGCCGCCGAGGTCCTCGACGGCCTCGGGATTCCCGCCTAGCGCTCACCTGAGCACCCGAGATACCCGCTGCGGCCCTCAGCCGCATCAGATGTTCACGTTCGACATGTTGGCGTACCGCAGGCCCTGGACGGTGGCGCCCGCCTCCGCGAGCAGGGCGATCTCGGCCGCGGTGAGCGTGACGGCCGCGGCGGCGACGTTCTCCTCCAGGTACTCGCGGCGCTTGGTGCCCGGAATCGGGACGATGTCCGGTCCCTGGGCCAGCACCCAGGCGAGTGCGACCTGCGCGGGCGTGGCCTCGTGTGCCGCGGCGACCCGCTCGACCTGCTCGACGACGGCGAGGTTGGCCTCCAGGTTCTCGCCCTGCAACCGGGGCAGGTGCACCCGGAAGTCGTCCGCCGCGAAGTCCGCGGCGGTGCGGAACGTGCCGGTCAGGAAGCCCCGGCCCAGCGGGCTGTAGGCGACGAAGCCGATGCCCAGCTCGCGGGTCGTCGGGAGGATCTCGCTCTCGGCCGGGTCGCGGGTCCAGATCGAGTACTCGGTCTGCAGCGCCGTGATCGGGTGAACGGCGTGCGCGCGGCGGATCGTCGCGGGCGCCGCCTCGGAAAGCCCGAGATAGCGCACCTTGCCGGCCGCGACGAGCTCGGCCATCGCGCCCACGGTCTCCTCGATGGGCACGTTCGGGTCGACGCGGTGCTGGTAGTAGAGGTCGATGTGGTCGATCCCCAGCCGGCCCAGCGACTCGTCGCAGGCGGCCTTCACATAGGCGGGCTGGCCGTTGACCGGCCGCGCCATCGGGTCGGCGGGGTCGTGCACGATGCCGAACTTCGTCGCGACCACGACCTCGTCGCGCCGGCCCGCGATCGCGGCGCCGACCAGCCGCTCGTTCGTGTGCGGCCCGTACCGGTCGGAGGTGTCCAGGAAGTTCACCCCGAGATCCAGCGCCCGGTGGATGGTGGCGAGCGACTCCTCGTCGTCCCGCCCGCCGTAGAAGTCCGACATTCCCATGCAGCCCAGCCCCTGGGCGGACACCACCAGCCCCTGGCCGCCGAGCGGAACCTGGGCGGGCGTCGACTGCGTGTTCGGTGACATGTGGGGTCCTCTCCTCGTCGACAACGAGCTTCTTCGCGTAGATCTCGATCTTCGCGTCGACCCGGCGGCCAGCTGAAGCCGCGGCGGCCGGGCCGGTGGCCCTGCCATCGACGATGCCCCGACGCCAGAGCTTCGAGCGCGGTCCAGGTCAGACCAGGCCAGGCCGCGCCGCGGCGGCCAGCGGCGGCAGTTGCTCGGCCAGCCGCTCCCAGGGGAACGGCAGGCCGGTCGCGGCGGGGTCGAAGACGACCCGGATACCCCAGGACCGCAACGTCGTCAGGGCGGCGACAAACGCCGGGTGACGGGCCAGCGGCCCATTGACGGCCGGCACCAACAGGATCGGCTTCCCGGCACCGAGCCCCTCGTTGAGCAGTCCGAGCGCGAGGGTGTCGGAGATACCGGCGGCCAGCTTGTTCACCGTGTTGAACGTCGCCGGTACCACGGCGAAGGCGTCCGCGGGCGGCAGCACGTCGGGCTCCTCCGGCCGCTTGTACTCGGAGCGGACGGGATGGCCGGTCAGCCGCGCGAGCAGGCCGGCGTCGACGAACTTGGTGCCGTCCGGGGTCGCGAGCACACAGACGTCCCAGCCGGCGGCGATCGCCTGCTCGACGAACGGCACGAGCCCGACCGCGGGCTGCCCACCACACACGACGACGTAGAGGACCCCGAGCTCGGGTCTGGTCACGCGGGCAGCTCCGATCAGGTCGTGGGCCGGTGGCCGCTGTCAGGCGTGGGCCTTCCCGTAGAAGGCCTCGGTGATGTACGGGACGTGGACGTGGCCGTCCTTCTCGTGCCGCGCGGCCAGCGCGCGGACCCGGTGCAGGAACAACGAGCCGACCGCCGCGATCGCGCGCTGCGCCTGAGCTGACGAGGAGCTCATCGTGACGAACTCGTCGATGGTGAGCGGCTGCAACCAGGCCTGCTCGCCGTGCGTCACCTCGTCGAACGTGCTGGCGAGTTCGCCTTCGACGTCGATCGGCCGGAAGCCGTGGCTGTGGAACGGCGACAGCTCCGCTACGAGGTCCTCGTAGTCACCGGCCAGGCCGCCCGCGCGCAGGTCGCGGTTGTTCTGGATGACCAGGCAGATCCCACCGGGGCGCAGCGCGCCCGCCGCCGCGGCGCGGAACGCCGGGCGGTCCATCCACTGGTAGCTCTGCGCGGCGGTGACGAGGTCGACGCCGCTGAACGTCGCCAGATGCTGCTCGGCGTTGCCCTTGGTCCAGCTGACCTCGGGGAACTTCACCCGGCCGAGCTCGACCATCTCGCCCGAGACGTCGACGGCGTGGACGTCGGCCCCGGCCGGGAGCAGCGGCAGCAGCGCCTCGAGCGCGATCCCGGTCCCGGCGCCCGCGTCGACGACGGTGGGCCGGGCGTCCGCCGGCAGGAGGCTGACGGCGTGGCTGAAAAGCTCGACCGGGTAACGAGGCCGGGTTCGCTCGTAGCTGTCAGCTAGCCCGTCGAGTCTGGCGGAAGGGGTGGCCATGCCGACGATGATCCTCGGGCGGCGGCCCAGCCCTGGACGCGGGGCAGCTGACGGTGTCGGTGATCACATCCTGGTGGCCGGAGGCCGGGCGGGCGGCCCGGCGGGGGAGCCCCAGGCCTGTTCACCCGCCTGCGGCGGCACCAGGCAGCCGGCTGAGCGCGGTCCGGGCGCGCTCGGCGACCACGGCGACGCGGTCCGTCCGGGTACGGAATGTGGGAGCGTGGTAGTCGTGACCGACCGGCTTCCACTGTTTACCGGAATCGAACTGCTGGCCCCGGCCCGGCTGCGCCTGGAGCCCGCGGACCCGCCCCCGTTGTCGGCCGCCGACCAGGCCGCCGTCGACGACGCGTGGGACGAAGCCGTGCGGGCCAAGCCGTCCCTGTTCGACGGCCCGGTGGCGGCGTCCGGCGGGCTGCGCTGGGCGCCGGACGAGGCGGGCACCCTGGTGCTCACCTGGCTGCGGGCGACCTACCGCCGCTACGTGCCGCCCCGGACGCCCGGCTCCGCCCGCTGGCTGCCACATCTGTTCGTCAGCGTCCTGCAACCGACGGACGACGGGTCGCTGCTGGTCGGGCGGATGGCGTCCTGGACGTCCTCGCCGGGCCGCTGGCAGCTGCCGAGCGGCACCGGCGAGCCGCCCGCGGCCGTCGGCGACTCCCTGGAGGTCGCCGACCTGCGGGCGCTGGCCGCCCGCGAGCTGCGTGAGGAGACCGGTACCGAGACCCCCGCGGCCGGCCTGCGGCTGTGGCGGCTCAGCCGCGGCCGGCAGGGCGACGTCGGTGCCCTGTTCGTGGCGCCGCCCCGGCCGGCGGCCGTGCTGCGGGACAGCTACGCGGCCCTGGTGGACGCCGAGCGTGCGGCGGGCCAGGAGCCCGAGCTGGACCGCATCGCCTTCGTCGGCGTGGACGCCGACCTTGCCTCATTCGACGACCCTCGGGGGGACGTCGACCCGATCCTGGGCGCCTTCCGGCGGGACGCGCGGGACCTGGCGACGATCCTCGGCCCGGTCGGCTCCGCGCTGCCGAACGGCAGGTAGGCGGAGCCGGGCGCCGCTGCCCTGATGGCCCCCGGTCCGCCCCGGCGTCCGAGCGCCGTACCGGCCGGCGCCGCGCCGCGGGCGATCAGGTGGGCCGGTCGCTCGCCGCTATCCCGACCAGCCCGCCGAGGACGGTCCCGATCACGACCGGGAAGCCGTCTGGCACCTCTTTGTTCATCAGCACCATGGCGATCCAGCCTCCGATGGAGGCGAGCATGGCCACCCCGAGCAGGCACAGCACGACGAAGCGCGGCTCGCGGTACCTGCGGGCTGCGGCCGCCGTCGCCGGCGGGCCCGGCGCGACCGCCGGGCTTCCAGCGAGGTCGAGTGGTTTCGCGGCCTCCGTGGGCGACATCCGTCCTCCGTCTCGACGCACGGGGTCACGCCGTCCCGTGCGTGCCGGAATGGCGCGACCCGGCCCCACCAGCCGAAATCGCCAGCAGCCTAGCCGATCAGTCGGAACCGGGCGGCTCGGTGGGTATCCGCGGGCGCATCGCCTCGGGGATCGCGGGCTCGGCCTCGAGGACCCGCATCAGCAGGCCCAGCAGCTGGCGCTGCTCGTCCGGCGACAGCACCCGCATCGACGGCGGCGGCACCGCGAGGAGCTCCTGAGCCTCCGCGAGCACCTGGCGGCCCTCGCCGGTCACCACCACGGTCTTAGCCCGCCGGTCGGTCGGGTGCGGCTCGCGGCGGGCGACACCGCGGCGTTCCAGCAGGTCGACGACGCTGGTCAGGTAGGACGGGTCGTGCCGGAACGTCTCGACCAGCTCGCGCATCGGGCGGGGGCCGTCGGACAGCACGAGCAGGACCTTCAGGGCGGCCGGCGTAAGGTCCATAGCCTGGCAGACGGTGTGCATCCGGGCGGGCGCCGCGCCCCCGAACGTCAGGGCCAGCATGGCCCGCCAGGCCTCCCTGGCGAAGGCATCCCGATCCGCGACGGCCGGGCCCGCCCCCGCGCGCGTGGCCGCCGCCGGCGCGGTCACGTCGGCCCCCTCGCTGGGGGTCTGCCCGGCGGCTTCGATCATGTCTCGATCGTAGCGGGTGCGCGCCGGAGAAAGTGTCGTTGTGACGACGATATATTTGACACATCTCAACGAAGGTCGGATGCTGGGCGACGAGCAGACGTCATCCCCTCAGGCCGCCAGGCCGCCGGAGCGGATGAGGCCGCGGCGCACGGCGGGCCGGCCAGCAGGCCGAGCCGCCGGGAGCGCCCGTGACCGACCTCCGCCCGTGCCGCCGTCACCGGCGGCCACATTCCAGGGAGCAACTTCGTGTCCGACCAACCTGACGCGGCCTCGCCGCCGGCGACAGCCACAGCGCCTGGGCCCGTCCTAGACGACGGCAAGCTCGACCCGGCGCTGCTGCGCCTCTGCGGCACCGTGATGCTCGGCGCGATCATGGTCATTCTTGACACCACGATCGTGTCCGTCGCGATCCGGGACCTCGGCAAGGAGTTCAACACCTCCCTGTCGACGATCTCCTGGGTCACCACCGGCTACCTGCTGGCCCTCGCCGTCGTCATCCCGCTGACCGGCTGGGCCGTCGAGCGCTTCGGCGCCACGCGTATGTGGAACATCTCGCTGACGATGTTCATCGTCGGCAGCGCCCTGTGCGGCCTCGCCTGGTCCGCCCCGGTGCTGGTCGCCTTCCGGGTGCTGCAGGGCCTCGGCGGCGGCATGATCATGCCGATCTGCATGACGCTGCTGGCCCGGTCCGCCGGTCCGACCCGGATCAACCGGGTGATGAGCATCATCGGCGTGCCGACCCTGATCGCCCCGGTCCTCGGCCCGGTGATCGGCGGCCTCGTCGTCGACAACCTCAGCTGGCGCTGGATCTTCTACGTCAACCTGCCGATCGGCGCGCTCGCGCTGTTCCTGTCGTGGCGGGTGCTGCCGCGCGACGACCGCGGCTCGTCGAGCAACCGGCTTGACCTGGCCGGCCTCGCGCTCATCTCGCCCGGCCTCGCCGGCGTGGTCTACGGCCTGTCCGAGGCCGGCAACGGCGGCGGCTTCGGCAGCCTGAAGGTCGAGCTCAGCATCATCGTCGGCCTGGTGCTGCTGGTGGCCTTCGTCCTGCACGCGCTGCGCGGGCAGAACCAGAACCCGTTGCTGGACATGAAGCTCTTCAGGAACAAGGACTTCAGTCTGGCCAGCGTCGCCACGTTCGTGATCGGCGCGATGCTGTTCGGCGCGCTGTTCCTGCTTCCGCTCTACTACCAGGTGGACCGCGGGCTGAGCGCGTCGCGCGCCGGTCTGCTGCTGGCGCCGCAGGGCCTCGGCGCTATGATCGCCATGTCCATCTCGGGCCGGATCGCCGACAGGCGGGGGCCGGGCGCCGTCGTGCCGGTCGGCATGGCACTCGCGCTGATCGGCACCATCCCGTTCACGATGGTCGGCGGCCACACGAACGAGGGCTGGCTCGCGGCGGTGCTGTTCGTGCGCGGCCTCGGCTTCGGCGCGGCGATGATGCCGGCGATGGCCGCAGCCTACGCCACGCTCGCGCCGAGCGCGGTGCCGCGGGCGACCACGACGCTGAACATCCTGCAGCGCGTCGGCGGCTCCGTCGCCACCGCGCTGGTCGCCGTCGAGCTCCAGCACAACATCGCCAGGCGGCTGCCCGGTGTCGGCGGTGGCGAGGGCACGCTCGCGGTGACCGGGGTCAAGCTCTCGGGCCCCGTCACGGACAAGGTCGCCGCGGCCTTCGGCGCCACCTTCTGGTGGGTCATCGCCCTGTCCGCGCTCGGTTTCGTCGCGAGCCTCTTCCTGCCCCGCATCTCCACACCGGCGGCCGTCACCGCGCCGGCGGCCCCGCCCGCGCCCGCTCGGGAGCCCGTCGCGGTCGACTGACGCGGCCGCACCTGCCAGCGATCCTCGGCCCGGACGTTCGTCCGGGCCGAGGATCGCTGTGTTTCCCAGGAGGGAGGAGAGGCGGCCAGCTGGTCGGGACTGGGTCGTCCTCGATCAGGGCCGGCAGCAGCCCGGGCGCCGACCTTGCCTGGCGGTGCGGCGCGGCCGGGCTGTACCGCGAGGTCGCCGACGAGCTGGTCAAGGCCGGCGAGCCGCTCGTCCCGCCCACGCCGAGCGCTACCAGCCTCACCTTCACCGAGCGGCAGATCATGGACCGTCGTGTCGCCGGCGCCAGCGAGCAGGAGATCGCCGAGGCGCTGTTCCTCGCCCCCGAGGGCTGTCTTGAGGTCGACGTCGACCTCAACATTGCGATACATTGCCCCGCGTCAGGCCCTGTCCGTTCCACGATCTCGGGGCTGGCGCACCCGCGGGCGCCGGTCCTCAGGCCGGGGCGTCCCGCGCCGCAAGATTGGAGTTCTGACGCCCCTACTTAACACCGTGGGCGCCCGGCCCGGTCACGCGGGCGGCCCCACCGGGCCGGCGGGCACCGCCACGGGACCGGCCAGTTCGCTCGAGCAAATTTCTCAGGTTCTTGTCAAAGGCGTTCACGCGGACATGCCACGGTTGTCGCGGATTTGCCGTTGAAGTTTCCCGGAATATCAATCAGGAGTGGCCAGGAAATGCGTTCGAGGTCAAGAAATGCTCTTGTCGCGATGGCTGCCGCGAGCGTTCTCGCCGCAGTCGCGGGATGCGGCTCCAGTTCCGGTGGAACGGCCGGGGGAGCCTCGGGAGGCCCGGCCAAGTCGATTGTCATCGGGCTGTTGACGGACCAGACCGGCCCCGCGGCGTCCGCGGCCCGGACGAGCGTGGACGGCATGAAGGCCGGCGTCCAGTACGCGGCCCGTAACGGATACAACATCCGTTACGTCGTGGGTGACACGGCCACTAACCCGACGACCGCGCTGACCGCGGCCCAGAAGATGGTCACCCGTGACCACGTGACCGCGGTCATCGCCCTCTCGGCGCTGACCTTCACGACGTCCGCCTACTTTACCCAGCACAACGTGCCGGTTCTGGGTAATGGGCAGGACGGCCCTGAGTGGATCACTGCTCCGAACATGTTCTCCGTGGTGGGCGCACTGAACACCACCAAGGTCGCCACGACCGTGGGCACGTTCTTCAAGGCCCAGGGCGTGACCAGCCTCGGCGCCCTCGGCTACGCGATCTCGCCGACGTCCGCGGAAACGGCGAAGGCGGCGGGGGAATCAGCGAAGAAGGCCGGCATCAAGGTCGGCTACGTGAACGCCGCCATTCCCTTCGGCACGACCGACATCGGTCCTGTCGCGCTGGCGATGAAGAGCGCCGGCGTCGACGGGCTGGCCCTGCAGATCGATCCCAACACGAGCTTCGCGCTCATCACGGCGCTTCGTGACCAGGGCGTCGACATCAAGGCCGCGCTGCTGCCGACCGGGTACGGCGGCGACCTTCTCGGGGCCGGCCCGGGGGCGCTCAACGACGCGCAGGGCGCGTTCTTCGGCCTGCAGTTCGAGCCCATCGAGATGCAGACCGCGGCGACCAAGCAGTTCGCGGCCGACCTCAAGGCCGGCGGCGTCTCCGGCGCGCCGACCTACGCCATGTACAGCAGCTACGTCTCCGTGGGACTGCTGGTCCAGGCCCTGAAGGCGACCGGCGGCGCCACCGCGCCGGCCGGCCTGATCAAGGCGCTGTCCAGCATCCACGACTTCACCGCGCTCGGCCTGTTCGGTGACCACAAGCTCGACATCAACGACCGCAAGAGCAGCGTCGGCGGCGTCGACAACTGCCTGTGGGTCACGAAGCTCGAGGGCAAGGTGTTCACGCCGGTCAAGAACGCCTCGCCGGTCTGCGGCTCGGTGATCGACGGCGTGACCGTGTCCGCCTCGTCCTGATCCGGCTGCGGCGCCCGCCGAGCCGGCGCCGCACCGCACCTCCCGAGGTCCCAGACGACCGCCCAGCCTCCGGGCTGGGCGGTCGACCCACGTTCAGTGGGCGTTCGAGCCTGGGTGGCCGGTGGAGACCTGCTTGAGGGCGGTCTGCGGGACGACGTCGAGCTCCGGCAGGTCCGCTCCAGTGACCGCCACCGGGTCGAGGTCGTCGGCCAGCGGTGGGAACTGCGCCTTGCGCTTCGCGAGGAAGCTGGCCAGGCCCTCGCGGAAGTCCTGGCCCGTGACGGCCACCGCCATGGCCCGGTAGGAGCGTTCCACCGCCGCGGCGAGGTCATCCTGCTGGTCGGTGTGCAGCTGGTGGCGCAGCAGCGCGAGCGACGTCGGCGAGCAGTTCTCGGCGATGTCGGCGGCGTAGGCGCGGACCGCCGTCGCCAGCTCGCTCGGCTCGACGACCCGGTTGACCAGGCCCAGCGTCAGCGCCTCGTCCGCGTCGAAGACGCGTGACGACAGCAGCAGGTCGGCCGCCGTCCCGGCTCCGACGAGGCGCGGCAGCAGCCAGGTGATGCCGAACTCGCCGGCCAGCCCGCGCCGGGCGAAGGCGGTGGTGAAACGGGCCCCGCGGGCGGCGAACCGCACGTCGCACAACAGCGCCTGCACCAGGCCCATGCCGGCGCACGCCCCGTTCACCGCCGCGATCATCGGCTTGCGCAGCGCCCACGCCCGGACCGGTGAGCGGCGCCCGGTCAGGTCCAGGCCGTCGTTCGTGATCCCTTCGAGCCGCCCGCTGTCGACTCCCGGGCAGAAGGTGGTGCCCGCGCCGGTCACGACAACCACCCGGACTCTGGGGTCGCGGTCGACACGCTCCAGCACCTCGAAGTAGCGCTGTTCCAGCTCCGGGTTCCAGCCGTTGCGCCTTTCCGGGTGGTTCAGGATCACTACGCCGACGCCGTCGGCCCCGACGTGCAGCGCCACCGGCCCGTCGGTCACCTGCGCGACGTCGCCGTCGACCGGCGTGTAGCCGGTACTGGTCACCTGGGTTTGGTCGCCTGACGTCACTGTCTCGCTTCCCTCTCGCTAGCTGTGCGCGTCCTTGTCGCGAATTCCCAGGGCGGTGAGCCAGATCCGGGTGAGCGCCTCGATCGCGGTGTCGGTGTCCGCGTCGATCGGGTCGTGGGAGTTGAGGAGCAGCTCGGCGAAGTAGGCGGCCATGCCGCCGAGGGCCTGGGCCGCGTAGTACGGCTCGATGGCCGGGTCGGCCACGCGGGCCCGCCTGCAGAGCCCGGATCCGCCGCTCGATGGCGTGCGCGAAGGCGTCCTGGCGCTGGAACCTGGTCCGCCAGACCTCGACGTCGATCGTGGCCAGCTGGTGGATCACCCGCATGATCCCCGCGTTGGCGGCGTAGGTCCGCAGGTAGTGCTCGTTCGCCGCCCGAATCCGGGCGACGGGGTCGTGCGTGTCCTCCGACGCCGGGTCGACGGTGAGCAGGTCGAGCTCGATGGAGTCGACGAGGGTGCGGAAGATTTCTTCTTTGGAGACGAAGTAGGTGTAGAAGGAGCCGTGGGAGACGCCGGCCTCGTCGCAGATGTCGGCGACGCGGGCCTGGAGGAAGCCGTCGCGTTCGAAGACGAGGCGGGCCGCGGCCAGCAGCCGGTCCCTGGTCGCCTGGCGTTCCGGGGAGAGCGCGGCCCGGGCGTCGCGGACCACCTCCAGGTCGACCAGGATCACCGTCCGCCTTCGCTGTGCTCGCTGTTCCACGGCAGGTGCCCCCACCGGCGGGCCCCAGGCCCGGTCACACCCCTCATCGCTGGCTCGGGAGGAGGGCGTCGCCGGGAGCCGCGAGGAACTCCTGGCGCAGCGCGGTCTTGGCGAGCTTGCCGGTCGGCATGCGGGGCAGCTCGCCGCGGAAGGTGATCGCTCGGGGGACCTTGAAACGGGCGAGCTGCTCGCCCGCGAAGGCCAGCAGCTGTTCGGCCAGCTCGGGGGTCGGCTCGACGCCGTCGGCGGGCTGGAGCACGGCGTGGACGTACTCGCCCATCTCGTCATGCGGGAGGCCGAACACGGCGACGTCGGCGACGGCCGGGTGCGAGATGAGCGCCGCCTCGATCTCGGCGGGATAGATGTTGACCCCGCCGGAGATGATGGTGAAGCTCTTGCGGTCGGTCAGGTAGAGGTAGCCGTCCGCGTCCAGGTAGCCCATGTCGCCGGAGGTCGTCCACGTCGGGTGGGCGGGATGACGGCCCTCGCGGGTCTTGTCCGGGTCGTTGTGGTATTCGAACAGGGCGTCGCCGCGGTCGAAGTACAGCAGCCCGGGCTCGCCCACGGGCAGCTCGGAGCCGTCGTCGGCGCAGATGTGGGGAGTGCCCACGGTGGGCCGGCCGACCGACCCCGGGTGCTCCAGCCAGTCGGCGGCACGGATGAAGGTCATGCCGGAGCCTTCGGTGCTGGAGTAGTACTCGTCGACGATCGGCCCGAGCCAGCTGATCATCTGCCGCTTCACCGCCGGCGGGCAGGGTGCCGCCGCGTGCACCAGTGAGCGCAGGCTGGACAGGTCGTAGCGGGCCCGCACGTCGGCGGTAAGCTTCAGCAGGCGGACCATCATGGTCGGCACGACCTGGACGTGGGTCACCCGCTCCCGTTCGATCACCGCCATCAGCTGTTCGGCGTCGAAGCGCTCCAGGATGACGAGCGTCGCGCCGAGCTCGTGGGCGGCGGCCGCCCACTGCAGGCCGGCCGCGTGGTAAAGCGGCGCGGGGGTCAGGTAGACCGAGTCCTCGCCGATCCCGAGGAGTGCCTTGCCCATCCGGGCGGCGCTGATCCGGCCCGGCTCGTCCACCTGCAGGCCGGACAGCGGACGGCGGATGCCCTTCGGTCGCCCGGTTGTGCCGGAGGAGTACAGCATCACCTCGCCGGCCGGCTGGTCGGGCAACGGCGCGTCCGACTGCGCGGCAGCCGCGTCGCCGTAGGACTCGAAGCCGCCCGCGGCACCGTCGAGGAGGAAGACCGTCGCGCAGGTCGGGCTGAGGGCCGCGACCTCGCGGGCCAGGTCGGTGAACCGCGCCGTCGTCACGAGGACGCGGGCTGCCGAGTCGTTCAGCAGATAGGCGGCCTCAGGGGCGGTCAGATGCCAGTTGACGGCGGTCAGATAGAGCCCGGACCGGATGGCCGCCCAGTAGACCTCGAGATAGCCCACGTGGTTCTCAGCCAGGATCGCCACGGTGTCGCCGGGACGCAGCCCGCGCTCCCGCAGCACTCGCGCGAACTGGCGGGAACGTGCCTCCAGTGTGCGGTAGTCGATCCGCGCGCCGGCCGGATGCAGGACCACTGCCGGCTTGTCGGGGCTCTTCTCGGCGTACAGGCCCGGATACACGTGAGGCTCTCCACGAGGTGTCAGGACGGGCCACTGGCCGCCGGTGTGGCCGCGGCGGGCGTGGGCGGGACCCGAGCCTCCGGCTGGTGCAAGGCCCGGCTCGGGGCTGAGGTGACCACGGCGGGGGAGTGACGTACCGGCGAGTACGCCACCGATCTCCGCCCGGGTGTCCCCGGCCGCGAGCCGGAATCGCAGCGTTTCACGTCGCATTGAGCGAAGCAACAGTCGCATTATGCGAACGGATGCGTCAGCGGCGCCAGGCCGGCCAGCGTGGCCCGTCGGCCGGCTGCCTGGACAGCAGGTCCACCAGGTCGAGGAGCCGGTCGGTCTGCGGTGACGGTCTACTCATGATGCGACGACGGTAGCGTCTTGGCTGATGGGTGTTCGCGTAGTGCGAATCCTTCGGTGCCCAGGCCGTTGCCGGTTCGCCGACGCGGTCATCCCGGTCACGGTCGCCACCCGCGGCGGCGAGGTGGTTGTGGAATCGCGGTGTGCTTGACTGGTGCCGCTGCCAGCGCCCGACGGCACGGGACACCAGGTCCGTCCGGGCTTGGTCACTGTTACTATCGACGTCGACGTCGAGTTTGAGGACCATATCTGCGTCCGGCGGACGCGATCAGCGCGGAGATGCGGAGAACCCGGTCATGGACAGCGAGACAGCGGCCACCGTCTTCACCGATCCGCGGGCCTACGCCGACAACGAGCGTTTCTACGCGGCCACCGCCGTGCTGCGCCGTGAGTCGCCGGTACACCTGGTCGAGCATCCGGAATACAACCCGTTCTGGGCCATCACCAAGCACGAAGACGTCATGACGATCGCGCGGGACGCGGCGCTCTGGATCAACGCCCCGCGTACGGCGCTCGGCCCGAAGCCCAAGGACGAGTCCAGCCAGGACATCCCGATCCGGTCCCTGGTCCAGATGGACGCGCCGGACCACCCGGTCTACCGGCACATCAGCGCGGACTGGTTCAAGCCGCTCGGGGTCCGCCGGCTGCGGGCCCGGATCGAGGAGCTGGCCAGGCGGTTCGTCGACCAGATGGCCGACCTGGGCGGCGAGTGCGACTTCTTCGTCGACGTCGTCTCGCACTACCCGCTGTACGTGATCATGTCCCTGCTCGGGCTGCCCGAGCAGGACTTCCCCCGGATGCTCAAGCTCACCCAGGAGCTCTTCGGCGCCGACGACGAGGACATGGCCCGCAAGGGCGACGAGCAGGCCCACATGGCCGCGCTGATCGACTTCTTCCAGTACTTCCAGACGGTCATCGCGGACCGCCGGGCCAACCCGACGGACGACCTGGGGTCCGTGATCGCCAACGCCAGGATCAACGGCGAGCCGATCGGCGAGATGGAGGCCGCCGGCTACTACGTCCTGATCGCGACGGCGGGCCACGACACCACGAGCTCGGCGCTGGCCGGCGGCCTGCACGCCCTGCTGGAGAACCCGGACCAGTGGCGGCGGCTGTCCGGCGACCTCTCACTCGTCCCGACCGCGTTCGACGAGATGATCCGCTGGGTGTCGCCGGTGAAGCAGTTCATGCGCACGGCCACCGAGGACACCGTCGTGCGGGGAGTGCCCATCGCGGCGGGGGAATCCGTGCTGCTGTCGTACCCGTCCGCGAACCGTGACGAGGACGTGTTCGACAACGCGGACGTCTTCGACGTCGGCCGCAGCCCGAACAGGCACGTCGCGTTCGGGTTCGGCGCGCACTACTGCCTCGGCACCCACCTCGCCCGCCTCGAGGGCCAGGCGCTCTACGCGGAGCTGGTCCCGCGGCTGCGGTCGATCGAGCTGGCCGGCACTCCCGAGTACATGGAGACGTTGTTCGTCGGCGGCCCGAAGCGCCTCCCGGTCCGCTTCAAGATGGCCTGACCGCAGCTTCAAGAGGACGACCGCAGGAGGAGCGCTGTTGCTTCCCGCTCCCGCGGACCACGTCGCGATCAGCGACCTGGTGGCCCGTTACTGCCTCGCGCTCGACCTGGACGACGTCGACGGCTGGGTCGGGCTGTTCACCCCCGACGCGAGCTACCAGGTGTACGGGCGCTCCTCGACGGTCATGACGCGCTGCGCGCGATGATGCGGGCCGCGCCTGGCGGGATGCACCTCGGCGGTCCCAGCATCGAGATGCTGGGACCGGACCGGGCTCGGACCACCCGGAACCTGCTTTTCGTCGGCCAGGCCGACGGGGCGCCGCGCCACGCGATCTACCACGACGACCTGGTCCGGACCCCGGACGGCTGGCGCATCAGCAACTGCCGGTGCCAGTTCGTCACGGCGGACGGCCTTGCCGACCGTCCGCCACGCCCCGATGACCAGGCCCGGGGCGCCTCGTGGGCCTGGCCGCCGGTCAGCCCGCGGCCGGCGGCCGGCCCGGCCGCGGCGCGGCGGCCGCCATCGCCCGTTCCATCCCCCCATTCATGTCGGGGTAGCGCCTCGTGCGTCCCCGTCATGCACGCTGCGATATTGTAATTCGGCTAGTGTGCCGCGCGTGTCGGACATCGCGCTCGGACTGAGCCTGGCTGGAACGCGCTGCGATGCGGCTTCCCTCGTCGACGTGGCGCGGCGGGCCGAGCAGGCGGGGTACTGCTCGGTGTGGACGGGCGAGGCCTGGGGGAGCGACGCGTTCACCCCGCTGGCCTGTATCGCGGCGGTGACGAGCCGTCTTCGCCTCGGCACCGCGATCGCGCAGATGCCGGCCCGCACGCCCGCCATGACAGCGATGACGGCGCTCACCCTGCAGCAGCTGTCCCAGGGGCGGTTCATCCTCGGCCTCGGTGCCTCCGGCCCGCAGGTGGTCGAGGGCTGGCATGGCGTGCCGTACCACCCGCCGGTGCCGATGACCCGCGAGTACCTGGCCGTGCTGCGCAGGGCCCTGGCTGGGACCGAGCGGCTGGAGTTCGCCGGGTCGATCTATTCGATTCCCTACACCGGCGCCGGCTCGACCGGCCAGGGGCGCCCGCTGCGCACCACCCTGCCGGGCGCGCCGGACACCCCGATCCTGGTCGCAGCGCTCGGGCCGAAGAACGTGGCGATGGCCGTGGCCGAGGCCGACGGCCTGCTTCCCTACCTGTGGAGCCCGACCCGCTGGCGCGACGCCTGGGGGGACGCGCTCGCGAAGGCGCCGGACGGGTTCCAGGTCGCCCCGACGGTCCTGGCCTGCGTGGGTGACGACCTCGACGCCTGCCGCGACCAGGTCCGCCCCCGGATCGCGCTGCACATCGGCGGCATGGGCTCCAAGACGAAGAACTTCTACGCGGCGCTGGTCGCCCGCTACGGCTACGTCGACGAGGCGAACCGCATCCAGGACCTCTACCTGAGCGGGGACCGCGCGGGAGCCTGCGCCGCCGTGCCGGACGAGCTCGTGGACGACCTGGCCCTGGTCGGCCCGCTCGCCCGGGTCGCCGACCAGCTCGCCGCCTGGCGCGACGGCCCGGTGACCACCATGATCATCGAGCCGGCCGACCTCGCCATGGCCGAACCGATAGCGAGCCTGTGGTGACCGGCAACACGATCGTCGACAGCAGGTCGGGCGGGACGCGTTCCTCGTAGCTGGGAGAAGCCGATGTCGTCCGAGCAGCGCAGCACCAAGATGGAGTTCTACAGCTCGGCCGGCGCGCCGAGTCTCGAGCGCGACGGCATGATGACGCCGCCCATCAAAGAAACTCGACGTTGGTGTCGACTTCGATACTCTGGCGTTGTCCGGTCCGGCGTCAAGCCGCGGGCCCGGTGATCGATGGCGGACGAGAGGCTGATCAAGATGAACCAGACGGCTCCGTGGATCTTCGACTTCGACAACCACTACTACGAAGCCGTCGATGCGTTCACGCGCTACCAGGACCGCAGGCTGGGCAACCGCGGTGTCCGGTGGGCCGACGTCGACGGACGCCGGCGCATCCTGATCGGCGGGAAGATCAACAGCTACATCGCGAACCCCACGTTCAACCCCGTCGCGAAGCCCGGCTCGCTGTACGACTGGTACCGGGGCAACCCGCGCCAGCAGACGATCAAGGATGCCTTCGGCGAGCTGGAGCCGCTGCCGCCCGAGTACCAGGACCGAAAGGCCCGGCTGGCAGTCATGCGCGAGCAGGGGCTCGCGGGCATGCTGCTGTTCCCGACGCTCGGGGTCGGCGTCGAGGACGCGCTCAAGACCGACCCGGAGGCCTGCGCCAAGGTCTTCGAGGCGTTCAACCGGTGGCTCGACGAGGACTGGGGCTTCCGCTACGAGGGGCGCCTGTTCGCCGTCCCGTGCATCCCGCTGCTCGACCCGGCCGCCGCCGCCGCGGAGCTGGGCCGCGTGATCGAGGCGGGCGCCGTCACGGTGAACATCCGCAACGCGCCGGTACCGGTGCCCGGGGGCTTCCGCTCGCCGTTCGACCCGGTGTACGACCCGTTCTGGGCGCTCGCCGCCGAGGCCGGCATCCCGGTCGCGACGCACGCCGGCCTCGACGGGTACGACGCCCTGGCCCAGATGTGGGAGCCGGGCGGCGAGGAGAACTCGATCTTCCGTTCGCCGCTGCGCGGGATCGTCACCAAGGGCCGCGCGGTCACCGACTTCTACGCCGCCGCCGTCTGCCACAAGATCTTCGACCGGTTCCCGACGCTGCGCTTCGCCAGCGTCGAGAACGGCGCGTCGTGGATCCCGGACCTGCTGCACCGGCTCGACGACGCCGCGAACCGCAGCCCGGGCTACTTCGCCGACCACCCGCGCGAGGTCTTCGGCGAGCACGTGTGGGTCACGCCGTTCTGGGAGGACCACATCGACCAGCTCGTCGCCGACGTCAGGGCCGACCGGCTGCTGCTCGGCTCGGACTGGCCGCACGCCGAGGGCACCCGCGCGCCGGTGGACTTCGTGACCGAGTCGCTCGACGGCCTGCCGGAGGCCGACGTCACCATGATCGCGCGGGAGAACGCGCTCGAGGTCCTGGGCGTCACGCTCGGCTGACCGAGGTGGCCCCGAGGCCGTGCGGCGGCCGCTGGTCGAAGCCGGCCTCGGGAGCCAGAAGGCGCCGGAGGGCCTGGAGACGGCCCAGGACCTCCCGCGCACGTCCGCCGGCGAGATCTCACGGCCGGCCTCCGGCGCCGGGCCGCGGCCCGGTCTGCGCGCTGATGCCGCGTCAGCGGGGGAGGCCGAGCCCGCGCTCGGCGATCGTGTTGCGCTGGATCTCGTCGGTGCCGCCGCCGAGGCGCAGCCCGGGGGCGAACAGCAGCCGCTCGATCCAGGGCTCGGACATGGCGTCGTCGACGACGGTCGCGGCCATCCCGAGCAGCGTGGTCGCCGCGTCGGCGCTCAGACGGGCGTGCTCGGAGTAGAGCAGCTTCGTCGTCGGCCCGGCGGCCGCCACCGGGTGCCCGGCCGCGATCCGCGCGCGCAGCAGGTCCAGGGTCCGCTCCCGGATGGCCGCCTGGGCCAGCAGGTCGCGCACCACAGGGTCGTCGGCGCGGCCGAGCCGCTTCGCCAGGCCGACCAGGTCGTTGGCCGACCGGGCGCTGGTGCCGCCGCCGATCGCGGCGCGCTCGCTGGCGAGCATGGTGCGTAGCACGGCCCACCCGTCGCCCGGCCTGCCGATCAGGCCGCTCTCGGGGATGAATGCGTCGTCGAGGAAGACCTCGTTGAAGTGGTAGGCGCCGGAGATCTGGCGCAGCGGGCGGATCTCGACCCCCGGCTGGGTCATCCTGATCGCGAAGCAGGACAGGCCGGCGCGGCCGTCCTCCTTGCGCCCGGTGCGGGCGATCAGCAGCGCGTACTCGCTGCAGCCCGCGTTCGACGTCCACACCTTCTGGCCGGTGACCGACCAGCCGCCCTCCACCGGGGTCGCCCGTGTCTGGACGCTGGCCAGGTCGGACCCGGCGCCGGGCTCGGACAGCAGCTGGCACCAGCTGTGCTCACCGCGCGCGATGGGCGGCAGGAAGGTGGCCCGCTGCTCGGCGGTGCCATGGCCGAACAGCACGGCGGGCACCATTTCGAGGCCGACCGCGAACATCTTCGTCGAGACGCCCCACTTCGCCTGTTCCTCGGCGACGACGTCGTCCTGCCAGGCCGGTGCGCCGTGCCCGCCGCAGTCGGCCGGCCAGGACCGTCCCGCCAGGCCCGCGTCGAACAGCCGGCGCTGCCAGTCGCGTGTCACGGCGATCGCATGCCGCTCGTGGGCGTGGAACTGCTCGGGGGTCCGCGCGCTGACGATGTGGACGGCCGAGAAGTCCGCCGCGGATCCCTTGCGGGGCGCGTTGGCCGCGAACCACGCGTGGACCCGGGCCTGGAACTGCGCGCGGCTTTCCTGGGGGCCTGCCGGCTCGGCTGGGGTCGCCATCGGGTGCTCCTCCGTTCGCTGGTGCGGGTCCGTCAGCCGGGCCAGTCGTGTGCGGCGAGCAGGTGCTGGGCGAGGCGCTGGCGGTGGTGCGCGGGGTTGCCGAACAGCTGGCGTGAGCTGTGCGCCCGCTTCAGGTACAGGTGCGCGGGGTGCTCCCAGGTGAACCCGATGCCGCCGTGGACCTGGATGTTCTCGGTGGCCGCGGTGACGTAGGCGTCGCCGGCGCTGGCCTTCGCGAGGCTGGCCGCGACCGGCAGCTCGGGCGGGCTCTCGGCGGCCGCCCACACGCCGTAGTAGGCGGCCGAGCGCGCCGCCTCGACGGCTAGGTGCAGATCGGCGAGCTTGTGCTTGATCGCCTGGAAGGAGCCGATCGGCCTGCCGAACTGAACGCGGATCTTGGCGTAGTCGACGGCCAGGCCGAGCACCCGCCCCGCCCCGCCGACCTGCTCGACGGCGACGGCGACGGCGGCGAGGTCGAGCACCTGCCGCAGCGCCGGCCACGCGCCGCCCTCCGCGCCGAGCAGCCGGGCGGGGGCGGCCTCGAAGACGAGGTCGGCCTGCCGGCGGGTCTGGTCGAGGCCGGCCCGCGGCACCCGGCGGACCCCCGGGGCGTCGCCGGCCACCGCGAACAGGCTGATGCCGGCGCCGCTGCGGGCGGCGACGAGCAGCAGCGACGCCGTCTGCCCGTCGAGGACGTTCGGCTTGCGGCCGGAGATCGTCCAACCGTGCGCGTGTGGCGCCGCGCTGGCCGCGATCGCGTCAGGGTGGTCGGACGACTCCGTCAGGGCGAGCGTGGCGACGGTCGTGCCGTCGGCGATCCCGGGAAGGTAGTCCGCGCAGGCCAGGGTGTCGTCCAGCGCGAGCAGTGTGGACGCGGCGAGGACCACGGTCGACAGCAGCGGCGCGCACAGCAGCGAGCGGCCCGCCTCCTCGAGGACGATCCCGAGCTCGGCGAAGCCAGACCCGGCGCCGCCGTACTCCTCGGGCACGGCCAGGCCCGCGACGCCGATCTCGCCGGCCAGCTGGTGCCAGCTGGCCGGGTCGTAGCCGGCGGCCGTCTCCATGAGACGCCTGACCTCGGTCTCGGGCGAGGTCTTGTCCAGGAAGTCGCGTACCATCCGCCGCAGCTCGACCTGTTCTGGGGTGAAAGCGAGGTCCACGTGGCCTTCCTCAGGAGGTGACGAGGGCGCTGCGCCCGCGCGGGCGCGGCGCCGGGTGTCCGGCGGTGGCGACGCCGCTCATGGCGTCGCGGCCAGGCCCAGGACGCGCGCGGCGTTCTCCCGCAGGAACTTCGGCCACACGTCGTCCTTCAGCGGGACCTGGCGCATCTCCGTCATGATCCGGTCGAGGGAGAGGCCCATCGGGAAGTAGCCCCCGTAGAGGATCCGGTCCGCGCCCCGGGTGTTGGCGTAGTCGAGGATCGCCGCCGGGTAGTAGCGCGGGGAGAACGCGCTGGTCGAGTAGTACAGGTTCGGCCACTTGAGCATGAGCTTCACGGCCAGGTCGGTCCACGGCTCGGCGCCGTGGCGCATCACGAACACCAGCTCGGGGAAGTCGTACATGACCTGGTCGATCAGCTCGACGCGCTGGCACATCGACGGCACCCGGGGCCCGGCGATGCCGACCGTCACGAAGATGGGGATCCCCAGCTCGACGCACTTGGCGTAGACCGGGTACATCAGCGGCGCGTCGATGGCGACCTGCGGCGACCCGCCGTGCGGGAAGACGGTGGCGGCTCGCACGCCCCACCGCTCGTGCGCCCGGACGAGGGCGCGAATCCCGTCCATGCCCTGGTTGGGGTCGCAGGTCCACGAGCCGACGAACCGGTCCGGGTGCTCGGTGAGCGCGCGCTCGGCGGCCTCGGTGTTCGCGCTCGTGCTGATCAGCGCGGTCTCGATGCCGTGCCGGTCCAGCTCGCCGAGGACGAGCCCGACCGGGTCCTCGTCGTCCGGGAGGTGGCTGGCCGGCACGTCGTGGAACATGTAGGACGCCGGCATCACGAACTCGTCGCGTGACTGCCGGTCACGCAGGGAGGACCGGATCTGCCGGTACAGCGCGGCCGGGTCCTGGGGGAGCCCGACCATCGTGTCGATCACGCCGAGGCCGGGCGGCCAGGGCTGGCCGGTCGTGGCGGGGGGCGAGAACGTGGAGACCACCTCGTACCTTCCGTGCCGGGGGTGCCGCAGCCGGAGCGCGCACCGAAGAGCGGGGCTGGGAGCGCCGCGGTGCCGGCCATCGCGGGTGGCGGCGTCCTGACAGGAGCGGCGGCGGTCGTCCTGGCTGGATTGACCCAACCATAGCCCGTCCTTACTATCTATGTCGACGTCGATATCGACATGTGCACCTTACCCGTGACCGTGGTGTGTGCGGGAGGGTGGGCGGATGACGACGCAGCAGACCGGCGGTGGCGAGCTCCTCACGGAGCTGGGCTTCTACGCGCTCGCGGGGCACAGGGCGACCCCGCGCGACCCGGCTGGCGAGGTGCGCCAGGCCGAGCGGCTCGGCATCGGGGCCGCGTTCATCCCGGAGCGGTTCAGCACCAAGGAGGCCGCGTCAACGGCTGGGATCCGGCCGTGCTGGACCGGTCTCGCGCCGACCCGTTCGTGAAGGGCTTCCGGGGCAGCCGCGACGCGCACGCTACGCAGGACCAGCTCGAACACGTCGCCACGCTGATCCCGCCGGACTGGTTGCGCCGGCGTCCCAGGCCGTCAGGCCGGCCGGACGAGCGCGCGCACCAAGGTATGTCGCGCGTTACGGCGAGGCGCCGCCGCTGTGGCCGAACGCGATCCCGGTCCTGGCCTATGACACGGCCCGGGTGCTGGCCGCCGGCCTGTTCCGGGCGCCGACGCTCTCCGGCCCCGGCCTGAAGGAAGGCCTGGAGCGCATCCGCTTCATGCCGAGCACGACCGGCGGGCCGCGTACGTACATCGCCGAGTCGCCCCACGAGCACGGGATGTTCCGTGGCGACTGGCTGCTCTACGGCCGGGTCCGCAACGAGAAGCTGGAGTGCGGGTCGTCCGGGAATGGCGACGCGGCACCGCGCTCGACGACGCCGTCACCGTCTTCGAAGGCAGGCCGGAGGATGTCTCGGTCGGCGCCCGCCACGACCCGACCGAGGGCTTCACCCGCGACTTCTTCTACCGGAACGTCGACTTCTACCGCACCGAGAAGTTCCTGCGGACGGGTAGCCGGAAGTGGTCAGCGAGCTCGGACCGAAGTCGGTGCCGACGTAGACCCGGCCCTCGTCGATCCAGCTGGCCGCGTTCTTGGCCTCGGCCAGGACGAAGCCGTCCGCCACGAAGGACTTCGTGACCAGGTCGAACTCGCGGACGACCGTGGCGTCCGCGCCGCCGCGGGACAGCTCGACGAGGGCCAGCCGGTTGCCGGGGCGCGACACCCGCGCGCCGTGCCACACCCAGTTCTCGCCCTCCCGGTCGGCGAGCGCGTCGACGTCGAGGACCACCTCCCAGTCCGGGGCGGCGTCGCGGTACGACCCGAACGAGGTGCGCCGCCACAGGCCACGCGGATGGGCTGCGTCGCGCCAGAAGTTGTAGAGGTACTCGCCTCTCGTGACCGGGTAGGGAATCCGGCCGTCCGCGTCGAGCACCTCGCGCAGCTGGTCGCGCAGCTCGGCGAACCTGGCGGACGGGGTGAGCTCGGCGAACGTCCGCGCGTTGCGGTCCCGCACCCAGGCGAGCGCGGCCTGTCCGAGCACGTCCTCAAGCCAACGATGCGGATCGTCCTGCGCCACCCGCCAAGTCTGCCTGAATATGCCGCCATATCCGACCCGTCCCGCCACGCTCGCCCGCGGCGCCGAGACGGCTGGTTCGCGGGCGAGCATCGCTGTGATCGGTGACCATCCGCGCAGCGTCTCGCGGGGGCAGGGCGGCGGTTGGGCGGCTCCACCGACGCGCGGCGTGGCCGGCCCCTCGCACATCACCCATGATTGCGCGAGCCTGATCCGCTTTTGTGGCGCGTTGGGTGTCTTGTCGTTACTGTCTGATTCGTATTCGCCGCCGGTCCTGGGGAGGGGCCAGCCCGACCGCCGCGCGCGTTCGGGTCGGTGGTCGGCGCGCAGGTCAGATCGTCGCGATGGGTTCTCGCGACCGCACCTGGGCGGGGTCACATGGGGCAATGGGAAGATCCGTCACCGGACGCGGAGGCCACCGAGGCGTCAGACGGCGGCGCTCGCCGAGGCGAGGCCGACACTGTCGACATCCTGCGCGCCGAGGCTCCCAGCACTGGGCGTTTCGACGGCGACCTTTACGACGTCGACCGTCCGGAGGTCATGGGCTACTGGGAGGGCGAGGTCGCCGGCCACGACGAGGCATTCGTGCCGCGGGCGGCCGGCACCGCCGGGGTGATCCCCGCCGCGGCCAGGTTCGGTCGCCATCGCGACGAGGACGATGACCCGGCGCACCGGCGGGCCATGTTCGTGTGGCGCTCGGCGGTCGTGACGAGCCTGGTGCTCGTGCTCGTGCTGATCGTCGTCAGCGTGGTCACCACCATCCACAGCGGCGGTGCCAGGACGGACGCCAGCACGGCGCCGCCAGACAGCTTCGCGAGCGCGGCTGCCTCGGCCGCCGAGACCGCCCCGGCCGCGGACGCCACGAGCGCGGCGCCGGTGGACGCGGTCCCGCCGGCCGGCGGCCCGGCCCCGGATGGGATCTCGGCCCCGCCGACGTTCGCCCAACAGGTCGCCGCGGCGGCACCCGGCGGCGCGGGCACCGGATCGGGCGGCGGCGCGGCGCCCGCCCGGCCGAGGCCGTCCGCGGGCCCGGTCAGCGCCGGGCCGCCCCGGTCCGCGCCCCGGTGCGGCCCCGTCGCCACCGTGCTGTTCCTGTTCTGGACCCTGCTGGGTCTCGGGCCCTGCTGAGCGGATTCCCCGCCCTCACCGGTCAGCGAGCAGCGCGAGGATCCTTTTCATGGCGTCGTCGCGGGCGGCGTCGTCGAAGGCGGGCGTACCGGGCCAGAAGAAGGCATGCGCAACTCCCGGGTAGATAACCAGCTCGTGCCGCACGTCATTCGAGCGCAGCGCCGTCGAGATCTTCTCCAGCTCGTCGGCGTCGATGAGCGAGTCGTTCCCGCCGTAAAGACAGAGCAGCTGGCCGGTGATATTCGGTGTCAGCGCCAGGGTGGGCTCGGGACGGCTGAGCGGGATCTCGGTGGTCGGGATCCAGCCGCCATACAGGACGGCCGTGCGGGAGATGGGAAGCGTAGCCGCGGCCAGATAGGCAAGATGCCCGCCAGCGCTGAATCCCACCATGGCGACGTCACGGACCAGGTAACGGTCGGTCAGCGCCGTCATGGTGGCCTTTACGTCGGCGATCGCGTCGGCGCGGGTCAGCCGGTGCAACAGGGCGAAACCCTCGCGCCGCCCGTCGTCGTCCCGTGGCAAAAAACAGCCCGCCTCGGCGTCACGGTGGTAGAACTCGGGCGCGACCACCACGTGCCCGGCCGCGGCGATCTCGTCGACGACGGACCGGATATCCGGATTCACCCCGAACAGCTCGTGGGCCACGATCACCCCGACCGGCGCCGGCTCGCCCTCGGGCCGAGCGAGATAGCCGGCCATCGCGGTGCCGTCCGGCACCGGAATCTCGATTCGCTCCCGAAGAATGTCCATGCGGCCCAGTCTCGGCAACGCCCCCGGCCGTAACCACAGCACGCCTTTACCAGCATCGGCGTGACTATGCTTCCCGCATGGAGTCCGACCGAGACCCGGTCACGTTGGGTGATCTCCTGCGGTCCCGGCGCGCCCGGCTCAGCCCCGCGGCCGTGGGCCTGCCGCCGGGAGTGCGACGCCGCACGCCCGGGCTGCGCCGCGAGGAGGTCGCCCAGCTCGCGAACCTGTCGCCCACCTACTACGCCTTCCTCGAACAGGGCCGCCA
The DNA here is from genome assembly GCF_000966285.1 of Pseudofrankia sp. DC12. Taxonomy (NCBI): domain Bacteria; kingdom Bacillati; phylum Actinomycetota; class Actinomycetes; order Frankiales; family Frankiaceae; genus Pseudofrankia; species Pseudofrankia sp. DC12. Next base: position 6,072,941 of record NZ_KQ031391.1, read on the forward strand.
GGTCCGCCCCTCCGCGCAGGTTCTCGACGCCCTCGCGGGCGCGCTGCGGCTGAACGCCGCGGAACGCCAGTACCTCGATGTGCTCGCGAACGGCCGGCCGGCCAGCGCCCAGCCGCCCCGCGCGCCCGGGCGCCGGGCCGAAGCACCGGTCGAGACGATCTCGGCGGACGTCGTGGACCTCGTCCAGCGGCTCGATCCGCATCCGACCATCGTCAAGGGACGCCGCTGGGATGTCCTCGCGTCGAACCCCGCGGCGCGCGAGCTGTTCACCGACTGGGAATCCCGCCCGCCCGAGGACCGGAACCTGGTGCGGTGGATGTTCAGCGGCGGCGAGGCGAGGCGGGTCTACCTCGACTGGGAACGGGAGGCACGCGCCATGCTCGGCCGGTTCCGGCTGGCCACCGCGGCGCACCTGAACGAACCGAACATCGCCGCCCTCGTCGCCGAGCTTCAGCGCGACAGCGCGCACGTGCGGCGGTGGTGGCTGGAGCACGACGTCGTCTCGATCGGCAGCGGCGTGAAGCTGCTGCGCCATCCACGCCTCGGCCCGCTGGAGTACTCACACGTCGTGCTCCAGGTCGCGGACCGGCCGCAGCAGACCCTGGTCACCTACACCCCGCGGACCAGCGGGCTGACCGACTGAATGCGTGGCTGGATCGGCGTACCGTGCGGTCAGCCGGCGTATTCACGCGCCCGGTAGACCGGACACGGATGGCCCGGTGCCCGGCGACATAGCATCACTCCATGCTCGACCCGGGTACCCGCGTTCCGGCCTTCACGCTGCCGGACCAGGACGGTGAGCCGGTCTCCTCGACGGCGTTCGCGGGGCACTGGGTGCTGCTGTGGTGGTATCCCAGGGCCGGGTCGCCCGGCTGCACGATCGAGGGCCAGGAGCTTCGCGACCGCGCCGAGCAGTTCCGGGCGGCCGGCTGCCTCATCGTCGGCCTGTCTTTCGACACTCCCACGGAGAACAGGACCTGGGCACAGGAGCAGGGCTTCGAGTTCCCGCTGCTGTCGGATGTGGACCACGCCGTGGGGCGCCTTTTCGGGGTCGAGCGTGACCCGGACGACCAGTACGCCGCGTTTCCGCTTCGGGTGTCCTGCCTGGTCGATCCCGCGGGCGTCGTCCGCAGGACGTACGCGGTCGCGGGCGTCCAGGAACACGCGGTCTCCGTACTGTCCACGCTCACGGCGCTGGGCCGGCCATGAGTCATGAGTGAGGACGCTCCGGCAGTGGCTGTCCCGTCCCCGCGGTCCGGCCACCGGCCGTACCGGCCACACCAGCCGGCGCGCCCGCTGCACACAAGCGCCACCGGCGCGCCCGCCGACCCGGCGACCGACGCGGCAGAGCTCGCCGACCAGGTGGCCACGGTCGCGCGCGGTGGTGCGCGGGCCGCGGTGCTCGACATATGCGCCGGGTGCCGAAGGCGGTGGCCTCCAGCAGCGCCCGGTAGACGTGCTCGGGCCGGGTCGCCGGGGTCAGGCCGACGATCACTCCGGAGAGGGTGTGGTCGACGAGGATCGACCGGTTGCCGTTCATCCAGTCGAGGGCGAGCAGCCCGTGGGCACCGACCGGCTCGTCGGCGGTCAGCGCGGTGAGGTGCTGGTGCACCGAGGTCCCGGCGGCCCGCGCGGCGTGGCGGTAGGAGTCGGGCAGGTGGTGCTCGGCCCACCAGGCGAAGATGTCGCCGACGCCGGACTGGCCGGCCTCGTAGCCATAGCGGCCGACGATGATGCCGCCGTCGACGACGCCGCACATCCCGGGCACGTCGGCGAGCGTGTCGGCGGACATGACATGGCAGGTGGACGTGCCCATCACGGCAAGCAGGTGGCCGGGCTCGGTGACTCCCACCGCGGGGGCGCTGACGTGGGCGTCCACGTTGCCGGCCGCGACGACGGTGCCGGCCGGCAGGCCGGTCCAGCCGGCGGCGCGGGCGGCCAGGCATCCGGCCGGGTCGCCGAGCGGGAGCAGGCGGGTGGACAGGCGGGTGTCCGCGTAGTCGGCGAATTCGGGGCTGAGGGCGGCGAAGAAGTCCCGGCTCGGGTAGGCGCCGTCCTGGAAGATCCCTTTGTAGCCTGCGGTGCAGGCGTTGCGGGTCTCGACGCCGGTGAGCTGCCAGACGATCCAGTCGGCGGCCTCGATCCAGCGTTCGGCCGCGGCGTAGACGTCAGGGTCCTCCTCCAGGACCTGCAGCGCCTTGGCGACCTGCCACTCGCTGGAGATCTTGCCGCCATAGCGGGCGATCCAGGGTTCGGCGCGTTCGTGGGCGAGGGCGTTGACCCGGTCCGCGTGCGGCTGGGCGGCATGGTGCTTCCACAGCTTCGGCCAGGCATGGGGCCGGTCGGCATAACGGGGCAGCTCGCACAGTGGGGTGCCGGCCGCGGTCGTCGGGAGCACGGTGCAGGCGGTGAAGTCCGTGCCGACGCCGATGACCCGGGCGGGGTCGACGCCCGCGTCGCGCACCGCCGCGGGGACCGCCGTCGTGAGGACCGCGACCCAGTCGCGCGGGTTCTGCAGCGCCCAGTCCGGCGGCAGCGCCCGGCCGCCTGGAAACTGCGCGTCGAGCACGCCGTCGGGGTAGGCGTGCACCGCTGTCGCCAGCTCGTGGCCGTCGCGGACGCGGATCACGCTGGCGCGGCCGGACAGGGTTCCGAAGTCGACGCCGACGACGTAGGCGTCCCCGGCGGCGGGCTCGGTGGTGGCGGTAATGGCGCTCCTCGCGCGGGATGGGCGGGGCGTCGGCTAGCGGCGGCGGTCGAGGCTGAAGTGCAGGTCGTTCAGCCGCAGGTCCCCGACGAAGGAGCGGACGGTGGTGCCCCCGTCGATGAGCGCCAGCTCGACGCTCGTCATGCTGGCGAACATGTCGAGCATGTCGACGTCCACCGCGGTGCTCAGGACGGTGTGGTGCGGCCCGCCGGCGGTCAGCCAGCACTCCGCGGACGTGGGCAGGTCCGGCCGCGGGGCCCACACCGCGCAGGCGACCGGAAGCCTCGGCAGCGCGCGGTCGGGCTCGACGACCTCGATGGTGTTGGCCACCAGCCGGAACCGGTCGCCCAGGTCGCAGAGCCCCACCACGACGCCGGGCCCGGGCGCCGCGGTGAACCGCAGCCGGACCGGGTCCGCGCCCCCCGATGCTCAACGGGTGGATCTCGACGCTCGGCCGGCCGGCCGCGATCGTCGGGCAGACCTCCAGCATGTGGGCGCCGAGGATGCGCTGCGGCCCTGGGCCCAGGTGGTAGGTGTAGTCCTCCATGAACGAGGTGCCGCCGGGCAGGCCGGCGCCCATCGCCTTGACGGCCCGCAGCAGCAGGGCGGTCTTCCAGTCGCCCTCGCCGCCGAAGCCGTAGCCGTCCGCCATCAGCCGCTGTACCGCGAGGCCCGGTAGCTGGCGCAGCCCGCCGAGGTCCTCGAAGTTCGTGGTGAAGGCGCGGTAGCCGCCGGCGGTGAGGAACTCGCGCAGCCCGGCCTCGACCCGGGCGGCGTAGCGCAGCGACTCATGTCGCTGTCCGCCGGCGCGCAGCTGGGGCGCGACGGGTCTGGATGTAGCCGAACTCCCGGTCGCCGTGCGCGGCCTGGTTGAGGTTCATGAAGTCCATGTCGAGGCTGTCCCAGGGCAGCGCCTGGTTGGCCTGGGTGTGCAGGTGCAGGAGCGGCTTGTCGAGCGCCTCCAGGCCGCGGATCCACATCTCCTGGCGCCAGCTCTCCACCCGTCCGGCGCTGTCGAACCAGTCCGCCGGGCCGGACACGTGCCAGACGGTCTCGTGCCCCGCCGCCAGCAGGCACCGAGTGGCCAGCCGCGCACCCAGCCGCTGGTCGACGGTCACCAACCGGGACGGCCGGGCCGGGTCACCGTCGATGACCACCATCGCCACGTCGTCCGGAACGTCGTCCAGCGCCTCGTTCGCCGAGACCACCGGCGCGATCACGACGATCCCGGCCACGCGCTGGTCGAGCAGCCGGGCGACGGCGTCGATGATCGACGGCCGGTCGAGCACCGGCACGCTGGCGATGCCCACGGCGAACCCGTCCGCGCTCACCGCGCGCTCGATGGCCGCGAGCACCGCGGTCGGCCGGTAAAGCGCGGTGTTCTGGGCGACGATCCCAACGACGTGGGAACGGCCGGTGACCAGCGCCCGGGCGGCCCGGTTCGGCCGGTACCCGAGCTGCTCCATCGCCGCGCGCACCCGCAGCCGGGTCTGTTCCCTGACGTTCGGGTGGTCGTTCAGCACCCGGGAGACCGTCTGGTGCGAGACGCCGGCCAGCCGGGCGACGTCGGTCATCCCCGGCGCGCGGCGCGTGGCTGGCCGCAGCGCCGCCTCGCTCTCGCCGAGGCCCGGGCTCGGCTGACCGCCGGTCACGCGTGCGCCCATCCTGCCTGGCTCGGCGTCTGATCCGGTGCCTGCCTGGGTGCCTCTGCCTGGGTCCGCCCGGACGACTTTTGCCCTGACATGTTAGCGATCACTTTATCGCCGGCGAATGTCCGAGCGGCAGTTCGCCGGGATGGTGGGCCGCAAGCCTGGGGGCAAGGGCGCCAGCCGGGTCGCGGCCGCTGAGCCGCGTGCGCCGGTCGTCGGCGCTGCCGTGCAGACCTCGACGCGGCGCCGAACTCATCGGACCACCGAGCCGGACTGGTCCGCGCACCGGCGGAGATCAGGGAATCAGCGGTGCACCCAGCACGCCCAGAGCCTCGTCGAGCAGGCCGAGCGGATCGGGAAGCGACGGGTTGTCGGCCCACCGGCTCATCACCTCGTCGATCACCAGCAGCACCGAGCCGGCGACCAGACGGTAAGCCATTGGGTCGACGTCGGCGCTGAACCAGGGAGCCAACGCGTCGGCGAGCCGGTCGCGGCTCTTGCGCCGTTCCTCCAGCCAGCGGCCCCGAAGCGCCGGCGTCTCCCGCAGCAGGAACTGGAAGCCCCGCGCCCGGTCGGGATCGCGGCGGATCGGAGCGAGGACCGCCCGCAGCGCCGAGGTCAGCGCCGCCCGCAGCGTCTCGTTCTCGTCGCGCCCACCAAGATGGTCGATGACGTCGTCCATCGAGGCGCTGGCGATGGCGGTGACGACGTCCTCCTTGGCCGGGAAATAGCGGAAGAAGGTCCGCGGAGAGACACCGGCCGCGTCGGCGATGTCCTGCACGGTCGTCGCGTCGTAGCCGCGTTCCAGAAAGAGCCGGCCGGCAGCCTCGGCCATCTCCCGCCGCGTCCGGAGCTTGTTTCGTTCCGTTACGCCGGCGGTCATTACCCACTCCTGTCTGGCGCTCAGAGCCGATCGTCTGCTGCGTCACGTCACGTTGGCGGCTTCTGCCATGGTGGCATAGGTTGCCACCTTGGCGGATCAATCCTCATCGTCGAGCCGCCTGGCCGTAGAGGGGTGCGTGGGTGACCAGCCTTGCCGAGCACGAGCTGACGACGCGGCCGGCGAGATCGACGAAGGCCCAGTGGTCGGTCCTCGTCATCATCGCCTGCGCGCAGCTGATGGTGGTGCTCGACTCGACGATCATGATCATCGCCCTGCCGTCGGCCCAGCGGGCGCTCGGGTTCTCCGACACCCAACGCCAGTGGGTCATCACGGCGTACACGCTGGCGTTCGGCGGGTTCCTCCTTCTCGGTGGCCGGATCAGCGACATGCTCGGGCCCCGGCGCACGCTGATGACCGGCGTCGTCGGCTTCGCGCTGGCCTCGGCGCTGGGCGGTGCCGCACCCGACACCGTGCTGCTGATCGCCGCCCGCGGCCTGCAGGGGCTGTGCGGCGCGCTGCTCGCCCCGTCCGTGCTCTCCCTGCTCTCGGCGACCTTCACCAACCCCCGGGAACGCGCCCGGGCGTTCGGGATCTACGCGACGATCGCGATCGGCGGATCGGCCCTCGGCCTCATCCTCGGCGGCCTGTTGACCCAGTACGCGGACTGGCGCTGGTGCCTGTACGTGAACCTGCCGATCGCCGCCCTGGTGATCTTCGGTATCGTCACGGTGATCCCGAAGTCGGCCGGCCGGTCGGGCGTGCGGCTCGACGTCGCGGGCGTGGTGCTCGGCTGCGGCGGTCTCGTGGCGCTCGTCTACGGGCTTGGCGAGGCCGGGGCCGACGGCTGGGGCTCGCGCGGCGTCCTCACCCCGCTCGCGGCCGCGGTCGTCCTGCTGGCCTGCTTCGTCGTCTGGCAGAGCCGCGGGCCGAACCCGCTCCTGCCACTGCGCGTCCTGCGCGACCGCAACCGCAGCGGGGCGTACCTGACGATCCTGCTGGCGATGACGGCCATGTTCGGCACCTTCGTCTCGCTCACGTACCTGTTCCAGGCGGTCGACGGCTACTCGCCGCTGCGGACCGGGATCGCCTTCCTGCCGCTGATGGTGCTCAACGGGCTCACCTCGACCCAGCTCGCCAGCCGTCTCATGCCCTACATCCCGACCCGGCTGCTCATCGTCCCCGGTCTCCTGGCCGCGGCGGTGGGCGTCGCGCTGCTGACGAGGCTGACTCCCGACGCGTCGTTCGCGACCCACGTGCTGCCGACGGAGATCCTGCTCGGCGTCGGTCTCGGCGTCGCGATGGTCCCGGTCATCAGCACCGCGACCAGTAACGCCGACCCGAATGACGTCGGCATCATCTCGGCCATGTCGACCACGTCGCAGCAGATCGGCGCCTCCATCGGGACCGCCCTGCTGAACACGATCGCGGCCTCGGCGGCGACGAGCTACCTGGCGTCCCACCGCGGCGGCGACACCATCCACGCGGCCGTGCACGGCTACGCGACCACCAGCGCGTGGGCGGCCGGGATCCTGGCGCTCGCCGCGCTGACGGCGGGCCTTCTCATCAACGTCCATCCCGGACGGGCCCACGCGGCCCAGCCGGTGGGCGCCAAGGGTGGTGAAGTGCCCGCACAGCCGAGCCGGGTAGCTCCGCTCGTCCCGGCGGCCCGCGGCCAGCGGGCCGCGGACACAGGGCACCGCTCCGAGGCGTAGTTCGCAATCACCTTTCCCGCGCGGCTGGTGCGAGCGAGCAGCGCGAAGGCCCGTCGCTGGTGTCGAGGTCGAACGCGTTACTGACGACGGAGCCGAACACGTCGAGGCGGCGAACGTCGAGCCTGCGGCAGAGCCGCTCGATCTCTGCGCGCCTCGCCTCGATCAACGGATGCATTCCGACCTCCCGCCCGCGATTTTGCCCGATCGGTCGGCCTGTGCGCGCGCAGCTGGCCCCGGAACAGTCTTCGAGTAGAGCGGGTCACCCCGCGGACACAGTTCTGCCAACCCACCCGTTAGGACGCGCCGTCGTGGCCGGACAGGCCGCCGTCGTGTCCGGCCTCGTGGGTCCAGGCGTCCTCGTGGACGGTGAGCACGTGCTGGTCGGCGGCGTGGTGGTCGTCGTAGCCGGAGCCGTCGTAGCCCGAGCCGTCGTGGACGAAGGCGTCGTAGCCGGAGCCGTCGTGGCGGCCGGAGCCGTCGTCGCCGGGGCTCTCGGTACTCGTCAGGTGCAGGTGCTCCGGGTCGGTATGGGCCGCGGCCAGGCCCGGCCCTGCCCCGTGCGGGCCGTCGTGGGCGCTCTCGGGCCCGGTGGACTCGGCGAAGAGCTGATGAGCGGCCTGGCCGGAGGCCCCCTGGAGATGGTCCGCCGCGGTGCCGCCGGCCGCGGCCTGCGCGTGCCCCCCGGTGGCCAGCCGGTGGCTGGACTCGGCGTCCCAGCCGTTCTCCCAGCCCTGCCCCCAGCTCGTGCCCCACGCGTTGGTGTGCCCGTCGGCGTCCGCGCCACCGGAGCTCGCGGAAGCGGCTCCGCTCGCCTCGTGGGTCGGCGCTCCGTCGGGTCCGGCATGGGCGTGGTCCGCCGCGTCCGCCACGGGAGCAGGATGGCCGTCCGGATGGGGGCTCCCGCCCCAGTCGCCGTCGAAGAACGCGTCGATGGCCGCCGTCGCGGCCAGGCCGGCGACCAGCCCACCCGCGGCCATCGCGGCAACCATGGTCGCGGCCCGGAAGCCGCCGCCGTCGGCGGCGCCGCGCGGCGTGCGCCAGGTCGTGTCGTCCGGCGGCCCGGTGTACAGGCCCGTGTAGACCCGAGCGCGGTCGAACTGGCTCGCGAAGATGGACATCGTGGCTCCCGCGCGGCTCCGGTAGGGGAATCAGAAGTCGACGAACCGAGGCGTGCTGACCGAGTCGCGTGCGACGCGAAGATGGTGCGTGATCTCGCCGCGGGTGAGCCGGATACCCGTCGTCGCCGGGTAGCGGCGCATCACGTCAAGCTGGGCGAGCCGACGGGCCACGCCACCCATCGCTGGCCCGCGGGCGGCCGGCGCGGCGCGCCGCAGCTCTTCGGCGAGCTGGCGGGCGGTCTCCCAGCGCAGCGCGAACAGGTTCTCGGTGAGCACGTAGCCGAGTACCGGCAGCGTCGTGGTGACCAGCGTGTTCCACCGGTCGAGGGCGCTCGCCCAGCCGCTCGCCGCCTGCGTGCTCATCAGCGCCGACCGCTGCGCGCGCTGGTTGTACTGGTTGAACGCCTGCGTCGCGCCGGAGACGAGGAACACCGGGTTCAGCAGCGCCGCGCCGAGCGCGACCGCGGCGCCCGCGTAGTTGGCCTTCGGCAGCGCGGACGGGTCGAGGTCCATCAGACGCTGCACCTGGGCCGACAGCGCCCCGGTCTCCGCCGCCGCGCGCTGCGCCGGGGCGAGCGCCGTCCGCAGCCGGGCCTCCTGCGTCTTCAGCCATTCCGGCTCCGGCCGCCCGTCGGTGACCGGGGCCAGCAGCAGCCCGTCGCGATGGCGAATGAAGGCGGGCAGGACCGAGCCGACCTGGTCGAGGTGGCGCCGCAGCTCGTCGAGCCCCTCCGACAGGGCCGCGGCGGTGCGCAGCCGACCCTCGTCGTCGGCCGGCAGCTCCACCGGCGCGGCCAGGCCGCCCGCGGCCGCGTCACCGAGCAGGGCCGCGTGCAGCTCGTAGAACGGCCCGAAGATCGTATAGAGGAAGTAGTCGTCCTCCAGGCCCGCGGCCGCTCGCAGCATGTCGGGCAGGTGGCGCGGGTCCTCGGCAGCGTAGTTGCCGGCGGCGATGTCCGTGTGCAGCGCGCGGACGAGCTCCAGCTGGCCGACGACCGTGACGTCCCCGCCCGGGTCCGCCACCCGCAGGCTGGCGCGGGTCTCGCCGGAGGCGCCCTCGACGGAGCGGATCTGCCGCAGCGGCACCCGCCGGTCGACGCCGGGGCCCTTCACCCGCAGTGTGCCGGCCGCGACCGCGCAGGCTACCGGCCCTCCGTCGGCCAGTTCGGCCGGGTAGGGGCCGGCGGCGAGCGTTCGCTCGGCGGCGCCCCGGACGCCGGGATGAGCAGCCACCCGCGCGCCGAACGCCTCCGAGTCGCTTTCGACGACGACGGGGCCGTGCTCCGGGTCGAAGATGACGAACCGCTGCGCCGAACCGGCCATCCGCAGCCGGGAGTCGGACAGGTCGAACCGGGACAGCTTCGTGGCGCTCTCCCGCGGCTGCAGTTCGAGCACGGTGTCGCTGAGCACGCAGTCCGCCCGGGCCCGGGCCGCGTCGCCGCCCAGCCCGCTCGCCCAGACCGGCGCGGACGTGCCGATGGCCGCCGACTCGGCCTCGCGTCGTTCGGCCCGCGCGATGGCCACAAAGGCGGCGAGCACCGGCGGGGCGGCCAGGTGCACCGTCACGCCGGTGAGAAACCGTCCGTCGAGCACGGCGCCGCCCCGCACCGTCGCGCTGGTGGGACCCGCCTGCTCGACAGCGACGCGGTTGAGCGGCCAGTCGATGATCGCGCGCCCCCGCGAGCGCAGCTCCAGCCGGCCGTCCTTCACCACGACGTAGGCGGTGAGCTCCCCGTCGGGATCGCCCGCAGCGCCCGCCGGCCCCTGGCCGCCGCCGGTCGCGGTGCCGCGGGCGGCGGCCGCGACCCAGGCCGCGGCCCCCTTGACGCTGGCCGTGGAGAGCACGCCGGCGCCGGGCGGCGGCGCGCCGGGAGCCGGGGTGGTCCTGACTGTGACGTCCGCCGCCGTGTCCTGCTCGTAGTGCGGCGTGACGGACATCGCGCACGGGCTGACGAACGCCGCCGTCCGCGCGTCCGGCAGCAGCCGGCCCGCCAGTCCGGTGAGCGCGTTCTGGAGCTCCGGCGGTAACGGCGTGACGGTCGCCGCCTGGTAGCTCCGCCCGTCCGGGAACGCGACGTCGACAGCGAGCCGGGTGCCGCCCTCGACGAGCTCTACCGTCGCGGCGGGGTCGAAGGCCGGCTCCAGCGCGCTGAGCACCGCGGTGCTCAGGCCGCCGCTGTCCTGCACGTAGACCGCCGGGAGGTCGGTGAGCAGGAGCTGGCGCGTTCCCATCATCGAGAAGCCGCTGGTCCGGCCCTCCCGCAGGGGGCACCACGCGCTGTCGAACACGATGCGCCCGCGTACCTGCGCGTAGTGCGCGGGCATCGGCGCGCCACCGCCCCACGGCGCTCCGCCCGGCGGCGGGGCCGTTGGCGGGCCCGTGACGGGAGGCACGGTGGCCGGCTGGAACGCGGCGGGACCCGCCATCGGGGCGGTCGGGCCGGTCGCCGGCGGCGGGCCGGACGGCGACGGTGCGCCGCCGGCCGGCCCCTGCGGGGGCGGTGCCCAGTCCCAGCCGGCTGGTTGACCGGCCCACTGGGGATCGCCGGAAGTACTGCTCACGTGGATTCGCCGCCTCGTCCAGGTCGGTCGTCGCCGACCGCGTGCCCAGGCGCACGCGAACCGCCGAGCGGGTGGCGCCGGCCGGGCGCGTCTCGGTCACGACCTTGTCCTGGAAAGTATCGGCGCACCAGACCCGATGCGCTCACGGCATCGACCAAACCCACTCCGCGGGAGCGGCTGGCCCGATGAGGCGCCCAGCAGTGCCCCCTGGGACGCGTCATCGAACGCCGTCGGCATCAGGCTTTGGGACGCGGCGGCGTCAGATCTGTCGTAACGTCCTCGTAAGCCACGGGCCGCATTCGCCGCCGACCTCGGTCGGAGCCGATGGGCTGTGGCACGTGCCCGGGCACCTCCGGGCACCGACGCGGGAGCTTCCACCTCAGGAGGCTGAGAGGGCGGCTGGGTTTCTGGGCCCGGGGTCGCCGACCGCATGAACCTGTCCGGGTAATGCCGGCGTAGGGAGCAGTTCTCATGGAGCGTTCCGCTCACCCCAGCCCCGTGTCCCTTCCCTTTCCGGGAAGCCGGCGGACCTACCTGACCGGACCCGACGGGCGGCTCCGGGTCCCGATGCGGCAGGTGGCGCTGTCCAACGGCGACTCGGTGGTTCTCTACGACACCTCAGGTCCTTACACCGATCCCGACGTCTCCGTCGACGTGCGGCGTGGCCTCGCCCCCGCGCGCGACCCGTGGATCGAGGCCCGCGGCGACACGGCCGGGATCCCGGGGCCGGTCGACGCCGGGCAGCGGCCGGCCGGGCCGGCGCCGTCCGAGGATGACGGCCGGACGGGCGCGGATGGCCTCCTCGCCGGAACTAGTCCGCCGCGACGGGCCCTGCCCGGCCGGGCCGTCACCCAGCTGGCCTACGCACGCCGTGGCGTGGTCACCCGGGAGATGGAGTTCGTCGCCGTGCGCGAGGGACTTGACCCCGCCTTCGTCCGCGCGGAGATCGCCGCCGGCCGGGCGGTTCTACCGGCGAATGTCAACCATCCTGAGTCGGAGCCGATGGCGATCGGCCGCGACTTCCTGGTGAAGATCAACGCCAACATCGGCAACTCGGTGGTCGTCTCCTCCGTCGAGGAGGAGGTGGAGAAGCTGGTGTGGGCGACCCGCTGGGGCGCGGACACTGTCATGGACCTCTCCACCGGCCGCGACATCCACCTCACCCGGGAGTGGATCCTGCGGAGCTCACCGGTGCCGGTCGGGACCGTGCCGATCTACGAGGCCCTGGAGAAGGCCGGCGGGCGTGCGGAGGACCTGACCTGGGAGCTGTACCGCGACACGGTGATCGAGCAGGCCCAGCAGGGCGTCGACTACATGACGGTCCATGCCGGCGTGCTGCTGCGCCACATCCCGCTGACGGCGGACCGACGCACGGGGATCGTCTCTCGTGGCGGGTCGATCCTGGCGGCCTGGTGCCTCGCGCATCACGAGGAGAACTTCCTCTACGCCCACTTCGCCGAGCTGTGCGAGATCCTGCGCGCGTACGACGTCACCTTCTCGCTGGGCGACGGGCTACGGCCCGGCTCGATCGCCGACGCGAACGACGCCGCCCAGCTCGCCGAGCTGGCGACCCTCGGCGAGCTGACGACGATCGCCTGGGAGCACGACGTCCAAGTCATGATCGAGGGGCCCGGGCACGTCCCCCTCAACAAGATCAAAGAGAATGTCGACCTCCAGCGCGAGCTGTGCCACGACGCGCCGTTCTACACGCTCGGGCCGCTGACCACCGACATCGCGCCTGGCTACGACCACATCACCTCAGCCATCGGCGCCGCGCTGATCGGCTGGCATGGCACCGCGATGCTCTGCTACGTCACCCCCAAGGAGCATCTGGGCCTGCCGGACCGAGACGACGTCAAGGCCGGCGTCATCGCCTACAAGATCGCCGCGCACGCCGCCGACCTCGCCAAGGGGCATCCTGGCGCGCAGGCCTGGGACGACGCCCTGTCCGCCGCCCGCTTCGACTTCCGCTGGACCGACCAGTTCCACCTGGCCCTCGACCCGGAGACCGCACAGGCCTTCCACGACGAGACGCTGCCGGCCGCGCCGGCGAAGTCCGCCCACTTTTGTTCGATGTGCGGCCCCCACTTCTGCTCGATGAAGATCAGCCACGACGTCCGCCGCCAGGCGGCGACGCAAGGCCTCGACCCCGACGACGCAGTCGAAGCAGGTCTGCGCGCCAAAGCCGCCGAGTTCACCGCCGCCGGTTCCCGCCTCTACCTGCCCGTTCTGCCCGCCTCGGACAGCCGGTCGCCAGCGGTTTCTTCGCCCACCGCGGCGGAGGACCGGCCGAGCACCTGAGGCGGCCACGCCCGCGCGGCCGCACCGAAAGCTCGGGGCCACCGTCGTGACGCACAGCCCGACGGTCGCGAGCGCGCTGGTCGGCGTCCGTGTGGCGCAGGAGCGCGAGCATCGGCAGCCGCGGCCGCGGGAGAAAGCTGCCAGGGGCCGAGGTCACCGCCCCCAACGGGTCGGCGACCACGGCCTGACCGCCGCTGAGCTGGCCAGCGTCGCGGGTGTCGGCGGCACCGCGGGCTGTGGGCACCGCCGCGCGATCAGGCCCGCGAACAGGCCGTCCAGCCAGTGCCGGATCTTGGTCAGGTCGGCAGTGGCCCGCCCGCGGCGACGACGAGAACACCGACCGCCGCGGCGGCGAGCAGCGTGAGGACCACCCCGCGTCGCGCCACGACGAGCAGCAGCACGGCGCCGCCGAGGGTGGCGTACTGCCAGGGTTCGTGCAGGGCCCGGGCGAGCGGGATGGCCGAGCCGAGAATCGCGCCGACGGCCGCGGGGGCGGTGCCGTCGAGGAAGCTACGCGCCGCTGGGCTGGCGCGTAGCCGGTCGAAGTGGGGCCCGCCGATGGCGATGAACAGGAACGAGGGCGTGAACGCGGCCGCGGCGGCCAGCAGCCCGCCACCGACGCCGGCCGCGGCGTAGCCCACGGCGGCGACGGTGTGCACGACGGGGCCGGGGGTGATCTGGCCGAGCGAGACGGCGGTGAGGAACTGGCCGGCGCTCATCCAGTGGTAGCGGTCCACCGCGTCTGCCTGCATGAGAGGGATGATCACGAAGCCGCCGCCATAGGACAGCAGGCCGACCTTCAGCGCGACCCACCCGACCGCGAGCAGCCCACCGCTGGCGACGCCACCCGCCACCAGCGCCGGCGCCATCGCCATCGCCGGCCGCCGGCCGCCAGCTCCTGACCAGGGCCGGCGGACAGCCAGCTCGACCAGGCCACAGCCGATGAGGAGCAGCACAAGCCACGGGCCGAGCGTGGCGGCGCCGACGACGCCAGCGGCGAGGTAGAGCGGCCAGCGCAGCCGGCTCACCTTCTGGGCACGCTGCCAGCTGGCAGGCAGGAGACCGGCGGCGGCGTGCACGGCGACGGCGGCGACCGCGCAGCCGGCACCCGCGCCGGCGGCACGCACCCAGCGGGGCGGCGAGCCGGCCAGGAACAGCGCGGACAGCGCGAGGACGACGGCCAGCCCGGGCAGGATGAACGCGAGGCCGCCGATGACCGCGCCCGCCCGCCCGCGCAGCCGCCACGCGCAGTAGATCGACAGCTGGGTCGACGCCGGGCCGGGCAGCAGGTTGCACGCGGCGATCGCGTCCTCGAACTCGTGCGGCGTGATCCAGGCACGCCGCTCGACGCACAGGTCGCGGAACATCGCGATGTGGGTCGGTGGTCCGCCGAAACCGAGGCAGCCGATCCGGCCCCACTCGCGCAGCAGGACTCCGAGGCCGGGGGGAGCCAGGGCCCCGTTGGCGTCCGCATCCACGGGCTGCTCCTGTCAGCTGATGCTGCCCGTGCTGGCGGCCGGCAGCGGGATCGAGCGGACCTGATGGTCCCGCGGACCCGTCTGGGTGGTTGCCGCGCCCCCCGCTCTGATCTGTCAGCCCGGTTTCGCCGCGACGCCCTCGTAGGCGAAGCCAATCAGAGCCGTCCGGCTCATGGGGTACGTCTGGGCGGATTTCAGCGTAAGTCCAGATTGCTCGATGAGATTGTCGATCTGGCGGTTGAGCTGGCAGCCGCCGACCAGCCGGCTCCAGGCGGGGGTGAGCCGGTCCTGCCAGCGGGCGGCCGCGGGTCTGGGCGAGCGGCCGTGCTCGGTGAAGTGCAGGGTGCCGCCCGGTCGCAGCACGCGGTGGATCTCGCGCAGCGCCTGAGCGACGTCCGGGATCGTGCACAGCGTCCAGGTCGTGAGGACGTGGTCGACCGACTCGTCCGCGAGGGGCAGCGCCTGGCCGTCGTCGCCGACGAACTCGACCGCGAAGGGTGCGGACGCGATGCGCGGCGCGGCCAGCGCGCGTCCGCCGGCGGCGGGCTCGACCGCGAGCAGCCGCGTGACGCCAGCGGGAAGATGCGGAATGTTGCGCCCCGACCCGAAACCGACTTCCAGGACCTCGCCGGAGAGCCCCGCCGTGACGCGCGCCCTTACCTCCTCCATCGGCCTGCCGAGGGCGACATCGGTGAGACGGGGCAGCACCCGGTCGTCGTAGAACCCCATCACCGCTCCAACGCGGCTGACCCGGCCGGACCTGTGTGCGTCAGGACCGGGTCCGGGCGGGCTGGCGGCGCCGCGGCGACGAGGGTTGCCTCGATCAGGGGCCACGGCAGGCCGGGCGGCAGCAGGATCGTGACGATGTCGGCTGCCTCGTCCCACGCGCTGAGCTGCTCGCTGACCTGGTCGCCGGTTCCGTAGGCGGCGAGCTGGTCGAGCACGGGCCGGGCGGCGGGTGGGACGGTCCCGCGCCGCGGGCTCGGCCGCGGGTTGGCGGCGACGATGGCGCTGACCTCGGTGGCGTAGCCCTGTCCGGACACCGACTGGGCGTAGACGCCACCCATCGCGGTGAGGTACCAGGCGGCGCAGGCGGTGGCGATGTCCCGCGCGGTGTCGGGGTTCTCGTCGGCGACTGTGATGGGCCCGGCCGCGACGGTGAGGGGTGCCCGATCGGGAGCGAGGGTCTCGCGTAGCTGGTTGAGCCGCGCCGCCGCGGTGGCGAGGTGGTCCCGGGCCATCAGCGCGGGAATCCAGCCGTCGGCGAGCTCGGCCGCTACCCGGGTCGTCAGCGGGCCGAGCGCCCCGAGGTAGATGGGCACCTCGGGAGTGGGCGCCTGGCCGAGCCGCAGCGGGTGCGCGCCCGGGACGCGGCGCGGCCGCGCCGGCTCGCCGGCGAGCAGCCCGCGGACCTGGGTGACGACGTCGCGCAGCCTGGCGGCCGGATGCTCGAACGGGGTGTCGTGAAAGCCCTCGACCAGCGCCTGGGTGCTGGTCCCGAGGCCCAGCACGTACCGCCCCGCGCAGACCTGGTGCAGCGTCGCGGCGGTCATCGCCAGCGTTCCCGGGGTACGCCCCCAGACCGACAGGACCCCCGACGCGAGCTGGATGCGGGTGGTGCGCAGCGCGATCTCGGTGACGATGGGGGTGGAGTCCAGCCCCCAGCCCTCGGGTACCGCGAAGGTCTCGTAGCCCAGCCGTTCGGCCAGCACCGCGGCCTCGACGATGACGTCCCGCCGGGTCTCCATGGGCGTCAGCCCGACGCCACGCCGCGCCGTCATGACGCGTCCTCCCGTCCGAGCAGCGGATGCGACGGCTGTGCGCCAGCCTCCGGGAGAGGCGTTTGCCTCGATGTGCTTGACATGGGACTGACGCTAGGACCGACGCCTCGGGCCGGCCATCGGGTGAACCACCGACTCGGCGCCATTCGGCCCCTCGCGCCGCCGTGGGCTGCGGCCGCCGGCCTCGGGTGTTCAACCGATCCTCAGGAGGGCTGGCGCAGCCGCTCTTCGGTGGTCCAGGCCGCGATCTGGGCTCGGGAGCTCACCCGCAGCTTGCGCCGGATGTTCTCCACGTGCGTCTCGACCGTCCGCGGCGCGACGGCCAGCCGGCTCGCGATGGCATGGTTGGTGAGGCCCTCGGTGACCAGCTCGGCCACCTCGAACTCGCGGTCGGTCAGCCGTTGTCCCCGGCGCGACGGCTGGCCCAGGAAACCGGCCACCGCGGCCAGGACCGCCTCCCAGTCGCCGTGGTAGTAGAGATGGCTGGAGCCTGGCAGCGGGATCAGGACCGCTCCGGGGATACCCGCGGCGACCGCGCGTCCCAGGTCGAATCTGGTGCCCCTGTCGTCCTCGCGGTGCAGGACGGCGGTCGGTGCCCGGACCGTCGCGAGCAGGTCCCGGATGTCCGTGTCGTAGTAGACCTCCAGCAGCTCGGCGGCCACCGCGGCCGAGGAGCTCTCCCGCTGGAAGCGGGTGAACGCCGCTAGGTCGTCGGCCGTGGGTTCGGTGACGAACGCGCTGGCCAGCGCCTGCAGGCCCATGCCCCAGTGCGCCCGCACCAGCGCCACGACCGACCTTCGGACGTCGGCGGGCGCCAGCTCCCGGCCGTCGGCGCACATCCCGTAGACCGCGAGCGCCTCGGCCCGTTCCGGGTACCGCGCCGCGATCGCGACGGCGAGCTGACCTCCCTGCGAGGCCCCGAACAGCCGGAACCGGTCCGCGCCCACCGCGTCGGCGACCGCCAGCGCCGCGGCCACCTGCCCGTCGAACGACAGGTCCGCGCCGTCCCGGTCCGACAGCCCGCAGCCGGGCTTGTCGAACCGGGTCACGGTGAAATGCCGGGCCAGGCCTTCGACGAACGCACCGAAGGAGAACAGGTCCAGCTGCCCGCGCAGATGGGTGATCCAGCCCGAGTCGCACAGCAGCGCCGGTCCCGAACCCGTTGTCGAATAGGCGACACGGCCGGCCGGCGTCGCGCAGTACCTGATCAGCGCCCGCACGACTCCACGCTGACAGGTCCAACCCGTGCGGTAAAGGCGCCCGTCCGGCACGCGACGGCCCGTGGCGGTGACCTACTTCTTGCGGGCGACCACTCCGTGGCTGCCGATGGGCCGCGGGCTCACGCCAGGCTCGGGCCGCCACAGCGGGGTGGAGACCACCCCGGGCTCGACGAGCTCCAGCCCGTCGACGTACCTGGCGATCTGCTCGGGCGTGCGCGGGTAGTACGGGTCACCGGCATCCTTGCGCCGCCGGGCCGCCTCCATCGCTCCTCGGGCGGCCTCGGCGTCGGCGATGGTGCCGTCGTTGATGACCACGTAGCTGCCCGGCGGGATCGCGTCGACCAGCCTGCTGACGATCTGGCCCGCCTCGTCGACGTCGGCGACGTTCCCCAGGACGCCGAGCATCATCAGCCCGACCGGCTGGGTGAAGTCCAGGACATCGCCGGCGGCGGCGAGGATCGCCCTGGGGTCGCGGACGTCGGCGTCGACATAGGCGGTCACGCCCTGGGGCGTACTGGTCAGCAGGGCACGGGCGTGGACGAGGACCAACGGGTCCCGGTCGACGTAGACGACGCGGGCTTCGGGAGCGATTTCCTGGGCCACCTCGTGGGTGTTGCCCGCTGTGGGCAGACCGGTGCCGATATCCAGGAACTGGCGGATGCCCGCGTCTTCGGCGAGGAAGCGCACCGCGCGGGCGAGGAAGCCCCGGGACTCGCGTGCGACGTCGATGATCTCCGGGTAGACCTCACGGACCTGCTCGCCCACGGCCCGGTCGGCGGGGTAGTTGTCCTTGCCGCCCAGCCAGTAGTTCCACACCCGCGCGGAGTGCGGCACGGTCGTGTCGAGGAAGGGCGCCTGGGCCTTGGCAGGCTCAGGCACGGCGTTCGTTGTCAAGCGCACTCCCCAGGACATACCGTCTCGCCGGCCTCGCCACCGTAGACCATCCCGGGAGCGGCGGTCCGGCCGCGCCGCCCGTAGCGCCGAGTTCCGCATCCGCTGGGCCGCCCATAACGTCCGCTTCCACCGCACCGGCCACAAGGGACTCCGCCACCCCGCGATTCGGCCCCCTGGACCGCACCTTCGAGGCGATGGAGTTTCCTTCACACCCCGGCCGCGCCCCCTCGTGTACCCGGCACCGAAGCGATCCCGGTTCCCCGGCCGCGGACGGCCTCAAGCTCCTCGCCAGCTGGGCCGCCACCGCCGAGATCGCGCAACACTGACCAACCCGATCCGGCGTCCTGACGACCGGGACCAGCGACGGCGGCTCTAGCCGGACGGGATCCGTTCGAGCTTCGTCCAGCCGCGCCAGCCGCGTTCCTCGAGCAGCCTCATGAGTCGACGGGCGATCGGCAGCGAGTCGAGGAAGACCGAGTCGAGCAGCTCCGCGAGCTCGTCGGGCATCACGTCGGCGTGGTCCGGCGACCCGTCGGCCTGGTTCTCCCCTTCCTTGACCTCGGCCTCGATGAGGGCCACCAGCCGGTCACACAGGGCCGCCACTCGCGGGTCGTCCGCCTCCCAGGCGATGGCTTCGCCGAGATCGCGGTAGAGCTGGAGCGTCGCCGGGTCGTCGAGCTGCTGCTGCTTCGCCGTCATGTAGAACGGCATGTGCTCCGGGAGCTGGGCGGCGACCAGGATCCAGGAGTCCCGCTCGCCCTCGATCATCAGTTGCGGCAGCCCGAGCTCGCGCAGCCGGCCGAGGTAGGCCACCGCGTCCGGCGGCAGGGCCAGGCTGTCTCCGGCGGCCAGCTGCGCGATCCGCTCGCGGTGGCGCTGCCGCTCCCGGATCTCCGCGCGCAGGCGCCGGTCGATGTCGGCGACGGCGGCGGCGAACTGCGCCTCGTCCGCGGCCAGCAGCTCGCGGACCCGGGCGAGCGGAACGCCGGCCTCGGCGAGCGTCCGGATCCTGATCAGCTCGACGACGGCCTGGGCGCCGTAGCGCCGGTAGCCGGAGCGGTCGCGCTCCGGCTCCGGCAGGAGGCCCTTGGCGTGGTAGTGCCGCACCGCGCGCACGGTGACATCGGCGTACGACGCCAGCTGGCTGATCGTGAGCATCGCGCCCGTCTCCTATTTCGCGGGAACGCGCAGGAACAGCCGACGGGACCAGAGGTAGCCCAGCAGCGCGATCAGGGCGCACCAGCCGACCGCCAGCCACAGGTCGGAGCCCGTCGGGGTGCCCGTGACGAGCGCGCGCAGGGTGTTGATCATCGGTGTGAACGGCTGGTACCGCGCGAACTGGCGCAGGCCGACCGGCATCGCGTCGGTCGGCACGAAGCCGCTGCTGATGAACGGCAGCATGACCAGGAACAGCGGGGTGTTGCTGGCCGTCTCGACGCTGTCCGCGGCCAGGCCCATGCCGACGGTCAGCCAGGTGAGGGAGAACGCGATGAGGACCAGCAGGCCGACCGCGCCGAGCCAGTCCAGCGGGCTCGCGCCGGAGCGGAACCCGAGCAGGAACGCGAACGCCGTCACGACCACCACGGCGAAACAGGTCTTGAGGACGGCACCCAGCACGTGGCCGGTGAGCACCGACGCCCGGGCGATGTTCATGGTGCGGAACCGGGAGATGATCCCGGTGGTCATGTCGGTCGCGGTCGAGATCGCGGTGCCGAGCGCGACGCTGGCGACGGTCATGATCAGGATGCCGGGCGTGATGAAGACGAGGTAGTCGCCGCGGCCGCCGCCCTGGTGGCCCGGCAGGCCGGCGCCCAGGGTCCCGCCGAACACGTAGACGAACAGCAGCAGGAACAGGACCGGCTGCGCGATCAGCATGATCGACAGCGATGGGTAGCGGCGGATGTGCAGCAGGTTGCGCCGTAGCATCGTCGCCGAGTCGCGAACGGTGTAGGTGGTGCTCACGCGGAGACCTCCTCGGAGGCGGGCGCCTGCGCCGCGTGGCCGGTAAGAGCGAGAAACACGTCGTCGAGGTCCGCGGACTCGACCGTCAGGCCGGCGACGCGGTCGTCGTCGAGGCCGCCAAGGACGCGGCGCAGCGCGGCGACGCTGCCGTCGCCCGGTATCTGCAGGGTGAGCGCGCTGATGTCGGACCTCGCCTCCGGGTAGGTCGCCGCTGCCGCGGCCAGCCCCGCGGCGTCGGTGAACTGCACCGACACGTGCCCGCCGGGCACTCGCCGCTTCAGCTGGGCGGCCGTGCCCTCGGCGACCAGCCGGCCGCCGTCGAGCACTCCTATGCGGTCGGCCAGCTGGTCGGCCTCGTCGAGGTACTGCGTCGTCAGCAGCACCGTCACGCCGTCGGCGACCTGCTCGCGCACGATGGCCCACAGGTCGCGCCGGCTGCGCGGGTCGAGGCCGGTCGTCGGCTCGTCGAGGAAGATCAGCTGGGGCCGGGCGATGAGCGTCATCGCGAGGTCCAGCCGCCGCTTCATGCCGCCCGAATAGGCCTGCGCCCGCCGGTCGGCCGCGTCGACGAGGTCGAAGCGCTCCAGCATCACGGTCACGGCGGTGGTCGTGGCCGCCCGGTCCAGGTGCGCCAGGTCGGCCATCAGCCGGAGGTTCTCAGCTCCGGTGAGGAGCTCGTCGATCGCCGAGAACTGCCCGGTGACACCGATCGCGGCGCGCACCCCGGCCGGCTCGCGCCGCACGTCGAAGCCGGCGACGCGGATCTCGCCGTCATCGGGGGTCAGCAGGGTCGCCAGGATGTTGACGATGGTCGTCTTGCCGGCGCCGTTGGGGCCGAGGAGCGCGTAGACGGTGCCCGCCGGGACGGTCAGGTCGACGCCGTCCAGCACGGCGTGGTCGCCGTAGGACTTGGTGAGCCCGGCGACCTCGATCGCGGGGTCGTTAGTGGTCATGTGGCGATGGTGGAACCTTGACCCTGGGTCAAGGTCAAGCCGGCTCTTCCACGGACGTCGCTGGCAGTTGTCGGCGCCGGAGACGACGTTCTCGCGGTCGTTGATGTCGACGGTGTGGCTGCCGTAGAGGCAGAAGGCGTTCCAGTCGTGAATGGTGCCCCCCTCTTTCTCTGGTACGTGAGTGGAGGCGGGCTGCCGCCCAGCGTCTCCAGCCCCGCGCCGCACTCCGCGAGCGTCGCGGCCGCGCGGACCAGCGTGGCGGCGTCGGCGCGGGCGGCCACCAGCGCGTCGAAATAGGCGATGACGCGGACCGCGCTCTCGGCGTCGGCGTCCAGCGCCGACAGCCGCGACAGCAGCCCCTTCATCGCCCACCACCGCCCGCCGAGCCAGTGTTATCGTTTTCCGTGACAGCTGAGAACAGCGCTACTGGTAACGGTGCCTCATCGCTTTCCGCGCGGCCAGCGTTCACGGTCGCCGTCCTGACGTTCGACGGCTTCAACGAGCTGGACAGCTTCATCGCCGCCGCGATCATCAACCGGTGCCGCCGTGGCGGTCTGACGGCCTATCTCACCACGCCTACTCCGGTGGTCACCTCGATGAACGGCGTCGAGGTGACCGGTCAGCGCCCGCTGGACTTCGCCGCGCAGGCCGACGTCGTGCTGGTCGGCAGCGGTGTCCGCACCCGCGACATCGTCCGTGACGAGAGCCTGATCGCGTCGCTGTCGCTGGACCCGGGCCGGCAGCTGATCGGCTCGCAGTGCTCGGGCGCCCTGGTCCTGGCCCGGCTCGGCCTGCTCGCGGGCGCCCCCGCGTGCACGGACGCGACCAGCCGCCCGTTCGTCGAGGCGTGCGGAGTGAGGGTGCTGGACAAGCCGTTCCACTCCGTCGGCAACCTCGCCACCGCCGGCGGCTGCCTCGCCTCGCAGTACCTCGCCGCCTGGGTCATCGCGCGCACCCTCGGCGAGCCCGCCGCCCGGGCCGCGATCGACTATGTCGCTCCCATCGGCGAGAAGCGGGACACCGTCGAACGTGTCATCGCCGCGATCTCCGGAGATAACCGGTGAGCGCCGAAGGAGCCCCTCGGTCCGCGTCGGCACAAAGGACAGGCCGAGCCGGTTGCCGCGCCTGTTGAGGAACGTCACCACGTCACGCCCGAGCGGAGATACACCGCGCCGCTCGCACCACACTGCCGAAACCTCGGACCGGCGGACCGCGTTCGAGGTGGCGAAGGACTCCGACGCCCGCGCGCGGTCCGCTGCCGCCGACCCCGTCCGAGGCACGGGGGCATCAGGCCCCGCCGGTCAGGTCCCCGCAGCGACGGGCCCAGTGGCCGGCGAGGCCGGGACCGGCGGCGCGGGGACGGTACCCGCCGCCGGCGTCGGGGGTGCTTCGGGATCCAGCCCCGGCGGGTCCGACACGAGTTCGTCCGCGGCCATCGGGTACCGGTTCTGGCTCGACCACCACCGGCTCCGGGACCACCACCGCGCACACCACCGCGCCGGCGGCCCCCCCGGCCAGCACCGCGAAGAAGAACCCCTACACAGCAGCCCAGGTGTGTGGTTCCGGCTATTCGCAGGTTGACAGACACACCCTGACCAGCGGCTCCACGACGGTGACGATCGTGCTGATGTACAACGGCAGCACCAACTGCGTGGTGACGATGAAGTCTGGCGCGGGCGTGGGCACGGCTCAGGCCATGTCGGCCTCGGTGCAGGCGCAGAACGGATCTTCGAAGGTGGCCGATTCGGGCTCCTACCAGTACTACGCCGGGCCGGTGAAGACGTATGCGAAGGCCATCTGCGTGAAGTGGGGCGGCAGCCTCGGCAGCGTCTCCTGGACGAGTGGCTGGTCCCACTGCGGCTGACCTGCCAGCGCGTCGATCGGTGATGTCGCCGGTGACCGCCGCCATCACGCCGGACGTGAGTCACGTGCACCAGATCTGTGCGGGCAGTTCCGAGAAAGAGCTCCGGCGCTCCGATGAGATCGTTCCACACTGAAGATCGGCGCGGGCCGGAGCCCCGGCGCAGGAGTGGACGATGACCGGCGCCCTGCCGCTGGCCGCCGCCGGTATCTATCCGCACGTTCTGCTCGCGCCGCGACGGACCGGGCAGATCATCGGCGGCTATGACACCTGGATGAACCGCCACGGATGGGATGTCGTCCTCCTGGTTTCCGTGGTCAGCGGGCTATACTTCCTGGCCAGCGGCATCGCGATGTTTCTCGCCGGCGACTAACAGTCCTTTCTCTGGCTCTCGGAAGGCCGGGAACGCGGTGCGGATGTCTTCTACCGGTACCCCGAAAGGATCGTTGGCCCGCCCGCTGGTGATCCTGCTGGGACTGGCCTCGGTGGCCGTCGCGACGGGCGGAGCCCGGGCCTTCCGGGACACGCTCGGCCCGGCGTTCCTGGCGTTGGTCCTCGTCGTCACCGTGCACCCCCTGCAGGCGTGGCTGCGCCGGCACGGGGTGCCCGGGTGGATCGGCGTCGTCGTGGTGATGGCGACGATCTACGCGATCCTGGCGGGCCTCCTGGTCGCCCTGGTCGCGTCGGCCGCCCGGCTGATCACATTGCTGCCGGACTACCGCCCGCAGTTCGAGCAACTGCTGGACCAGGGCTCGCGGTGGCTGGAGGACCTCGGTGTCCAGCCGCAACAGGCCAGCGCCGCGGTCGGCCGGCTCGACCTGTCCAAGCTGGCCGGCGTGCTGCGCAAGATTCTCTCCGGGCTGGCCTCGGTGGGGTCCAGCCTCGTTTTCCTCGTGACGCTGGTCTTCTTCCTGGCGATCGACGGAGAGTCCTTCGCGCGCAGGCTTGACGTGGTCGCCGGCTCACGGCCGCTCCTGGCGGCGGCCTTGCGGGATTTCGCCCGCAACACCCGCCGTTACCTGGCCGTCTCCTCGCTCTTCGGGCTGGTCGTCGCCGCGCTCGACGTGCTTTCGCTGCAGTGGCTGGCGATCCCGCTACCGCTGTTGTGGGGGCTCTTGTCCTTCATCACCAACTACATCCCCAACATCGGGTTCGTGGTGGGCCTGATCCCGCCGGCGCTGCTCGGCCTGCTCGAGGGCGGCGTGATTCGGATGCTCTGGGTCGTGGTCGTCTACTCCTTGGTCAACATGGTGGTGCAGTCGTTCATCCAGCCGAAGATCGTCGGCAACGTGGTGCGGCTGTCCGCCACGTTGACCTTCTTGTCGGTGGTGTTCTGGGCATACGTTCTCGGCCCGCTCGGGGCGCTGCTGGCGGTTCCGATGACCCTGCTGGCCAAGGCGCTGCTCATCGACGCCGATCCCGCGGCCCAGTGGCTGCGCCCGCTCCTGGGCGACACCGCCGCCGAGGCCGCGGGAGCGGATGGCTCGGCCCGTGCCTCTCCGCCAGCCTAGGCCGGCTCAGCGGTGGGGGGCGGAGTCGACGAGGGCCGCGAACTCGCGCCGTAGGGGCGGAAACGGGGGCAGCCCCACCGGCTCGGGTGGCGGCGGCCGGTCGTCGCCGCGCATGCCAGCGGCGAGCTGGCCGAACAGGAGCCGGATGCCTTCGGGGGTGGCGGCGGTGGCGGGCAGGGCATCGCGCAGCCCGGGCGGTTCCAGCAGGACGAGGTAGCCGAGCCGGCGGGCGGCGACCACTGTGGGCCAGGTCGCCCGTGCTGCCTCTCCTGGCTCGTTGTCGGCCTCGACGTGCATTTCGGAGAGCCATTCGAGGGTCGCCTCGACGTGGTGGCGGTCCGCTCCGCGCCGCCGGTCCCGCCGGTCCCGCCGCTGCTCCCGTCCGCCGCGGTCGGGCCCCTGGGTAGCCCGCGTGGCCGGGGGAGTGCCTGGGCCCGAAGCCTCCGCGAGGAGGTTCGCCAGCAGGGTGCCGATGGCGCCCACGCAGTCGCCCAGCGCGTACGGCAGCCGGTGGCCGGCGACCCGTGGCCACAGGACCAGCGAGGCGGCCAGGCCGACGACCAGCCCGAGCAGCGTGTCGACGAGCCGGGAGGTCAGCATCGACTCGGCCGACTGGCCCGGACCAGCGACCTGGGCGACGAGCATCGTCAGCGGCATCACCAGCAGCGCCCCGAACCCGCCGTTGGCCGGGTTGAGCAGCTCGATCGCGGCCTGCAGGACCATGACGCCTACGATCAGCGACCACAGGGGCAGCGGGACGGTCAGCAGCGCGAAGGCGACGAGTGCCCCCAGGGCGGTGCCGAGCAGGTGCTGCACGGTGTGCTGCCCGGCTACCCGGGCCGTCCGCACCTCCAGGACCGAGGCGGCGGCGACCGGGGCCCAGTACGGCCGGTCGACACCGGCGGCGATCGCGAGCAGCGCCGCGGCGGCCGTCGCGAGGCAACACCGCGTCGCCCACGGCCATGCCGGTGACCGCGGCCGCAGCCCGTCCGCCAGCAGGTCGCGGGTCGGTGCGATGATCGGCGCCAGTGGCCGTACCCCGGTGGGGCGGGCCAGGTCGGCCACCGTCACGGCGAGCCGGTGCCAGGCCCACGACGTGTGGTCCTGCCGGTGCCGCGCCGCCGCCCGGCCGTGGCGGGGCCCCGGCCCGGCGGTCTTGGCCGGCGCCGAGGTCCGGGTCCGCCCCGCAGGGCGGCTCCGTGCCTCGGTGCGGTCGGCCAGGACGTTGGCGCGCCCCGCGGCGCCGGCCCAGGCAGTGGCCAGCGCGGCGGTACCGGCGCCGTCCGGCCGCGCGGGCGGCTGCGGCGGGCGGCGACGCCACCGGCCAGGACCACGCCACCCGCCAGAACCTCGCCGTAGGTCGTAACGGCCGTTGGCGACGCCCGCGGCATACTCCCGCAGCCGCCCGGCCACGCTGGCCGGCGGTCGTCGCCCGGTCAGGGTCGCGTAGTCGACGATCCGGGTGAAGACGCGGCGCAGCCGGGCGGCGATGGCGGCGAGCGCGCCGCCAGGGCGGTCCCGGGCCACGATCACCTCGGCTCGCCGGATCTCCCGCTCGGCGTCGTGCCGGGTGACCTCGGTCTGTTTCGTTCCGACGGTGTCGGACATGGCGGCGAGCGCTTTCAGGGCCTCGGCCACTGCGCGCCTGCTTGGCCCGGTCTGGTCGCCGTGGGCGCAGATCATCGTGAGTAAGTAGGCGAAGGCCGCGCCGGCGAGCGTGAGTGCGGCACGCGTCCCGATGTTCGCGATGCCTGGCGGAAGCTGGGTGGCGACGGCGCAGGCGACCACGATGGGCACGGCGCCGGGTGGGGGCGCGAGCAGGGCCGCGAACAGCACCGTGGCGACGAACGCCACGGCGGCGACCGCGATGGCGGTCCGCCACGGGTTGCCCCCGGCCATGGCCCCGATGGTGCCCGCGGCGGCGGAACCGACCGCGACGACCGGCAGCGCCCGCGCCCGGTACCGCCAGCTGGACCTCGGGTAGTAGATCGCGGTCACCGCCCCCAAGGTGGCGGTCAGCCCCAGAGCGAGCTGGCCCGTCACCTCCCCGAGGATCAGCGGAATCCCCGTGGCCAGCGCGCTGACCAGCGAAAGGCGCCCCCGCCCGGGTGGCGGCCGGCGCACCGTGAAGGCGCCCCGCACCGAAACCCGGCCCGACACGGGCGCGCCCCGTCGCACCAGCTCCACCCGGGCGCTATGCCCGCCGCCCGCCGCCGCTAGCCCGTCGCGGGGAAAGTGCCGCTCAAGGGGGTGACCGCCGCCTTGGCCCACGGATCATTGCGCGGTCCCGCCAACGGCCCATGTGGTCACGCTTCGGTCAGCCTTACCTCTTCTGGGTAATGACGGGGGAGTGACGCTGTTGGGCGCCGCTCGAAGCGGCATGGAGGTGTAATAGCCGATGAACTATCCACTTCTCGGTGTGTTCTTGACGATGCTCTGGTTCTGCCTGTTCGCGATCTGGATGGGCCTCCTTTTCGTCGTGATGGCCGACATATTCCGTAGCCGGGACCTTTCGGGCTGGGGCAAGGCCGGCTGGGTGGTCGGGACGATCATCTTTCCGCTGGTGGGAGTCCTGTGCTACATGGCCGTCCGCGGGGACGGTATGAGCGAGCGGTCCGCCGAGGAGACGAAGCAGCGCGCGGCCCATTACCAGGGCTTCCGGCCTTCCGCTGTGCAGCCTCGTGCGGTCTCCGACGAGGTGGCGAAGCTTGCCGACCTCCGTAAGCGGGGTGAGATCACCCAGGCCGAGTACGAGCGTGAGAAGTCGCGAATCCTGGCCTGAGGCGGAGACCGCCGCGCGCAGCTGTCACACCACAGACCGGGCCGCGGATCTCCGGCTGACGACGGGAGGTAGGGCTGGCCGTCGTCAATGCGCGTCGGCTCCTTGCCGCGGAGCCGAGGGCTCTTCCGCTCAGCGGAACCAGCGACGTTCGGGCCTGGGGTGGTGCCGCTACGCTGCGCCGGAGGCCGATGCCGACGTTCGAGCTGGGGTCCGCGAGCAACCCGCCGGCGTGGTCACCGTCGGGCCAGGCGTCCGTGGGTCCGGTCAGCGCCGCTATGAGTGTTTGTGGGGTTTGCGCCTATGTCTCTCGCCAGCCGGATGATCGGCAACCGGTACGGTCTGCCGCCGGCCAGCGGCCGGGCCAAGGCCGAGAAGGGCCTCCAGATCCCAGGCGCGGACGGGCAGATCCTGCTCGCCGACCGCTACTACCCGGCCGACAGCGGGGACAGCTCGGACACCGGTGAGCGCACACCTCCGCCGATCCTGCTCATCCGGTCGCCGTACGGTCGCGGCGCCCTGTTCGGCGCCGGGCAGGGCCTGCTGTTCGCCGAGCGTGGCTACCAGGTGGTCATCCAGAGCTGTCGCGGCACGTCCGGCTCGGCCGGGCCGTTCGTGCCCCAGGTGCACGAGAAGGCCGACGGGCTGGCGGCGCTGGAGTGGATTCGGAGCCAGCCCTGGTACGGCGGGACGATCGCGACGATCGGCCCCAGCTACCTCGGCTACACCCAGTGGGCGGTGGCCGGCGAGAAGGAGGCCCAGCTCGCCGCGATCGTCCCGACGATCACGATGCCGCACTTCGCGTTGCCCACCTACGACGGCGGCTCGTTCTCCCTGGCCAACAGCCTGGAATGGTCGTCGATGATGGCGAACATGCGGCAGGGCGGCCTGGCGATGGCCCGGGTGATGCTCGCCCAGCTGCGCGGCGGCTCACCGGCGCTGCGGCGCGGGATGGCGACCCTGCCGCTGTCCGAGTCGGACACCGCCGTCCTCGGCCGCCACGTGGACTTCTACCAGGACTGGCTGACCCACGGCCCGGACGACGAGTACTGGACCCGGCAGGATCACCGGCCCACCCTCGCGAACGTCACCGCGCCGGTCCTGATGGTGACCGGCTGGTACGACATCTTCCTGCCCTGGCAGATCGAGAGCTACCAGCTCCTGCGCGACGCGGGCAACCCGCCCCGGCTCGTCGTCGGGCCCTGGTTCCACGTCTCGCGCGACGCCGCCGGGCCGACCATGACCGAGACGCTCGCCTTCCTCGACGCCCAGGTCCGCGGCATCGGACCAGCGCCGGACCCGATCGTCCGGGCCTACGTCACCGGCGAGGGCGGCGGGTGGCGGGAGTATCCGCACTGGCCGCCGCCCGGCATCGTCCCGACGACCTACCACCTGCAGCCGGGCGGGAACCTCTCGACAGACGAGCCGGCGGCCGGCGGCGAGCCGGACGTCATCCGCTACGACCCGGCCGACCCGACCCCGTCGCTCGGCGGCCCCCGGCTGGGCCGCGATGCCGGCGCCCAGGACAACGCGGCGCTTGAGGCCCGCGCCGACGTCCTGACCTACACCGGCCCGCCGCTGGCCGCCCCCGTGCAGTTCGCGGGCACCGTGACCGCGTCGATCGAGGCCAGCTCGGACCGGGAGACCTTCGACGTCTTCGTCCGGCTGTGCGACGTGTCCCCGGCGGGCGTCTCGACCAACGTCTGCGACCGGCTGGTCCGGCTCGCGCCCGACCCGCAGGCGCCACCCGGGACCGTCCGGGCGGCCAGCCTCCAGCTGTGGCCGGCGGCCCACCACTTCCAGACCGGGCATCGCATCCGCGTGCAGGTCTCCTGCGGGGCGCACCCGCGCTACGCCCGCAACCTCGGCACCGGCGAGCCGCTCGCGTCGGCGACGACGATGCTCACCGCGACCCAGCACATCCACCACGATGCCGCGCATCCCTCGTCGGTCGTCCTGCCCGTCCTGCCCACGGCGGCGAGCTGACCCCGCGGGCACGCGCTAGGCGGGCCGACGCTGTCAGGGCCTGGTCGTGGTGGCCGGCTGCTCGGTGCCGGCGGCCCAGGCCCGGTGCTCGCTGGGGCTGATCCCCCGGACCCGCTTGAAGGCGGCGAGCTAGGCGACCGTCCACGGCGCTCATGGTCCGCAGTGAGACCCGCCAGCCGGGAGAGGATCCATGGCTGAAGAACTCGGTTTCAGGCGCCAGCGTCCAGGGCCGGACCGACGGACGGCTCCCGGCGAAAGGGCGGCCTCCCGGGGTCAGGCACCGGCGGTCCCGGGGTCGATGTGCACGATCTCGCCGGTCTCGGTGACCGCGAGGTCCTGCCGCAGCGTCTCGCCGGTGAAGTACGACGGCTTGACGATCCGCCAGATGACGAACGCCACCAGCCCGACGAGGACCGAGGCGAACGCGACCAGGAAGACCCCGCCGATCCGCCAGTGCGGGGCGAACGGCATCAGCCAGGTGGTGTAGCTGTCATCGGTCGCCACGTCCCAGCCGCTCCAGACCGTCCACGCGCCGGCGAACCACAGGATCAGGCCGCCAAGCGTCGGCAGCACGCCCCGCAGCCAGAACGACCGCATGCTGTGCAGCAGCGTCCTGCGGAACGCCCAGGTGCAGGTGAAGCCGGTCAGCCCGTAGTAGATCGCGATGAACAGGCCGATCGCCGTGACCGCGTCGCTGATCACCTGGCCCGACGACATGTAGTTCATCGCGACGTACAGCACCACCGAGATCGTGCCCATGACCACCGTCGACACGGTCGGCGTCAGGTACTTCGGGTGCATGCGGGCGAACGAGGCCGGGATCGCCTTGTGGACGGCCATCGACAGGGTGGTGCGGGCGGTCGGCAGGATCGTCGTCTGCGTGCAGGCCGCGGCCGACGTCAGCACCATGAGGATCAGCAGGTGGGACAGGACCGAGCCGAAGCCCGACCCGCCGAAGACAGCCTTGCCGAGGATCGACAGGACGTCGCCGGAGTGGTCCGGGTTGGCGAGGCCGATCCCGCTGTCGCCGACGCCGGCGAACGACTGGGCCGCCATCGTCACGAGGATGTACGTGACCAGCAGCAGCACCGTCGACAGGATGGCCGCGCGCCCCGGCGTCTCGGTCGGGTTCTCGGTCTCCTCGTTGACGGCGACGGCGGAGTCCCAGCCCCAGTAGATGAACAGCATCAGCGTGATGCCGTTGAAGAAGCTCGCGAAGTCGCCGCCGAACGGGTTGAACCAGGACCAGCTCACGCCGAGCGACCCGACCGGCGCGGTCCCGGCGCCGACCTTGACCAGGGCGACGATCGAGAAGACGAGCAGCACGACGACCTCGACCGCGAGCAGCGCCTTCTGGATGTTGGCCGAGATCTCGATGCCGCGATAGCAGATGTAGCTCATCAGGATGATCCACAGGATGCCGACCAGGAGCACCCAGGAGCTGGCCGGGTCGGAGCCGATCCCGTCCGCGTTGAACAGCAGGAACAGGTACTGGCCGGCGACCTGGGCCAGGCTCGCCATGACCAGCACGTCGGCCGCGATGATCGCCCAGCCGCCCCACCAGCCTGCGCTCGGCCCGAACGCACGCCCGGCCCAGGTGAACGTCGTGCCGCAGTCCGGGTCGACGCGGTTGAGCTCGGCGTAGCCGATCGAGGTGAACAGGATCGGGACGAACGCCAGGATGACGACGATGGGCGTGTGGATGCCCACGAACGACACGACCAGCCCGAGGGTGGCGGCGAGGCTGTAGGCCGGCGCCGTCGAGGCGACGCCGATCACCACGGAGGACGCGAGCCCGAGAGCGCCGGTCTTCAGCCCTTTCTCGGGCGGTGTGCGGACGGTGACCGTCGGTGCGACTGCGGACATGGGCGATACCTCCGGCCGGATATGGCTGAGAACCGCAGAATTTACCCCCCTTGGACCACAGAATCCATGGCGAAACCAGAAGGTAACGATGGTTTCCAGGCATCGGGTCGCCGCGTCTGCGGGCCGTGCCTGATCCACATCGCATTCGGGCCGTCAGGTCCTCGGGCGCGGGCCGGGGGGACGGCCGGGCACCGCTTCCGGCGTCACGCTCGGGCTGGCGGTCAGTGCCGGCGGCCTGTGCGCCCCGGTCTGGGGCGCCGTCGCGGACGCCCACGGCATCGCCGCGGCCTTCACCGTCCTGTGCTTCGTCCCGCTGCGCTCGCTGGTGCTGGTCACGTTCCTGCCGGAGCCCGAGGACGGATGGCGACGTCGATGATCACGACGGTGGCGAGGGTGACGGGTGCGCAGCCGGTCGGGGTGGTCGTGAGAGTCAGCGTGAGGGTGGTCGTGGTCGTGGTCGGTGTCGGGAGTTGGTCGAGGTCGATGGTGGCGAGGACGGCCGGGGCGTCGGCGGGCTGGGTCGTGACGGTGGTGTCGGTCGGTCGCGGTGGGGTGTCGTCGGGTGGGGTGACACCGACCTCGGTGTGGATGGTGGTCCGGTCAGTCGCGGCGCTCGCGGGCGCGGCGTAGCTGCCGGTGAGGGTGAGGGTCGGGTGGCCGCCGGTCTGGTCGACCGTGGCGGCGAGGCTGGCCGGTGCGAGGGTGATCGCGTCGCAGGTGGTGTCGGGCGTCAGGGTGATGATCGGGATCGGTGTCATGGTCAGGCTGGCTACGGGGCTGGGGCTGGCGGTCCCCTCGCCGGGGAGGGCGCTGGCGGTGATCGTGACGCTGGGCGGGGTCGTGACTGCCGGGGTGGGTGTCCGGCTGGTGCTGGTCGCCGCGGCGAGGGGGACGAGGACGAGCGGCGGGGAGCTGGCTGGGGCGGGAAGTGCTGGGTGTTGGGTCGCTGTCGGGCCGGGTGCCGCGGTGGCTGCCGGGATGGGCGGGGCGCCGGTCGGATAGCTGATGGTCGGGGTGGGTGCGGGTGAGTCGCTGGGGGTTGTGGTGTCCAAGGCGGACGGGGCGGCGGCCAGGGTGGTGTCGGTCTGGGGGAACGGCGATGGCGTCGGGTAGCTGGCGGCTGTCGCGGGCCGGCTGCTGCTCGGTGTGGTGAGCGTGCTGGTCCCGTTGCCCGACGGCGGGTGCTGTTCGTCGCCGAGGAGCAGGAGCAGGCCGATCAAGGGGACCGCGAGCAGCTGGACCGGTCCCAGGCCCCGGCTGCTGGTGGCTTGGCGCCTGCGGTGAGCGCCCTTGCGGGGTCCGGCGGGTTTCGGCGTGGCGGTGGCCGCCGCGGGCCGGTGCCTGGGCGTGGTCGGTGCCGGGATGGCGGGTAGCTGCTTGGTGGTTGCCAGGCCTGCCGCGCGAGCGGCCCTGCCGGGCGCGGAGGGTGGGGGAGGGGAGCTGCGGTGCCGACTCACCGGGAGTGGGCTCCTTACCGGGTCGGGTCGGTGGGGCGGGGGGTGGGGCGCGCGCTCATGATCGCGGTGGGGCTGGTCGTCGCGGTTGGGCTGGTTGGGCTGAGGGTGCTGGCGGGCCGGGTGATGTTGGTGATGGTGAGGGAGGTGAGGGTTCGGCCGGGGCAGCCCGGCGGGGCGACGGTGAGGACGATGGTGACGGACGCGGTGTGGCCGGGGTCGGTGAGGCGGTCGAGGGGCAGCTGGGTGAGCACGGCAGGGAGGTCGCCGGGTCTGAGGGGCAACGGCCGGTCGGTGGTGGCGAGGGTCTGACCGGTGGGGTCGCGGGCGATGGTGTGGACGCTGATCGTTCCGTTGGGGTTGGGGTTGGTGCTGGCGGTGGTGTAGAGGCCCGTCAAGTCGAGGGTGCCTGTGGTGATGACGGCGGTGAGGCTACTGGTCGTGATCGTGATGGGGGCGCAGTCGGCCGCGGCGGGGGAGTTGGACGGGGTGGCGGGGGTGGTCTGTACGGGGGTGAGGGCGAAGACCGGGTAGGGGTCGCTGGCCGGTCCGCGGCCGGCCGGGCTGGTGGCGCCGGCGCTCGTCGTGACGGCCACGGGTGTGGGCGTGCTGGTGGTGTAGCCGGTGGTCCAGGCGAGGACGGCGCGGATGTAGGCGTCGGAGGGGTTGTAGGCGCGGATCGCGGCGGTGAGCTGGGCGGGGTTGGCGAGGTCGCGGTGGTGGGCGCACAGGTAGCCGCCGGCGGTGAGGGCGGCGTCGTGGATGTTGTTGGGGTCCCGGCGGTGGTCGGCGTTGCCGTCGCGGCCGGCGGAAGCCCAGGTGGAGGGGAGGAACTGGAGGGGGCCGACGGCGCGGTCGTAGGTGGTGTCGTGGTCGAGGGTGCCGTGGTCGGTGTCGGTGATGCGGGCGAAGCCGCCGTGGCCGGTGAGCCGCGGGCCGAGGATCGTGGGGGTGACGGTGCCGTCGGCGCTGATCTGGCGTCCGCTGGCGTTGCCGGACTCGACCTTGCCGATGCCTGCGAGTAGTTGCCAGCGCAGGTGGCAGGCCGGCTGCTCGCCGGCGAGGGTGGCGGCGGCCTGCTGGTAGGCGGTCAGGACGGGCAGCGGGATCCGCCGTTCGCCGCCGGCCAGGCCGACCAGACTGCCCACCGTGCTGGCGGGACTCGGGCTCGCGGCTGCCGCGGTGGCGAGTGCGCCGATCGGCACACGGTCACCCGAAACGTCGCTGGAGCTGCCGGGGGAGACGGCGAGAGCGGACGGCATGGGGTAGCCGGTCGATCGCGAGGTGGCTGCCTGGCTGCTCGCGGTGGTGTCGTGCCAGGAGGGCGGCGACTGGCAGAAGATCAGCATGAGCAGGACTAGCGGCAGGCTGACGGTCGGCGGGCCGAGGGTCCTGGCCAGGCGGCCCGCGCGCGACGGCGGCCGGCGATGCCGGCCCCCGCCGCGCCCACGAGTGGATGACACGTCCTCCCGCGTCCTTGAGGCCGGGTGGGTGTCGTCGTCGGACATCCGGTCGGCGGTGGGTGGTTCAGCTGTACGCGCCGTCGGCACCCTGGGTTCCGTCCTGCCGAAGCGGGCCGTCTGAGCGGCGCGGCGGCCGGCCACGACCGGTACTGAACGGATCGACGGTCACCGTCGTCACGTGTGGCCGGTCGGGCGCGGCTGCCGGTGGCGTCGCTGTCTGAGGCTGCGCAGCGGCGAGCTGGGTCGTGGCCCCGGTGGCCTTCTCGAGCGCGCGGCGGGCGTTCGCGAGCTCGACGCGCAGCCGGAAGATTTCCTGCCGCGCCGAGGTGGTGACGCCCTCCCTGCGGCCGCTGTCGATCTCGGCCTGGCGGACCCACCCTCGAAGCGTCTCGGCGTTGATCCCCAGCCCGGCCGCGACGGCCCGGACGGCGGCTGATTCGGAGGTATGACTGGCGCGTATACGGAGGACGCGCGCGACGGCAGCGGCCCGAAATGACGGCGGGTGGCGGATCGAGGGACTCATTGTTGGGTCTCCAAGAGAGTAGCTGTCGCGCTCTCACTTTCGTTGCTGGTACCGCCCCCCCGCTTGACCCCGTTTCTGCTGGGTCGCCTGCCGGCGGCTTCCTACCGCTGGCGATGTCGGTGGTTAGGAAATTTGTTCGCGGGCGACAGCAGTACCACACCTTCTCTGCTCCGCGCTAGATGCTTCGTCACGGATGACGTCTATCTACTCGGTAGTAGATAACTCGGGCGCGTGCCGCCGGGGGGCTATGTGACGGCCACGTTAACAGAAATTGTGTGACGTGGATCATATTATGTACGGATAGTGACCGCAGGAAGGCCTCACGTCGCGACAGAGTGCCGGTTCTAATGGCGCACGGGCCGTCGGAGACCTGCGTGTTTGGTCCGGGGTTGGTGGTGGTTGGGTTGCTGGCCATCGTTCGGCTTCTACTTTCCGTGGCGAGCTAGTTGATCATTTGGTGGGGCTCGTCCTTGCGCTGACTCCTATTGGTCCTTCATTTTCGGTGGTCCCATCGCGGTCACCGGAGTTCGCGTCTGGTTTCCGTGCTGGCTTTGTCCTGTGCCCTTCTTGCTGGTTTCGGGATCGGAGTCGGTGTGTTGGCGACCCTGTTGGTGCGTCGGGTGTGGTCCGTGCGCGTTCTGGTGGTGCTGCTGGCGACCGCTCTGGTGTCGACGGCGGTCGCGTCCGTACCGGCGCTGCGGTCCCCGGCGCGGGCGGTCACGCCGCCGGCCGCCGACCAGGGGCCGGCGGAGCGGCCGGACCTGGTCTCGGCGCAGCTGACGGCGCGAGCGCAGAAACGCCGCATCGAGGTGACCGGCCTGCGGACCGAGTCGACGACGGCGTACGTGAACCCCGACGGGACGATGACCGTCGACTCCTACTCGGGCATCCGGCGCGTGCGAGCTGGGGACGGCTGGGCGGACGTCGACACGACCCTGGTGGTCGCCGACGGCAAGGTGACGCCGAAGGTGACCAAGGCGGGCATCGTCCTGTCGGCGGGCAGCCAGTCCGCCGGTGACGTCGCGACGCTCATCGACGGAGACCGGACCGTCGCCTTCGGCTGGGCGTCGGCGTTGCCGGCGCCGGTGCTGAAGGACAACACCGCCACGTACAAGGGCGTCGCCGCGGACACTGACCTGGTCGTGACGGTGACCGCGACCGGTTACGACCTGCAGATCGTCGCCTACACGCCCGCCGCCGCCCAGGCCGCGTTGCGGGTGCCGATGCGGCTGCACGGGGTCACGGCGTCACGGACCCCGGGTGGGGAGACGCAGCTGTCCGCGGGCGGGAAGGTGACGGCCCGGTCGCCGGCGCCGCTGATGTGGGACGCGCACGTCGACCCGACGAGCAGGCAGCCGACGGCGACGAGGACGGTGGACGCGACCCTGGACACCGCCAAGGCGGACGCGCCGACGCTGACGCTGAAGCCCGACAAGACGTGGCTGACGGACAAGGCGCGGCAGTACCCGGTGACGATCGACCCAGCGGCGACGCTCGCGGACAACCTCGACACCGACGTGAACAGCGCCAACCCGACGACGAACTACGACACGTATTCGCAGCTGCGCCTGGGCAACCTCAACGGCAACTCGGTGAACCGCTCGTTCCTGCGTTTCGACGACTCGGCGATCAAGGGCAAGCACGTCACGTCGGCGGTGCTGAACCTGTGGCAGGGCGGCTCGCAGACGTGCACGGTCGAGCCGATGGTCGTCGAGGGCTCCGGCCTGATGGGCCCCGGCACGACCTGGAACAGCCAGCCGACCGCCGACGGCGTCGTCTGGGGCTCGGGGACGTTCAACAACGGCGGCTCGTGCACCGGCTCGGGCGGGACGAACATCGACATCACCGGGCTGGTTTCGGCGTGGTCGAGCAACGGCTTCGCCTCGCCGGAGGCGCTGACGATGCGGGCGTCGAACGAGTCGGACACCAACCAGTTCAAGTGGTTCTACTCGGGCGACACGATTCTCGCGCCGCACATCTCCGTCACCTACAACTCCTACCCGGCGACGGTCTCGGGCCGGTCGACGGCGCCCTGTCTGGCGCCGTGCGCCGTCAGCCCGTCCCCGGTGCTGACGAACACGACGACGCCCACGCTCTACGGCGGGTCGTACGACCCCGACGGCACGGCGGTCCGGGTCGACTTCGAGGTCTGGAACGCGAACGCCACCACCGACATCGCGAACGGATCCGTCTCCAACATCGCGGCGAACAGCACCGGCGCGTGGACCGTGCCATCGGGCCTGCTCGCGAACGGCGGGTCGTATGAGTGGCGGGCCCGCGGGTTCGACGGGACGGACTACTCGAAGGCCTGGTCGACGTGGATCCCGTTCGCCGTCGACACGACCGCCCCGGCCGCGCCGTCGGCCGTCAGCTCGACGGTCTGGCCGTCCGGCGGCTGGGGCTCGGCGACGTCCGGCACCTTCACCTGGACCTCACCCGGCGGCGACACCAAGTCGTTCCTGTATGGCCTGGACCAGCCGTCGCCGTCCACCGAGACGACCTCGACCACCACGGCCACCCTCGGGCCGACACCCGGTCTGCACAAGTTCTACGTGCGTACCAAGGACACGTCGGGCAACCTGTCGTCGGTCGTCTCGTACAGCTTCGGCGTGGGCACCGGCGCGCTAGCGCAGCCGGACGAAGGCGCGCGGATCCAGCGGTACACCACGCTCGAGGGCCAGGCACCGTCGAGCCAGGTGTCGGTGCGCTACCAGTACCACTGGGGCTCCAACACGTCGACCACCTGGGTGGACATCCCGACCTCCGACGTCGTCATCGCGGGGACCTCGACGCACCCCACGGCCTGGCCGGTGGCCCGCAACGGCTCGGCCCTGTTCGACAAGCTGACGTGGGACCTCGGCACCACGATGGCGAACTACTCGGTCCCGGACGGCGCGGACCAGATCCGCGCCTGCTTCACGGACTCGTCCTCGACGGTGTCGTGCACCCCGGCCCGCACGGTGCAGTACTCCCGCCGCGCGTTCGCCGACGCGGACGCGACCGCACCGGTCGGCCCCGGGACGGTGGCGCTGCTGACCGGTGACTTCGCGGTCTCCGCCACCGACGTGTCCATGCCCACCTACACCGGCAGCCTGACCGTCGGCCGTACGGACACGACACTGTCGAGTGCCGGTGGACTGGTTGTCGACCCGTCGTCGCCGGCGGCGGTCGGCTGGGCCGGCAACGGCTGCACCGCGGCCGGCAACGCGGTGACGGCGTCGTTCACCGCGCCGGCGAACGCGCTGCTGCTCGCGTTCGGTGACACCGCGTCCAACGCCTCGGGCGCGAGCAACGGGCCGTCGCTCTCGGACTCCGGTGGCCTGACCTGGACCCAGATCGGCAGCTCCGGCGCGAGCGCGACCAAGGACGAGGCCGTCGCCTGGTGGGCGAAGACGACCGGGTCCTCGGCGCGCACGGTGACGCTGCACGCGTCGAACAACGTGTGCACGAAGTTCCTCAAGGTCATCGTGCTGACCGGCGCCAACCTGATCAACCCGATCGCCGCGACGAACATCGGTCCCGCGACGACGGCGGAGGGCGTGCTCAACCAGTCCGTCACGTCGACGACGGCCGGGTCGATGGCGTTCGCGGCCGTGGCCGACTGGAACGCCGCGGGCACCCCGACACCTGGCACCGGCGTCACGCTGGCCGGTAGCTACTCGCAGTCCGACGCGACCGGGGCGGCCCTGTACCGGACTGCCCCGTCAACGGCGTTCGGCCAGACGATGACGATCTCCACCACGGCGCCGACGACGGCGACGAACTCGTGGGTCATGTTCGAGGTCCGGCCCGCCGTCGCCGCGACGACACCCGCCGCGACCGGGGTGTTCGGCCCCGGCTGGACGGCGTCCATGCCGGGCCCGGACGCCGGCCGCGCCGACGAGTCCCTGGCCGACTTCACCGACTCCCAGGGCTACGTGACCCTGACCGACGAGACCGGGGTCCAGGACGTCTACCTCCGGTCCGGCACCGGCGCCTACCCGTACGCCTACACCGGTGTCGGTGACTCCGGGACGGACGGGTCGAAGCTGGTCAAGAACTCGGCGACCCAGTTCACCGCGACCGACGACGACGGCACCCAGACGGTCTACCAGGCGGTGACCGTCAACGGCGCCACGACCTGGCCGGTCGCCAGCGTGGTCGAGCCCGGTTCGGGTACCACCTCGTCCTTCACCACGGACTCCGCCGGCCGGACCACGCGTATCCTCGCGCCGGTCCCGGCCGGCATCACGTGCATCACTCTGGTCGCCGGGTGCCGCGCACTGACGCTGACCTACGCGTCCTCGACGACCGCGACCGGCACCACCCAGGCGACCTGGGGCGACTACGTCGGCCGGCTGACCGCGATAGCGATGTCGCTCAACGGCAACCCGGCGGTCACGGTCGCCCAGTACGCCTACGACTCGAACGGCCTGCTGCGTTCCGCCAAGGATCCCCGGACCGGGCTCGCGACCACCTACGGCTACGACAGCCTGAACCGCCTGACGACGGTCACACCGCCCGGCCAGGCGACCTGGACCATGACCTACGACGGAAGCGGCAGGCTGCTGACCGCCGCCCGGCCGACCCCGGCCGGGGCGACCGCGACCCAGACCGTCGCCTACGACATCCCCGTCACCGGCACCGGCGCGCCCATCGACCTGTCCTCCGGCCAGGCCGCGAACTGGGCCCAGACCGACCTGCCGATCTATGGCGCGGGCGTGTTCGCGGCCGACCACGTGCCCGCCTCGCCGCCCACCGCCACGGACTGGCCCTACGCGTCCCTGACCTACCTGGACACGGACGGCCGAGCGGTCAACGCGGCGAGCTATGGCAACAACGCCTGGCAGATCAGCACGACGGAGCACGACGGCAACGGCAACGTCGTCCGCTCGCTGTCCGCGGAGAACCGCAACCAGGCGCTGACCCCGACCGCTGACACCGACCCGTCGGTGGCGGCGCTGACGACCTCGGCCGCCCGCTCGCAGCTGCTGGACGACCAGACCGTCTACTCGTCGGACGGCGTCCTCGTCACCGACACCTACGGCCCGACCCACCCGATCATCGACAACAGCGGCGGCCGGTACTCGGCCCGGCAGCACGTGCACACCGACTACGACCAGGGCGCCCCGTCCGCCCCCGACCCCTACCGCCTGGCCACCACGATTACGACGACGGCCCGCACGCTCTCCGGAACTGACGTCGATCCCCGCAAGACCGTGAACGGGTATGAGGCCAAGACCGGGGCTGACCCGTCGACGTCTGGCTGGACCCTGCGCAAGCCCACGACCGTGACGACGTGGATGGGCGGCGGTAGCACGCCCGACATCGTCAGGACGAGCTACTACAACGCCGCCGGCAATGTCGTCGAGAGCCGCCAGCCCAAGGCGAACAGCACCGGCACCGACGCCTACACCACGCTGACCACGTACTACACCGCCACAGGGACGGGCGGCTGCGTCAACGCCTCCTGGACCGGCCTGGTCTGCACCACCGGCCCCGCCGCCCAGCCCAGCAGCGGCAACCCGCTGCCCGTCACCACCAACACCTACAACGACCTCGCCGAGGCCCTGACATCTATCGACAGTCTCACCGTCTCCGGCGCGACGACCACCCGGACGACGACCGACACCTACGACAGCGCCGGCCGGAAGACGTCCGAGGCGATCGCCGCGAGCCCCGCGGCCAACGGTGGCACCGCTCTGCCGACCACCACCTTTGGCTTCGACCCCGCGACCGGCCTGCCAAGCACCACCACTGCCAGCGGAATCACGTTGACGACTGGTTACGACTCGTGGGGCCGGGTCACGTCGCAGACCGACGCCGACGGCAGCTCCGCCTCGACCACTTACGACATCGACGGCCGGGTCGCGACGTCATCTGACGGGAAGGGCACCTCTACCTACACCTATGACGGCGGCGCGGGCGAACACCGCGGCCTGGTCACCTCCCTCAACGTCGGCGCCGGCTCCGCCCCCTCTGTCTTCTCCGCGACCTACAACGGCGACGGCAAGATGACGTCGCAGACATATCCGAGCGGCCTGGTCGCCAAGACCCGGTACGACAACTCCGGCGACGCCAACGCACTGACCTATGCCATGGGGACGACTCCGTGGTTGACGTTCGCGCAGGCCAACTCGATTTACGGCCAGGTTCGGCTCGACAGCACCCCGCAGGGCGGCAGAACGCTTGGCTATGACCTCGCCGGCCGGCTGACCTCGGTGGCGGATACCGCCAGCTTCGGCAGCGGGACCGCCCTGTGTAACACCCGTGTCTATGCCTACGACGCCGAGTCCAACCGGACCTCGCTGACGAGTTACCCCGACGCAGGGGGCAGTGACACTGGCACCTGCTCGACCAGTACCTCGCCCACCGGTTTCGGCTTCGGTTACGACCAGGCCGACCGCCTCACCAACAGTGGCTACACCTACGACGTGTTCGGCCGGACGACCACGGACCCCTATCCGCCAAATGGCACGTCGGCGACGATTGGCTACTACGTCAACGACGTGGTCGCGTCCGAGACGGTAGGTTCCACGACCCGTACGTATGCGCTCGACCCGGCCCGGCGGATCCGGTCGTGGACTGACGGCAGCTCGACGTCGATCAACCATTACACGTCCGCGTCCGGGGACGATCCTGCCTGGATCGGGACCGGGACTGCCTGGACCCGCAACATCGTCGGTATCGACGGCAGCCTGGCCGCCAGCCAGGACAGCGGCGGCACGGTCACCCTGCAACTGGCCAACCTGCACGGCGACATCGTCGCCACGGTGGCGGACTCGACCAGCGCGACATCACTGGCCAGCTATTCAGACAACACCGAGTTCGGTCTGCCGTACTTCACCTCCGCGGCCTACCCCACCTACGGCTGGCTCGGCGGCAAACAGCGCTCCCGCAACACCCTGTCCGGCCTCACCCTCATGGGCGTCCGCCTCTACGACCCCGACCTCGGCCGCTTTCTCCAGACCGACCCCCTCCCGGGCGGCTCCGCCAACCCCTACGACTACGCGAACCAGGACCCGTATAACCAATATGATCTTGTCGGCAGCTTCGCGTTCCTCGCACTTCTTCCGTCGCTTGCCGCAATCGATTGGACTCCCGTAGGCTGGGTTATAACCGGTTTGATCATCATCGGTGGCACGGCTTACGTGGGATATCGCGTCGGGAAGTATGTCTACTACGCGAAAAAGACCAAGGGGGGGTCGTCGCGTCCGCAGAAGCTCAATCCTGCGGAGTCGAAAGTTTGGAAATCATATAAGAACTACAAGGGTAAAACCAGGATGAGCGGAAACGGGCGGAACAGGAGGTACTACCAGTGGGACTACACTCATGGTGACATTGAGGTCTATGATGATAAGTTCAGACACATTGGAAGCGAGGATCCGGTCACGGGCAAGATCTACAAGGAACCAGTGCCGGGTCGTATCTTGAAGCAGGGGGACCTGTGAGTTTCGTCGACAGCGTAATCTCTGGTGACGCCGAGGTTGAAGAAATCTCGGAATGGGTGGCGGAGTGGCATGACAGCGGCGGTGTGTCCGGGCCGCTTCGCACGTACCTTGGATTCAGCTGGCACGAGTACGCGGTATGGGTGTTGAAGGGTGAAGCCCTTGAATATATTGTCGGAGCGCGGCGTGCTGGGGTTGACTTCAATGAATACCTAGCGAGCCTGAAAGATGGCGATCTGGTCGCTGCCGAGTTGTTCCCGATAAGCGAACTGCATAAAGGTGACGTTGGTCCGGAGTAGCCTCCGGTTGAATGATTGAACCTGGAACGTGGAAATACAAAGGCAAGAAGGTGTGGGCTGTCGTTAATAACAACGGTAGAGTAGTATCTACTGGCTGGAATTAGCGGGATTGAGTTGAAGGGCGGCTGGGGCGGTATGGATGTCGAGGTAACGTTCGACATTGAGGCCGACGCCGCCTACGTATATCTTACGAATGATCGTGAGGTCGCTCGCCCAAAGCAGATTTTGTGAAGCATCACTCAGTTACGCCCGCTCGTCGGTCACCCCGACGCGGGGGGCAGTGGCACCGGTACCTGCTCGACCGGCACCTCGCCCAGCGGCTTTGCCTCGGGCGGGCGCGGCGGCGCCAGTGGCCGAGGTGAAGACGGCTTGACGAGAGGCCGGGTTCATGGTGTCGCCGTCTGGTATGGTGCAGGCACTCGTTCTTTTGCGTCCTCTGCGGGAGGATGAATGTCAGTGCCGGCGACAACCTGACTACTCTCTTGTCTTCTGGAGGAGGAATTCCGAGATCGGTATGCCGAAGGCAGTCGAATCCTCCCTCAGGGCTGGGAAGTTTGACGTGGTTGCCTCGGATCCCCGGATCACGGCATTCCGGGCCCGCCTCCGGGAGACCTGGCCCGGTGTAATAGTGTCGATCGAGCCGGAGGGTGATTCTGATGGCCTCGCCGCGCCGATCCCTCTCGATCGCTACATCATCCTGAACCTGAAGCTTGGCCGGCGGCGCAAGATTCTCTGGGAGATCAAGGAGGCCGCGGTTGGGTCCGGGCTGGCGTCGTGGGATCCGCAGATCCCCGAGCTTTACAGCTAGGCCGCCGTGGCACTCGACTTCTTTGGTGATGCTGCGGGACCGCGTAGCGCCCGAACTCCGCGCTGTCGGACTCTCGGGATCCGGCCAGGTCTTCCGACTTAAGTCCACGTCCCACCATGTGATCCTCTCGTTTCAGCGAAGCAGGCTGGCGCCTCCCGGCGAGGTTCATTTCACGGCGAATCTCGCGATCTTCGACCGCGATACCTGGAACTCCGCGCGAGACCGCGATCCGGTCCTTCCCGAGCAGCCTGAACCGACCATCTTCTACCCAACGGTCGACGGAATCCAGACCAGGATCGGCCACCTCGCCGGCGGATCCACTGATATCTGGTGGAAGATCGGGGAACTCGGCGATGCGGAGTCGGTCGCGGCCGAGGTCGTCCGAGCAATCCGCTCTTTCATGATTCCCGTGATCCAGTCGGCCATCGCGGATAAGAAGGCGCCCGACGACATCCATTGATGATCTTGTAGGTTTTCGGAGGTCGGCTGACCGCGTTGGGCTGGACCTTCTTGCCTTTCTGGTCGGCGTGATCGGTAGCGATGATGGCGGGCGCGGACTCTTACCTTCCGCCGTCGCGGTGCTGAACATCCAGGACAAGGCTGTGGACCGCATGCGCACGCGGCGGAGAACTGTAACCAGGCGTTGACCCCCACGGCTGACACCGACCCGTCGGTGGCGGCGCTGACGACCTCGGCCGCCCGCTCGCGTTCCGCATCCTATGATCGCCGTTTCGTTGCGCCACGAACTCGAAGGGAGACGCCGATCTGAGGTAGACGGTGATCTTTTGGAGGGGTGCTG
Organism: Pseudofrankia sp. DC12; assembly: GCF_000966285.1. NCBI lineage: Bacteria > Bacillati > Actinomycetota > Actinomycetes > Frankiales > Frankiaceae > Pseudofrankia > Pseudofrankia sp. DC12. The sequence continues at coordinate 6,116,937 of NZ_KQ031391.1, forward strand.
CACGGGAGATGGAGGTTGGCCCTCCGTGATCGCCATGCGGGTGGTGGTCACAAACCGCCGTCAGCGGCGTCAGCCGAACAGCTGGGGTCGTGAGCGTGACGGAAAAGGCGCGGCGGTGATCGTGTCAGGTGTGGGCCGGGAAGGCGAGCGCGAGCGAACCACCGTTGAAGTGTCGAAAAGATGTGGATGGCGTCAGAACCGGGGCAGTGAAACGGCTTCGGGATGAGTCTGGGGGTTACCCGTCTACTGCCCAGACGGCGTCCGGCATGCAGGTGGCGCGAGCCCGGTCCGGGCTTCCGTGTGGAACGTGGGAACTTTCCGTATGCCACGTCTCGCGTCGAGTATGGCGTGGGTGAGGGAGAACTCCAAGCGGCGGAATCCGTGAGGACAGAGTACCGAAGGTGGAAACGGAAGGGGCGGACCGCCTCGTAGTAGCGCGGAGACTCCTGTAATGGGGGTGGAGCGAAGGGCAATGCCAGGTACTTAAGCAGCAACGAGCAAGATCGACATCGATCTCGTGATCTTGATGCCTGATTCTCGCGTGAATATTTTCTCGGCGTGACCGAGTGTCGATGCCGGTCGAGATATCTTTACCGGTAGAATTTGCGCGTGACGGACGTACCGGATGCGCCATCGGGTGGCGGGCGCTTGACCGACCATATAGGCATCGGCGTGTTGACGCGGTTGGTGGACCGGGACCTTGTGGATGAGGTGCTCGTCGATACGGGAAAGCGTGAGCAGCGAGTACGGCTGTTGCCAGCGCGAGTGGTGGTCTATTACGTGATGGCCCTGTGTCTTTTCTTCGGGGATAGCTACGAGGAAGTGATGCGGACGCTTGTGGACGGCCTGCGCGCGCTGGGTTCGTGGTCCAAGGAATGGCGAGTCCCGACGACGAGCGCGATCACGCGTGCCCGTACCCGGCTCGGCCCCGAGCCGCTGCGGGAGTTGTTCGAGCGGGTGGCCGTGCCGTGCGCGCGGCCCGGCGTCCCCGGCGCCTGGCTTGGTACTCGCAGGCTCATGGCGATCGACGGCTTCGTCTTGGATGTACCGGACACGCCCGACAACGACGAGGAATTCGGCAGGTCCGGCGGAGCCAAGAACCCGGCGCCGTTCCCGCAGGCCCATCTGGTCGGGCTCGGTGAGTGCGGAACTCATGCGATCAACGCGGCGGAGATCGGTCCGTGGAACACCAACGAGCGTAAGCTCGCGCAGAAACTGCTGGTGGCTTTCGAGCCAGGGATGCTGGTTATAGCCGACAGAGGTTTCTACGCTTTCCAGCTGTGGGCGGACGCCGCCGAGACCGGCGCGGACCTGCTGTGGCGTATGCCAGCGGGACCCCACCTTCCTGTCGTCACGCCGCTACCGGACGGCTCCTACCTGTCCTTCCTGAGCGACCCGAAGGTCCGTACGCGAAGGGCCGTCCAGAAACATCGCGGGCAGACCGTACTCGACGAGCTGTCAGGTCCCACCGTACGCGTTGTCGAATATGAGATCAGCAACCGTGACGGCAGCCACGAGTTGTTTTGCCTGATCACCACTATTCTCGATCCGGACGTCGCGACCTCGGTCGAACTCGCGGAGGCATACGGCCAACGCTGGGAGTTCGAGTCGAGTCTCGACGAGCTCAAAACCCATCAACGCGGCCGCGGCGCAGTACTACGCTCCCGATCACCCGATCTCGTCAAACAGGAGATATGGGCGCTTCTCCTCACCCACTACGCCGTCCGCCAACTCATGTCTGAGGCCGCCGAACAGGCAGATATCGACCCCGACCGGCTCTCGTTCATACGCTCGCTCCGCGTCATCCGCCGCCAGGTCACCCGGCAGGCGGGTTTTTCCCCCTCAGCGCCTGACGGAGGCCCTCGGCTCCACGATCACAGAGATATGTGACCGGCCGAACCGGCCCCGCCGCCATCGCCTCTGCCCACGAGCCGTGAAACGGACTCATGTCCACGGCTATCCCGCTAAAAAGCCGACCCAAACCAATATCAGCTACCCCGGCCCGCCCGAGATCCACATTGTCCGAGTCGCTTAAGTACCTGGCATTGATCTACGAGGGGGCAGCATATCGCCGGGACCCACACCACTACTTGTACTAGGATCTTGACGCCAGCCAGGTCGTCGTGGTCGTCACCCTGTGCGCGGGCTGAACTCTGACGGAGGTGGCGCCCAGTGGGCGGATCATCGAGGACGCGAGCGGACTTCATGGTGCGACTCCAGTGCTCGGTTGCCGCGAGGACCGCACCCAAGCTGTCCGATGGGCCGAAACTCCTGACCGCCATCGAACGTGAGCGGCGGGGGGTGGGAGGAGTCGGCGACATCGAGGCGCTCAATGTTGCGCTCGACCCAGCCTGGCCACTCGTCGGAGTCTCGGTCCTGATCGTCGTCGTCGGCGTCTATCTGCTGTCGGTCGCGGCGCTGGGCAGTCACGCGGCGGCACCGATAGGGAATATCGGCTTCGCGCTGTTCTGCGGGTCAATGGTCTTCATGGGAGTCATCATTCTTCGACAGCGTGCGCATAGGTTGGAGGGTCGCCTACCGAAGTTCTTCTTCTCGCTTCTGCTCGTGCCGTCGGCGTCGGACCTGATTGTCGTCCTCCTGTTGGGTGCGCCGTTTTATGTCATTCGCCCAGCTGGTTAGTTTTGCGGCCGACTCGGAGAGGTCTGGCGCGGCGCGGAGTAGCCCTCGAGGGTAGAATGAGATGGATCTGGTACAACGCCGTGGGCGGCGGGAAGTGCCGGTGGCACGACAGTTGTCCGTAAGCTTTTTCTCCCCGGGCCTCGAGCGCTCATTGCGCCGACGGTGGTAGTAGTGATAGACCGAGCTCACGCTCATGGTCCGCGCCCGCGAACCGGGCCCGATCGCGGCGGGCCCGGTGCTTGGATTCTGGCACCGGGAAGAGGATCTTGGTCGCCATGCGAGAGGTCTCAATCCTGACGTAGATGGCGCGGAGTGGGTGGATCCACGAGGGCGCGAACGAACCTCCTGACCAGCCGAAGTCTTTCTTCTCGCTCTGATCGTTCCGTCGGTTTCGGACCTGATCGCGGTCGCCCTGTTGGGTACCTATTTTATTGCTGGTAGGGTGATCGATGCGCGCTCGCTGACGCCCTGCGGGAGGACGAATGTCAATGGCGGTGGCTCCTGACTACGCTCTCGTGTTCTGGAAGAGAGATTCTGAGACCGGTATGCCGGACGTCGTTGAGTCCTCTCTCAGAGCTGGAAAGGTGGACGTGGTCGCTCCGGATCCCAGGATTCCTGCCTTCCGTGCCCGCCTGCAGGAGACTTGGCCGAGCCTGATAGTCTCGATTGAGCCGGCAACGTCGCCCGATGACGCGCAATCGACCCCCCTCGATCGTTACATAATCGTGAATCTAAAGCTTGGCCGTCGGCGCAAGATTCTTTGGGAGATCAAACAGGCGGCGGTTCGCTCAGGGCTCGCATCCTGGGACCCACAGATTCCCGAGCTGTACTGCTAGGCCGCCGTGGCGCTCGATGTCTTCAAGGCGCTGCTGCGGAACCGGATGGCCCCTTCTCCGCGCTCTTGGATTTGTGGGATCCGGTCAGGCGTTCCGGATGAGATCCGTGTCTCATCATGTGCTTCGTTCTTTCAGCGAAGCAGGCTGGCGCCTCCTGCGGAAGTGCGTTTTACGGCGAACCTGACAATTTTTGGTCGCGATTCCTGGGGCTCCGCCCGACGTCGCGATCCCGACCTGCCCGAGCAGCCCGGACCGAGCATCTTCTACCCCACGGTCGACGGAATCCAGACTAGAATCGGCCACCTTGCCGGAGGCTCCACCGACATCTGGTGGAAGATCGGAGGTCAAAGCGATGTCGAGTCTGTCGCGACTGAGGTCGTGGGAGCCATCCGTTCCTTCATGATTCCCGTGATTCATTGGTCACGTACCCGGCCGCGCTGATGACCGCCAAGAACGCCCGGCGGATGTGCGGTGCCATCGACGGCGGCGTGCGCTGCGCCACGACGGTCGAGCTGGGCTCCCCGACCTGTGCTGCTGCCCTGGTTCGAGGAGGGCTGTCGCACGAGGTGGTCAGCCGGGCGGGCGTCGGGTGGGTCTGGTCCTGGGATTTCGGCGGCGAGGAGCGCGACGTCGTCGCTGAGGGTGTTCTTGGTCCAGTCTCGGAGCTGGTGTACGAGCGCGTCGAGGCCGGCGTCCAGTGCCCGGTGGGCGAACGCGGCGTGCGCGCAGGGCAGGAGGGGGATGAACTCGCCGGTGCCCGGGTCGCGTGCCTCGGCGAGGCCGTCGGTGTAGAGGAGGAGGCGGCTGCCGGGTCGTGCCGAGACGACGATTGTGTTGGTGCCGTCGGCGCCGAGGCCGAGGGGCGGCTGTCGCAGCGCGGGTGCGAGGGGCCGGGCGCTGTCCTCCTCCAGCAGGATCGGGTCTGGGTGTCCGGCGTTCGCCACTGTCAGTCGGTGACCCTTGATCTGCACGACGGCCGCGGTGACGAAGTCGTCGAGGCCGCTGGCCTTCGCGACCTCGGTGTCGAGGTCGGCGACGATGTCGCTGAGACGCTCGGCGCGAGCGGCGGCCATCCGGAAGCCGCCGAGTACCCGGCTCGCGAGATGGACCGCGTCGAGTCCCTTGCCGCGTACGTCGCCGATGATCAGGCGCAGGCCCCAGGGGCTCTCGGTCGCCTCGTAGAGGTCACCGCCGACGGTCGCTTCCTGCGCGGCGCTCTCGTAGTGTCCGGCGAGTCGTACACCGTCGACGACCGGGGCGACGGGCGCGAGAATGGCGAGCTGCGCGACCTGCGCCACCCGGGTGACGGTCCGTAGTTTCCGCTCACGGCGGGCGTGGTAGACGCTGACCAGGACCGCGATGACGCCGCCGAGTGCGACGCCGGCGACGCGCAGGAACTGCGCCAACAGCCCCCGGCTCTCGGGGCTGTACAGATCTTCGTCGAGGCCCAGCAGGATCGCGCTCAGCACCGCCAGGACCGCGTAGACGATGGTGAGCCGCGGCCGGACAAGGGTCGCCGCGGACAGTGGGCACAGGACGAGCAGCTCAAGGAGCGTCCAGTTGCGCCGCGCGGTCAGATCGACGGCGATGACCACCGCGAGCACGACCAGGGGCGCGATCCGCGCGGCCCACCGCCTGGTGCCTGGCGGCTCGCCGGCGGCCGGCGGGCGCGGCGGCTGGCGGCCTGTGGAGACCATCGGGTCTGACCCTGTCCCTGACCCGGGGCCTGCGGACGACGGGCACTGATCGCTCACACGCTCTCCCCCTGACAAGGCGGCCGCTGAGCGGACGGGCCGACCCCCCGAGGCTGGCTGCCACCGATGGCTATCCCCGCAAATCTCGACGGCAGACACCACGCCCGCCGCCAGCCAACCGCCACGCCGGCCAGGCGCGTCGCCTGAGCACGCGGTCCGGACGGGTTGACGCGCGGCCTTGAGCGTTACGGGCGACCTGGGGTCAGCGGCGCCGGGCCGTTCTCCAGAGGGTGAACGGGAGCAGGATGCGACCGTTCCGATGCGCCCGTTCCTCGCCACCGCCCGTTCATGTAACCGTGGTTACATCGCCCAATGACTGAAGATGCACCGGCTTCCGGGCCGGGCGGCGCTGAGGCGCAGCCGGGGACGTGGGTGCTGCTGGCGTACCGGGTGCCGCGGGAGCCGTCGCGGCCGAGGATCGCGGTGTGGCGGAAGCTGGAACGGCTCGGGGTGGCCCGCCTCGGCGACGGTCTGGTGGGGCTGCCGGCGGACGCGCGGACGCGCGAGCAGATCGGCTGGATCGCCGACGAGGTCGGTGAGGCGGGCGGCGCGGCGACCGTCTGGCTCGCGCAGCCGACCACTCGCACGCAGGAGCGGGAGATCGCCGAGGGGATGCGCACTGCCCGCGCGGCGGAGTACCAGGCGCTGCTCGACCAGGCCGCCGCCGCCGCGACGGAGACTGAGGCGGAGCGGACGCGGGCGCTTCGCCGGCTACGCGGCGAGCTACGTCAGATCACCCGCCGCGACTTCTTTCCACCCCCACAGCGGGATCTGGCCAAGGCGGCCATCGGGGCGCTCGCCGTGCCCGAAACGGCAGCGACCGACGCCCCCCAGGTCCAGCCGTGAGGTGGGCGACCCGTGCGGGGGTCCACATCGACCGGGCCGCGAGCGCCTGGCTGATCCGCCGCCACGTCGACCCCGACGCTGACTTCGTGTTCGTCGACGATCTGGCGGCGGTGCCGTCGGAGGCCACCCCGTTCGACCTGCGCGGCGCCGAGCTGGGCCATCACGGCGGCGACTGCACGTTCGAGACGATCCTGCGCCGCTACGACCTGGCCGACCCGGTGCTGTGGAAGCTCGCCGAGATCGTGCACGAGGCCGACGTCGACGACGAACGTTTCGACGCGCCGGAAGCCGCCGGTCTGGACGTGGCACTCCGCGGCCTGTCGATGATCCACACCGATGCCGACGTGCTCGCGTTGACCGGACCGCTGTTCGACGGGCTGTACGCCTACCACCGTCGCGCCCTGCTCGCGGACGGCCCACCCGCATGACCGCCGATGCCGGGAGCCCGCCCGTGACCACGACTGATCCGCAGCCAGAAGCCATCGTGGCTCCGGCGATCGATCCGGCCGCACCCAGCGAAACGGCTGCCGTCGTCGACGCCTCGCCGACCGCCCAGGACGGCGAAGGCGCGGCGTCGGGTGAGGTGGTTCCGTTTCGCCAGGCGACCCGGACCTGGTTTCTGATCTCGTTGCAGACGTTCGGCGGGCCGGCGGGCCAGATCGCGGTCATGCAGCGACACCTCGTCGACGAACGCCGCTGGATCGGGCAGCGACGCTTCCTGCACGCTCTGAACTACTGCATGCTGCTTCCCGGCCCCGAAGCCCAACAACTGGCGATCTACATCGGCTGGCTACTCAACGGCCTACGCGGCGGCCTCGTCGCCGGAAGCTTGTTCGTCCTGCCCGGCGTGGCCGCCCTGCTGGGCCTGTCCGCGCTCTACGTCGGCCTCGGCGACACCACCGTCGTCACCGGACTGTTCGCCGGCCTCGCACCGGCGGTCGTCGCCATCGTCGCCCAGGCCGTCTGGCGGGTCGGCCGCCGCGCGCTCACCGGGCCGCTGCTCGTCGGGTTCGCGGTCGGCGCGTTCGCCGCCCTGGCCGTCCTCGGTCTGCCGTTCCCCCTGGTCATCGCCCTCGCTGCGGTCACCGGCTGGGTCGTGCACCGCTCGCGGCCGGCGATGCTGAAAGGCGGCGGCGAACGGCACGGCGGCACCACGGACGGGCCACCGCCGCTGATCCCCGACCAGGGGCTGCACCACGACCCGCCCAGCGCCCGCCGCACCGCGGCCGTCCTCGCCATCGGCCTGACGGCCTGGTTCCTGCCCATCGCCCTTGTCGCGGCGACCACCGGCACCGGGAGCGTCTACACCCAGCAGGGCCTGTTCTTCTCCGGCACCGCCGTCGTCACCTTCGGCGGCGCCTACGCCGTGCTCTCCTACGTCGCCCAACGCGCCGTCGAGCACTACGCCTGGCTCTCCGCCCCCGACATGGTCCACGGCCTCGCGCTCGCCGAGTCCACACCCGGACCGCTGATCATGGTCGTCCAGTTCGTCGCGTTCCTCGGCGCCTACCACCACCCAGGCGCCCTCAACCCCTGGCTCGCCGGCGTCGTCGCCTCGCTCCTGACGACCTGGGTGACGTTCGTACCCTGCTTCCTGCTGGTCCTGCTCGGCGCGCCCCACGTCGAGCGTCTCCGCGGAAACCACGCCCTGTCCGCGGCCCTCACCGCCATCACCGCCGCCGTCGTCGGCGTCATCGCCAACCTCGGCCTCTACTTCGCCCTGCACACCCTGTTCGCCACCACCCACACCCTGACCACCGGACCCCTTCACCTCCAGCTTCCCGACCCCGGCACCCTCCGGCTCGTACCAGTCCTGATCACCGGTGTCGCGGCGTTCTTGATCTTCAGGTCGCGCTGGCCGGTGCTTCGCGTCCTCGGGACCAGCGCCACCCTCGGCCTCATGGCCGGCCTCACCCACCTGCCCGGAACCTGACCGCGACACCGGGAGGGCCTGGTAGCCGCGCAAGAAAGGGTGGTCACGGCGCGCCGCGCGGCTTCTGACCGTCAGCCGCGAGCCCACTGGACGGGACCGCTGGCGATCACCGAGCCGACCGACGTGACGCCGGAGCCGTCCAGCTTCATGGACTCGGCCCGCCCGGTGGCCGAGAAGAAGGTGCGCGCGGACGTGTCCCGGACGAAGACCACCCGGCCGTCGGGGGACCAGGTCGGATGCCAGGAGCCCGCGCCGGCCACCTGGTGGAGCCCGGTGCCGTCCGGCGCGATCGCGTAGACCCCACCGTCGTTCGACCCGAACACGATCGTCTTCCCGTCCGGGGACCAGGACGGCTCGACCGGGATCGCGCCGGCGTGCGGAGCGCCGGTGAGGGCACGTACCGAACCGTCGGCCGTCGAGACGATCTTCAGGGTCTGCGAGTCCGGGTCGCGGAACACGATCTCGCGCCCGTCGGGCGACCAGGCGGTCTCCAGCCCGTGCACGCCGGCGACGCGCCGCGCGCCGGTGCCGTCCGCCTGCATCAGGTAGAGCCCGCCGGTGTTGCGGAAGTAGGCGATCTGGGTGCCGTCCGGGGACCAGGCCGGGTACTCGGCCGAGCTGTCGCCGCTGGTCGCGAGCTGGCGCGGCTCGGTGCCGTCGGGCCGGACGGTGACGATCTGACCGCCGACGCCCGCGTAGGCGACGCGCCCGTCCGCGGCCACGGACGGCGCGTCGCCGGTGCCGAGCTGCCGTTCGGTGCCGTCGGGGGAGACGACGACGATCGGGCTGTCGTTGATCGAGCTGTCGCCCGCGAAGCGCTTGAAGACCAGCCAGGATCGTGGCTGCGCCGGCAGGGTGGCCGCCGCCCCGGCCGTCCCGGTCGCGCTCGATCCGGCGCCCGCGTGGCCGCCGGGCTCCGGCTTGCCGGTCGGGCCGGCCGTGGCCGGCGCGGAGCTCTTCTGGCTCGCCAGGTCCGCTGGCCCGCCGTCGCCGTGCGAACTGAGCAGGTAGAGCGTGACGAACACGCCGACCAGCAGGAGGACCACCGCGACGGCCACACCGGCGAGCAACGTCCGGTGCCGCGGGCGCGGGCGGTCCGCGACAGGCCAGGGAGGGGCCAGGGTCGGCGGGTAACCGGCGCCGGGCTGGCCGGTGTCACCGTGCCCTGGCCCGGAGGGAGCCGTGGTCCACGGGGTCGGCCCGGTCGGCGCGGCGGGAGCCGCGGCCGCGGTCGCGGCGCCGGTCGCGAGGGTGGCGGCCGCGACTGGCTGAGAGGCACTGATGTCGACGTCCGAGCCAGCCGCGAGCGTCAGGAGCAGCTCGTGGGCGCTCGGCCGGGCGGCCGGGTCCTTGCTCATGGCGTGGCGCACCAACGCCAGCAGACCGCCCTCCAGGCAGCTGAAGTCCGGCTCGTCGTGGACCAGGCGGTGCAGCAGCACCGGTGTGGCGGCCTCGCCGAACGGGGAACGGCCGCTCGCGGCGTAGAGCACCACCCCACCCCACGCGTACACGTCGGCGGCCGGGGTCAGGTCGAGGCCCAGCGCCTGTTCCGGCGCCATGTACGCGGGAGTCCCGACGATCCCGCCGCGGGTGTGCAGGGTCGTGGACTCCAGCGCGTGGGCGATCCCGAAGTCGATGACCCGGGCCCCGGACGCAGACAGCAGGATGTTGCCGGGCTTGAGGTCGCGGTGGACCACGTGCGCGGCGTGGATGGCCGTCAGCGCGTTCGCGACCGCCACCGCCAGGCGTTCGAGCTCGGCCGGCGGCAGCGGCCCGTCCTGTCGCACCCGCGCGCCCAGCGTCGGACCCTCGACGTACTCGGTGACCAGGTAGGGCTCCGGGCCCTCGACGTCGACGTCGAGCACCTCGGCGGTGCAGAACCTGGCGACCCGCCGGGCGGCCCGGACCTCGCGCAGGAAACGGCGACGGAAATCAGCGTCCTCGGCGAACTCCCGGCGAATGACCTTGATCGCCACGGGGCGGCCCTCGGCAGTGTGGCCGAGATAGACGCTGCCCATCCCGCCGACGCCGAGGCGACCGGACAGCTGGTAGGGGCCGACCTGTTTCGGGTCGCCGCCCTGGAGCGGCTCCACCCCCGCGACGTCCGCCATGACGAGCCCTCCGTCTCACGGAGCCGCGATAATCCCTTCTGGTCCCAGTATGCCGCGCTTGGTAACTCTCCCCACCTACGGCGTCGCCGCCAGGACAGCCATGCCCAGCGGCGCGACGGTCGGGGCCGCCGGCGTTGTGGTCAGTCCGGGTCGGCGAGCACGAGAGCCAGGGAGTCCCAGTCGGCCACGGCGGTGCCGATCCTGGTCAGCAGGTCCGTCGTGATCGCCGGGTTGACCTTGAGGGTGTCACAGGCTTCGTGGTCACAGGCGTCGCGTGGCCTCGGTGCCGTCGAGGCGCGCGGGCGCCCTGGCCGTCGACGGGAAAGCACCGGCCGGCGGGGCAGCGCGAACAGCGCCGCTTTCGGACGAGCGGCCGATCCAGCTCGGGAGACCGCGTCGTCGAGTTGGCACAGTGGGTGTTCGTGCCCGTCGCCGGTGCGCTGCTGGCGGACTGGGGCGCGGACGTCATCCGGATCGAGCGCCTGGAAGGCGAGCCCTACCGCGGCCTGGCCACCCAGGGCATCGGCACGGACAGCGGCGGCGTCAACCTGTCGATCGCGCTCGCCAACCGCGGCAAGCGGTCCATCGCCCTCGACCTGCGCGCCGAGCCGGGCCGCGCGGTGCTCAACGAGCTGCTCGCGACCGCGGACGTCTTCCTGACCAACTTCCGGCCTGGCGCGCTGACCCGGCTCGGCCTCGACGCCGCGACGCTGCGCGGGCGTTTCCCCCGACCGCGAGAACATCGTGAACGGCGTCGACAACTGCATCTGGGTCACCCAGTTCCGGGGCAGCACGTTCCACCCGGTCGGCGGCGCCACCCCGATCTGCGGCGCCACCCTCGCCGGGAGGTCCGTCACCTCCTGACCCACGGAGGCGTGAAACCTCGGAGGGCGACCGCCAGACCGGCGGCCCGCCCTCCACAGGTGATGCTCTGGACTACTGGTTCGGCGTTCCGGTCGGGGTGGACCTGTCGTATTCGGTCGTCAGCGGGGCACCGGCTGGACCGCGTTGCGGCGGGGCGGTGGTGCCCAGGTGCGGGTGTGGTCGGCGTGTGCGGTGGCGAAGCGCTCGATGACGGCCAGGCACACGTCGAGCGGCTGGAAGCCACCGCCGGAGAGGGTGTGCAGCCAGGTACCGAGGCCGAACACCGGCGTCTGGCGGTAGAGCTCCCAGGCCTGCGCGAGGTTCGGGGCCGGCCCGCCCTGGCCGGCGAGCTCCGTCAGGTAGTCGGCGAGCAGGTCCCGCTCGTGGTCGCGCCGGTCGGCGGTGCTGAGGCTGGAGACCAGGAAGTAGCCGACATCGTGGGACCAGTTGCCTGTCCGGACCAGTTGCCAGTCGTAGAAGCCTGTGACGCCCGACGGCAGGGTGTAGGTGTTCGCCAGGTGTGGGTCGCCGTGCAGCAGCGTGCGCGGGTGCTCTGCCGCGATCGTGGCCCAGCCACGGAAACCACGCTCGACGACGCCGGCGTCAACACCGGCGGGAACCAGCCCGTTATGCCCGCCCGACCGCAGGATCCGCAGCGCCCGGGCGAGGCTTGCCCACGACACCGGCGCCCAGACCCGGCCCAGCCGCCAGGGACGCACGAACGCGAGCTCGCGCGGCAGCGGCTTTCCCCAATAGGCGGCGTGCATCCGGGCCAGGCCGAGCAGCCCGGTGCGCACGCCGTCCACTCCCAGCGCCCGGGTCGCCTCGTTGGCCCGCGCGTCGCGCAGGGTCACGTCCTCCATCACCGTCACCGCCGCCAACCTGCGTCGGTCTACCGCGGCCGCGTAGAAGGCGGGATGTTCGAGCGGCAGCTCCAGCCCCGAGGCCACCAGCCGGGGCTCGGCCTCCCGCGCTCCCAGGGCGGTCAGCGCCAGCCGGTTGAGCAGCCGGCCCTCCCGCTTGACGAACACCCGCTCCGGCCCGGCGCCCGCCGCGTAACGCAGCGTCAGCCGGGCCCGGCTGTTCGTCCCGTCGGCCACGTCGTCGAGCTCGACGGCCTCGACAAGGGCGCCGGGACAGGCATCGGCGAGCGCCGCCGTCATCCAGTCCGGGGTCAGCTCCGACCAGGAACGAGGCACCGTCAGCACCCGAGCATCATGCCCGAGCTGGCGGCGGCGGGTGCGCGACCCGTCCGGAGAACGTCCCGGCCGGGGGAGTGCCTAGGAGGACATAACCGATCATGGCCGGGCTGGTCCTAGAGCCGCTCAGAACCAGTGAGGAGGCTCTCGACGTCTCGGCAGAACTTGTCGAAGGACGGGGCATGCTGGCGGGCCGTCTCGAGGTCGAACTCGCTCGCGAGCGCCGACTGGTCGACGGTCGGGCGATAGCTGTGGCCGTCGGTGCGTTGGTGGGTCAGCCAGCCTTTGCAGTCGCGAGGGCTCTCCGGGTCGGGGTGGGCCTTGAGATCGGCTGGTAGACCCCGGACTCCGGCGAGTGACGGGGCGGCCGCGAGGAACCAGGCCTCGAACTCGCGGTTCGGGAGCACGACAGCGACGCGTCGGTCGGGGCGTGCTTGTCGGGCGCGGGTGAGGAGGCTGGGAGCGAGAGCGGCGGGACAGTCGTCGTCGGCGTCGAGGAGTACAAGGATGCCGGTCGCAAACGGGTTGAGAAGCGTGACCTGGTCTATGACGCGTTCAAGGCCGCCGGGGCTGAGAAGTTTGCCGCGATGGTGGCGGTGGGGTTTCGGGAACCGCGCCGTCCAATGCCCAAGGTGGTGGGCGAGCCGGCGTAGCAGAATGGGAAGGGCGGCGACTTCGCCTTCGCCCTCGACGACGGTAGCGATCTCCGGGCCTGCTGTGGTCATGGAGTCCGGCCGGGGTCAGTCCCGTCGGGCCAAGGCGTGAGCTGGTTGGAGCGTTGCAGCTCACCTAGTGAGGCCAGGCGGCGGTGGACGACCTGGCGGATGGTGTCGTCAACCATGGTCACGATGGTTGCGCCTTTGTCGGCGGTGACGATGCGGGTGGCGTCGAGGGGGAAATCCTCGCGGTCGAGGAGGTCGGCGCTCTGCGTGGCGACGATGACCTGCACGTGATCACTGGCTTCGATGAGCGCGTCGAACAGCGCGCCGATTGCGGCGGCGTGCAGACCCAGCTCAGGGTCCTCGACGGCGACGAGGGGCACGGCTCCGGTCCAGGTGGCTGGTTGGAAGAGCGCCGTGAGTAGCCCTGCGGCCGCGAGCGTTCCGTCCGACATCGCGGCGGCGGAGAAGGATCGCATGCCGTGCTCGGCGTCGGGGTCGGCCATACGCAGCCGCAGGGTCTGGTAGTCGTCGACCGTGAGGGCATCGATCCCGAGGGCGCCGGGCAATATCGCGCCGAGGTAGTCGTCGACGCGTCGTTTTGCCAGCGGGTAACGGCTGGTGAGCCGGTCGAGGACCTCGGCGATCCGCTCACCCGCTGGATCGAGGACCGGTTGTCCGCTGCGCAGGAGCAGGCGTGCTGGCCGCATCGCCGCGGTGTCGAGCGTCTGGAAGGCCATCCCGCGCAGCGCGGTGTGGACGGGGGCGAACGGCGGCCACCGGGCGGCGGCGGGCAGGAACAGCGTGGTGGCATCGGTGATCGGGCCCATGAGGTGGTCTGGGCCCTCGACGACCCGGCCGTCGTGCACCTGATAGCCAGTGGATACGCCAGTCTCTGTGCTGGTGACCGTGCACCGTTCGTGCTCGATGACGGTCCCGGTCGCGGCGCCCTCGTCCAGACGTAGCTGGAAGGCGTAGGAGGCCGACAAGCCCTCGGGCTCAGGCTCGCCCGGCGTCCGTGGCGCCCGCACATCGAGATCGAGCTCGAGGCTCAGCCGTCGGGGGCCGGCCGGGGATTCGCCCCGGTGGAGCACTACGGCGGGGCCTTGGCGGTCGACGACGGCGTGGCCTGGCGTGCTGGCCAGCGCGTCCCGGACGAACCGGACCCCGTCCAGCAGGTTGCTCTTGCCTGCGCCGTTCAACCCGAGGAGCACCGTGAGTGGGCCGAACGTGACCTCGGCGTCCCGGACCGAACGGAAACCCCGGATGTGAACCCGACGCAGGAATGGCACCGGCTGAGCACCGCTGTCCACGCACCCCACCTCCTCGGTGCTCACCCTACGGCCCGAGATCGTGACGGACCCAGGCGGCGGCGACAGTGCGAGCAGACGGGCCTCGCAGGTTTGAGACCCGTGACCGCCTCCGACCCGAACATGATCGCGAGTTTGGCCCTCGACTGGTCGCGAACCGGGCCTCCGCGCAACCAGCTGAGGGCCAAAACGGCGATCACTTGGCCGGGGCCGACTCGGCGGTCAGGGGCTGGGCAGCCGGTGTTGGTCTACGAGGTCGGTGAGGCCTACGCGGGAGACCTTTCCCATCGCGTTGACCGGGAGGGTGTCGACGACGGACCAGAACTCCGGCACCTTGTAGCCCGCGAGGCCGCGCCGGCACAGCGCGTCGAGCTCGGCGACGTCGAGCCGTGGCCCGGCGCGCTCGACCACGGCGGCCACCCGCTGGCCGAGCCGCTCGTCGGGTACGCCGCAGACGGCGACCCGGGCGACTCCCGGGTGCCCGCCGATGACCCGCTCCACCTCCAGCGGGTAGACGTTCGCCCCGCCACGGATGATCACCAGCTTCTTGCGGTCCAGTACCCGCAGCCACCCGTCGGCGTCGACGGCGCCGACGTCGCCGGTCGGGACCGGCCCGAGTTCGGGTGCACGCACGGCTCCGTCGTCCCAGTAGCCGAGCAGTGGCCGCCACGCTCCGGTCCAGACACCTCGGGCAGCCCCGCTCAGGCGCAGCTCCCCGGTCTCGCCGGCCGGCAGGCGCCGGCCCGCGTCGTCGTAGGCCGCCACGTCGTACTGGGGCAGCACGCGCCCGCTGCTGCCCGGGCGCCACTCGTCACCCGGCGGGTCGATCGACACCACCGTCGGCGCCTCGGTGAGGCCGTAGGTCGCGCGGGGGACCAGGCCGTGCGCGGCCGCGAAGGCCTGGCGCAGCGCGTCGGACGTGTCGCCGCCGCCGCTCCACGCCTCGGCCAGCGAGCCGAGGTCGAGATGGGGGCGGCCGGCCAGGTCGT
Organism: Pseudofrankia sp. DC12; assembly: GCF_000966285.1. Taxonomy (NCBI): domain Bacteria; kingdom Bacillati; phylum Actinomycetota; class Actinomycetes; order Frankiales; family Frankiaceae; genus Pseudofrankia; species Pseudofrankia sp. DC12. The sequence continues at coordinate 6,132,078 of NZ_KQ031391.1, forward strand.
GCAGCTGCGCCGGGGCGCCGTTCCAGACCGTCACCCGCCGCGTGGAGATCCACTCGGCGATGCCGTCGACGTCGCGCCGGTTCATCACGACGGCGCAGCCGCCGGCCTGCGCGGTGAGCAGGGTCGAGAGGATCATCAGGTTCAGGATCGTCAGCGGGAAGCTGTCGCCCTTGCGCAGGCCGGGGCCCCAGCCGCGGGTGGCGACGATAACGGCGCCTGGCAGGAGCAGGTTCCGCTGGCTGTGGACGACGGCCTTGGGGCGTCCGGACGTGCCGCTGGTGAACGCGATACCGGCCGGTGCGTCGACGTCGGTCGCCATCCGCGGCGCGGTCTCGGCGCGGGCGAGCAGCGCGGCCCACTGGTCGGCGTCGACGCGGCCCGGCACGGTCAGCTGGCAGCGCGGCCCGGCCAACACGACCGTCGGGGCGCACAGATCGAACAGCTCCTGCTGCTCGCCGGCAGCGAGCGCCTCGCCGATGCCAGCCCAGACGGCCCCGATCCGCTGCGCGCCGTGGAAGGCGGCGACGATGTCCAGGTCGTTGGGCAGGCAGGCGGCCACCCGGTCACCGGGGCGCACCCCCAGCGACCACAGCGCGCCGGCCGCGCGGCGCGCCTGCTCGTCGAGCTCGGCGTAGCTCCAGACGCCCGAGGCGGCCTCGAGCGCGGGGGCGTCCGGGCTTGCGGCGAGCGCGGCGTCCAGCACCGTCGCGACGCTGGTGTTCCCCATGTCTAGGCCCTCCCAAGCCCTCCCGATGTCCACACAACACCTTCTCGCGGGTTCGGGCCCGGAATCCGGCAGGCGGCCCATGAGGGCGCGCCCTCGCCTCGGCGCCGGCCGGGATCGCCACGGACGCGGCCTGCCGGGGATCCCGATGGACCGCTGGGGGCTGTCGGACGAGGTCGCCGCGGCCGCGCTGTTCCCGGCGAGCGACGAGGCCTCCTACACCACGGGCCTGTTGATGCCGGTGGACGGCGGCTACTCCATCGGCTACTCGGGGATGGGCGCCGAGAAGACGGGCCGGCCCACCGCCTGAGCCTCAGGCACGCCGGGACCGCCGGCCGGACGGCGGCAGCGCTCCCGCCGCCTGGGCGGCCCGCACCGCGTCGACGAACGCGGCGAACTCGGTGCGCAACGGCGCGAAGGCGGGCAGCACGCCGACCAGGTCCTCGGTTGGCCGCGGGCCGCCTGTCACCGTCTCCGCGCCGGCCTGGAACGCGGCACCGACCCGGTCCGGCCCGGCCGGCGCCGGCCCGCGCAGGCCAGCCGGGCCGGCCAGCACCAGGTACCCGAGCCGGCGGGCCGCGACGACCGCGGGCCACACCAGGTCCGCCGTCCGCGGCTCGCGCAGCTGCTCGTCCTCGGCGTCGGCATGCAGCGCGGTCATCCGGACGAGCGCCATCTCCAGCCGTTCACGGGCCGCCGCGGCCCCCGCCTCGGGACCTGGGCCCACCCCGTCCGCGGCCAGCCGCAGGACAAGCAGGTCACCGGTCGCGCGCAGGGAGTCCGCGAGGGCCCGCGGCAGCCTGCGTTCGGCGGCGTGCGGCCACGCCGACACGACGACGGCCAGGCCGACGACACAGCCCAGCAGCGTGTCCAGCAGCCGCGGCGCGACCAGGTCCGACGTCGGCGTGCCCGGCCGGGCGAACTCGACCAGGATCAGGGCGAGCGGGGTGACGAGGACGGTCGCCAGCCCGTAGTTCGCCGCCATCAGCATCTGGGCGCCGCCCTCCAGCACGACGACCATGGCGATGAGCCACCAGGCCGGCAGCCGCACGCTGAGGATGCCCAGCGCGACCAGCGCCCCGAGGGCGGTCCCGGCGGCCCGCTGCAGTGACCGCCGGCCGGCGGACCGGACGGTCGTTCCCTGCACCACCGTCGCGGCGGCGGCCGGGGCCCAGTAGGGATGCTCCACCCCGGCCGCGATGGCCAGCGCCGCCGCGACGAGCCCGGCCAGGCCGGCCCGGGCCGCCAGCGGCCAGGCCAGCGAGTCCCGGTCGAGCCGCCGGCCCCACTCCGCCCGGATAGCGGGCAGCGGGGCACCCCGCGGCTCGTCGGAACCGGGATCGGTCAGTCCCGCGACGGCCAGCAGCAGCGCTTCCCGTGCCTGTACGACCACCTCGGGCGCGTCCGGGGGATCGGAACGGGCCAGGTCGGCGAGTGTGCGGTCCGCCCCGACCTGGATCCCGGCGGCGAGCTCCCGCAGCGCCTCCGGGAGGGCGGGCGGCACGGGCTCGCGGCTGACCGTCACCAGACCGACGGCCGCGTCGAACACCCGCTGCGCCCCGAACGCCACCACCGACAGCGCCTGCCTGCTCCGGGCCTGCCCAGGGCTTTCCCGCAGCACCATCCTGAGGTGCCGCACCGCCTGCGCGGCGTCGTGCCGAGCGGTGTCATAGGCGGGCGTGCCGATCGCGTCCAGCAGGTCGGCGAGGCCGGTCAGCGCCGCCACGGCCGCCCGCCGCGCCGGCGCGTGCCGGTCCGGGAACGACGCGGCCATCACCAGCAGCCAGGCGAACGCGGCGCCGGCCAGTGTGAGCGCCACCCGCTCCCCGACCCGCTCGATCTCCTCCGGGAGCTGGGTGGCGACGGCACAGCTGATGACGAACGGGTACGCGCCGGGCGGGGGCACGTCGAACGCGCGCACGAGCAGCGTCGCGACGGCCGCCAGCGCCGAGATGCCCACCGCGATCGTCCAGCTCGCTCCCGCCACCGCGACGCCGGTCGCGGCGGCCCCGGCCAGACCGGCCCCGATCAGCGGCAGCGCCCGCGCCCGGAACTCCAGCGCCGCGTCGGGGAAGTAGGCCGCGGTGAACGCGCCGAACGTCGCGAGCAGCCCGTCCTGCGGCCGTCCGGCCAGCTCGCCCACCGTCAGCGGGACCGCGAAGGCGACCGCGCTGACGACCGCCATCCGCAGCCGCCCCCGCGGCCGGGCCACGCCGAACGCCGCGGCGAACCGGCTCGGGCCGACGGGCGCGGGAACCGGGGGACGGCGCGGCGCGCTCGTCATGAGACGGCGGCGAGAGGCGGGACCACCGGGCCAGCATTCCCCAGTCAGGCCGATCCGCTGAGCCCGCCGGCCCGCCACGACCCGACGCGCCCGTGGAACGCCTATGGACTGGCCCATTACCGGTCCGGTTGAATAGGGACGCCTGATAGTGGCGTTTGCTGGCCCTTCTACGCCGTTGGGTAGGACGCGACGAATGCGCCGAGACAAGGCGGCCGCGAGCCGCGTGAAAACCGCCTCCCGGGACTGGCCGGCCGAGCGGCCACCGGTCTCTCGGCGGCTGGCCCGCATCCTCGCGCTCGACCCTCGCGGGTAGCCCGGAATGCCGGCGTCCACCGGGGCCGCTACTCCGGGCGTCCATCGACTGGGGACCCCGGGTCTCGTCCACTACATCGCCTACGGACCGGTCTGGGCCAGAGCGGCTGGCCAGCCAGACGTGCTGGGGTTCGGGCCGGTGGGGTCGTCGCTGAGCGGGCCCTCGCTGGCGGACTGCGACCGGTGGTTCGGCGCGTACGCCAGCCCGGTGGGCAGCGGCGCCGAGGCGAGCGTGTGCCGGCTCGTCGACGAGGGCCTGGCTCTTGTCGCCGTCCGCGGCCAGATCGGCGGCGACCCGCGGCTGGACGCGCGGGGGTACCTGCTGGTCGGGAACGCCGAGGATCTCACCGCCGAGCTGGCGCTGCGCCTGTCGCCGGGCAGTTCGCACGGTGCCGTTCTGAAAAGTGCCGGCCCTGGGTCGGGCGGGGACCAGCCGCTGGCAGGTGCGCGCGGTCAGGGCGGTGAGCGGCCGGAGGCCTCCTTCGCCGCCGCGTTCGAGACCCTGGCGAGAATCCCCGACGATCCGGACGGCCGCGACCGTAAGGAGCCGATCACGGTCAAGGCGCTCGACGAGCTCGCGCTGCCCGCGTGGCGGCTCGCGCGGCGCGGCGGTGCCGTCGACCAGACGATGCTGGCGCGGCTGGTCGCCGCCGCGCTGCGATACGGGTCGGCGGGGGACCGGGACCGGCGGCTGTGGGCTGCCCCCGGCGTCGAGACCGACGCCGAGGCCGACCGTGAGGCCCTGGGATGGTGCCTGTTCGGCCTCCTGCGCCATCCGGCGCTGCGGCCCGTCGCGGGCGAGCCGACGTTCGTCGCCGCGCTGGACTGGCCGCTGCCGGGCGCCCCGGCGCGCCCGGTGCCCCGGTTCGTGTTCTGCGCCGCGCCCTCGGTCCGCCCGGTCGGCCGCGATCCGCTCGTCGTCCGGCTCGGTGACGGGTGGAGCCCGGATCCGGCGGTCTTCGCCCGGGCGGGGGAGCTGCTCGCGGCGAAGTATCTCGCCGAGCTGGCCGCCACCACCCAGCCCGATCCGAGCTCGACCGGGCCGTCGCCGGCCGACACATCCGATGGCCACCCGTTCACCGAGAGGCTGGGCCGGCTCCACCCGATCGACCCGACCAGCACGCGGAGCATCGCCGACTGGTGCACCACGTTGCTGAGCGCGCCCCGGCCCGAGTCGCAGATGGCTCAGCTGGAGGCGGAGAGCGCCCGGCTCCGGGAGGACCGCGCCGGCCGGGAGCCCGAGCGGCTCTCGGCCCTGCGGGCCCGTGGGGAGAGCGCGGCGCGGCTCGCGGCGGCCGACGAGCGGATCCGCCGCCTCCAGGCGGATCACGACGCGGCGGTGCGGCGAGCCGAAGTCGCCGAGCAGGCTGCCGCGCAGGCCGCCGAGCGTGTCGCCGACCGCGTTGTGCCCGACAAGGAGGACCTCGCGGCGCCAGTCGACGGCCCCGGGGCGCGGGGCGCTGATCTGGCCTGGGTACTGCTGATCGTCGCCGTGGTCGAGCTCCTCGTCATCGCGATCCTCACGACGTAGCCGCCTGGCGGGCCTGTCCGATGAGAGCGTGAACGTGTCCGGCTGAGCGTGGCCGCTGGGTCGGAGGGGTCTGAGGATTGGTGCATCACCCCCGTGGCGGTCACCGCCCTGACCCAGGAGGCCTCCAGTGCTCATCGCCATCCTTGACTTCAGTACGGCCGCGGCCGACCGGCCGGCGGCGCTCGCCCAGCTCGACGCGGAGCGGGCGGAGATCCGCGCCATGCCGGGCAATGTCGCCTTCCGGGTCTATGCCGCGCGCGACGACGACCGTCGGATCACCGTCGTGCACGAGTGGGACGACCAGGCGTCGTTCGTCGGCTACCTGGGTTCGGACGCGTTCGCCCGTTCTGGCGCGGTGCTTCGGCCGATGATGACCGAGGCGCCGGTGAGCCGACGGTTCGAGGCCGAGCTGCTGGAGACGGTCGCCTGACCGGCGCGGCGGGCCTGGTTCCTACGATCGGACGGTGCGAGCCCCTCGATGACCCGAAAGGCGTTCAGCTTCGTCCGGACGTTCGCGCCAGGGCCGGAGCGGGAGCTCTGCGTCGACCGTCACTACCTGCTCTGCGCCTCCGCTGGTTCCCTCCGGCTGGAGGCCGCGGGCCGGGCGTGGCTGTTGCCGCCGGCCCGCGCCGCGTTGATCGAGGCGAAGCGGCCGATCCGGGTGAGCATCCCGGCGCCGGTCACCACCGCGTCGGTGCTGTTCGACACCGCGTTCGCACCGGCTCCGCCGGCGCCGCTGACGGTGTTCGACCTCAGCCCGTTGGCGCGGGCACTGGTGGCCGAATGCGGTGCGTGGGGCGAGAGCGAGGATCCCCTCCCGGCCTACGGCGAGGCGTTGTTCGCCGCCCTCGCCGCGGTGACCTGGCGGCTGGCCGAACAGCCGAGTCCGGTCGTCGTCCCGGCGGGGCGATCACCCGAGCTGCGCCAAGCGTTGCGGCTGACCGAACAGCGGCTCGGTGAGGAGGTCCGCTTCGAGGATGTGGCAGCCGAGGTAGGCCTGACCCCGCGGTCGCTGGCTCGGCGGTTCGAGGCGGAGACGGGCATGACCTGGCAGGCGGTCCTGCGCCGCATGCGGGTACTACGCGCTATCGAGCAGCTCGCCGCGGGCGACACACCGGTAACCACGATCGCGTACGCGGCAGGCTATGTCTCGCTGTCGGCCTTCAACGCCGCGTTCCGGGACCTCACCGGGCGTACTCCCACGGAATATCGGGCCAGCTTCCGGCCCTGAGCCACGCGTACGCCGCTGGGGCGCCCGGCCGGAGCCGGGGGGCGTAGGGCCTGACCCCGCAGGCCTCTGCGGACGGATCCGGGCGCCGATCTGCCCGGCTACGACCGATGTGACCTGGATGTCAGCCCGACTGGGAACGACCAGGATGCCAGCTCGGGTGTCGAGGCCTCGCGGGAGCGAAGGGAGTGGGCGGAACCGGCGGCAAGGCGCGCGCGCGGGCTACCCATGCTTCCAGGGTTACCCGTCGTTGGGCCGGCTTCCCTGGGGCTGTGTGGTTGGCTTTCAGAGGTGGCCGATAGCCGAGAGATCGTCACCTTTGACACGGCCGGAGCGTTCGAGGCCTGGCTGAGTGAACGGCACGCGGACTGCGCGGGCATCTGGCTGAAGATTCGGAAGAAGGGGCCGGGCATCGTCGCTCTGGACTATGACCAGGCCCTCGACGTGGCGCTCTGCTTTGGCTGGATCGACGGGCAGAAGGGCGCGTTCGACGACGAGTGGTGGCTGCAGAGGTTCACCCCGCGCAAGCGGAACAGCAGATGGTCGAAGATCAACTGTGATCGGGTGGCGGCCCTCCTGGGCCAGGGCCGGATGCGTCCGGCGGGCCTGGCCGAGGTCGAGCAGGCCAAGGCGGACGGCCGGTGGCAGGCGGCCTACGACGGCGCCAGGACGGCCCAGGTGCCGGACGACCTTGCCGCCGCGTTGGCGGCCAGCCCTGCCGCCGCGGCCTTCTTCGAGACGCTGGACGGACGGAACCGTTACGCCGTCCTGTACCGCATCCAGAACGTCAAGAAGGCGGAGACCAGGGCACGCCGGATCGAGAAGTACGTCGCCATGCTGGCGCGCGGCGAGAAGCTCCATCAATGACCTGGGGAGGGATCGCCTTCGGGCGTTCGATGTCGTCGAGGAACTCCTGGTACCTGACGGTCAGCCTCACGGCCACAGATGATCACGGCAATGGGTTATGGCCCGCCTCGACCGACTCAGGCGCTCCCTAGTCCGAGGTCGGTAGCCTGATCGCGAGGTCGATCAGCTCGGCTGCCAGGGGAGTCGGCGCGCGGCCGGACCAGACCGCGTGCAGCGGCCGGACCAGGGCCAGCTCGGCGACCCGGAGGCGAACCAGCTCGCCGGTGGCCAGGCCGGCCGCCGCCGCCCGGGCGCTGACGACGCCCACGCCGCCGCCCGCTCGGACCGTGGCCAGGATCGTCGCCGTCGAGCCCAGGCTGGTCGCGCGGGGGATAGACGGGGTGCGACCGAGCGCGCCGGCCAGCGCGCGCAGGAACGTCTCGCGGGTGCCGGAGCCGGATTCGCGCAGCAGCAGGGGTACCTCGACGAGGTCGCTGGCGCGCAGGCCACGTTCGGCCCGCGCGGCCAGGGGGTAGCGGGCGGCGACGACGAGCGCGAGGCCGTCCGTGCCGACGACCCGCCGGCCGAGGTCGGCCGGAACGTCGGGCGACTCGACGAAACCGAGATCGGCCCGGCCGGTCCGGACCGCCGCGCAGACGTCCGCGCTGTTGGCGACGCTGGCTGAGATCTCAAGATCGGCGTGACCGCGCCGCAGCACCAGCAGCCACCGTGGCAGCAGGTACTCGGCCACCGTCAGGCTGGCCGTGAGCCGCAGCCGGGCCCGCTGGTCGGCCCGCAGCGAGAGCACCCCGTCGGCCAGCGCCTGGGCCGCGTCGACGACCGGGTGGACCCAGGCGACGACGGCCTCACCGGTCGGGGTCAGCGTGCTGCCGCGCCGGGTCCGGACCAGCAGCGGCACGCCGAGCAGCCTTTCCAGCCGGGCCAGCCGCTCGCTCGCGCTGGGCTGGCTGATGCCGTGCGCCCGGGCGGCGGCGCCGACGCTGCCGGTCTCGGCGACGGACAGCAGAAGGTCGAGCGTCGCCAGGTCGGTGGCCCAGCTCGGCAGCGGCATCGTCCGACAGCGTGTCACACCACCCCGGCGACGGCGAGGCTGGTCGCGCTCACGGTCACCGACAGCAGCAGGCCGAGCAGCAGCGGCCGCGGGCCGGTGCGCCGCAGCGCCGCGACGTCCGTGCCGAGACCGATCGCCGCGAGGGCGACGGCGATCAGGATCATCGCGCACCGCCGCGAGAGCTCGTGGCTGGCGGCGGGGAGCAGCCCGGCCGAGTTGGCCGCCGCCACCAGCACGAACGCGACGAGGAAACCGGGGACCAGCCGGACGGCCCGGCGCGCCGCGGCCAGCTGGCGGCGCGGCTCGGCGGCCGGGTCCGGCCCGGCCGCGCGGCCGCGGACGAGCGCGCCCAGCGCCAGCACGACGGGGATGATCATGAGTGTGCGGACGAGCTTGACCACGACCGCCTGCTGGACGGCGGCCGGCCCGTAGGCACCGGCCGCGGCCACCACCGAGGACAGGTCGTTGACCGCCGTCCCGGCGAACAGGCCGAACCCGCCCGGGCTCAGGCCGAGCGCGTGCCCGAGCGGCGGGAAGACCAGCACCGCGGCCACGTTGAACAGGAAGATCGTCGAGACGGCGTAGGTGACGTCGGCGTCCTTGGCCCTGATCGTCGGGCTCGTCGCCGCGATCGCCGACGCGCCGCAGATGGCGGTGCCGACCCCGATGAGGACGCGCAGGTCGCGGCCCACCCGCAGCCATCGGCCGAACAGCGCCGCGCCGGCCAGGCAGGCGGCGAGAGTGGCCAGCATGACCGGCAGCGAGGCCACCCCGGCGTCGGCCACCTCGCGCAGGGAGAGCTGGGTGCCCAGCAGCACGACGGATGCCCGCAGCAGCCGGACCCGGGCGGTGTCGAGGCCCGGTCGCAGCACGCCCCGCCAGCGCCGCGCGACCGGGCTGAGCAGGGCGCCCCCCACCACCGCGACGACCGGTGCGCCGATCACCGGGCAGGCCGCGCCGACGGCGGTCGCGGCGAGCCCGGCCCCGGTGGCGAACGCCAGCCCGGCCGACCCGGCGAAGGCGGCGGACACAGTGGGGGTGAGCCGCGCGATCCGGCCTGCCTGGACGGGGACGGTGGTCATGAACCCAGCCTCGGCCGGTCACCGAACCCCCGGTAGCGGCCGGCTGCCGGGGATGGTCATAGGCAATCCCTATGATCGAGAGATCTCGAGCCAACTGGCGGCCTCGCGGGCCTTCGCGGCGACACGGTCGCCTTGCTGGGGTCGCACTGGCGGGTCGGCACTGTGCTGCGGACCCGGTTCGCCGGCCAGACCAGGAGCCTGCGTGTCGTGGCCCGGCTGCCGGCCACGCTCGCCGGCCCGGAGTTCCTGCTGCCCGCCGGCCTGGGCGCCGAGCCCACGGACCCGAGGCGCTACACCCTCCGGGTGACGCCCGGCGCCGACCCGTCCCGCCGTCGCGGACCGGCTGCGCGGCGCCGGCCTCGGCACCGGCGGGGCGGTCGACACCGCGGCCGGGCGGATCCGCCGCGACGCGGCCGACCAGCAGCGGGCCAACGTCGAGATCATGGTGGCGCTGCTGGGGCTCGCCATGGTCTACGCGGTGGTCGCGATGGTCTACACGGTGGTCGCCGCGGCCGCCGACCGGCGCGAGGAGTTCGCGACGGCGCGGGTGTCCGGCCTGACCCGCGGCCAGGTGGTGCGGACGGTGCTGTGGGAGGCGGCGGCCATCGTCGGGATCGGCCTGTTCCTCGGCGGCCTGACCGCCGGCGCGACGGTCCTCAGCCTCGTGACCGCCGTCCGCGACATGATCGGGCTCACCGTCCTGAGCGTGCCGTGGCCGCTGATCGCCGCCGTCGCGCTGGGTTCCCTCGCCGTCGTCGGCGCGACGAGCGGGCTCACCGGCACGTGACGCGGCGAGAGGAGCGACATGGGCCTGCGAGTTGTCGTCTGTTACACCGGTGGCGTGGGGTCGCAGGCGATCCGGCTGCTCGCGGCCACCACCGACGGCCTGCGCCACGACGGCGAGCTCACCGTCATCGGCGTCACGCCGGAGCCGATCCAGGTCAGCCCACTCCAGCTCGAAGTACTCGGCCGGGATCCGAGCCCGTTCGGCTACGCGGCGGCCGCGCGCACGACGAGTACGTCGAGCGTGCGCGGACCGTGGACCCCTTCGACCCGGCGAAGCTCGATGTCGCTGGTGGCGCTGGGCCCACTGATCCAGGTGAGGGGCCGGGCCGGCCCCGCCTCGGCGAGCAGGGCCACGGCGTCCGGAACCGTCGCCACCACCTGGTCGGCCCGCACGACGACCAGGTGGTAGTCCGGGATCAGGGTGAGCGCGCGCCGCCCCTGGCCGGGCCCGGCGTCCAGGACGATCGTGCCGGTCTCGGCGATCGCGACGGCGCAGGTGGTCAGGGTGCCGTCCGCGGCGTCCAGGTCGTCGACCGACAGCGGCGGGTCGTCGCCGAGCACCGGCACGGTGAGCCCGGCGACCCAGCCGGCCGGGATGCCAGCCGGCGCGACCAGCTGGCGGATGCGGTTCTCCGCCAGCCGCGCGGCGATCCGTTCCGGGACCTCGCCGGGCGCCACGAAGGCCACGGCCGCGCGGTAGTCGAGGACGCGGCGCGCGAACAGGTCGAGGTCGCCGAGCGCACCGGCCCGGCCCTGCCGGTAGCCGCGCGGAACCGGACCCGTTCCCGGCCCGGCGCGCCCGTCCTGGGCCAGCGCGGACCGGATGCGGGCCAGCACCTCGTCTCGGGCCGCGCTCATGGGGTCGTGTTCCCTTCGCGGGCCCACCAGTCGCGGAACGTCTCCGCTGGAGGGACAGGGACGTCGCGGGCACCGGCCCAGGCCGACAGCGGGGGCGGCAGCGCCCGCCGCCCGCGCAGCAGCCGGCCGAGCCGGCCGGCGCGCAGCGCCCGCGTCCAGCGGGCCGGGTCGCTCATCGTCCAGGCGGCGGCGGTCATGACCGCGCGCTCCGCCGACGGGAGCCGGTGCGCGGCCCGTTTGGCGTCGACGGCGCGGGAGCGCAGGTGGACCAGCATCGACGGGATGTCGATCGCGACCGGGCACGCGTCGAGGCACGCGCCGCACAGCGTCGACGCGTAGGGCAGGCTCGCGTTGATCCCGCCGCCGTCCATCCCGGTGAGCTGCGGCGAGAGCACCGCGCCGATCGGCCCCGGGTAGACCGACCCGTAGGCGTGGCCGCCGGACCGCTCGTAGACCGGGCAGACGTTCAGGCACGCCGAGCAGCGGATGCAGCGCAGCGCCGCCCGGCCGCGCGGGTCGGCCAGTGTCGCGGTCCGGCCGTTGTCGAGCAGCACCAGATGGAACCGCTGCCCCTCGGTCGCCCCGGTCCACATCGACGTGTACGGGTTCATCCGCTCGCCGGTCGACGATCGGGGCAGCAGCTGCAGGAAGACCTCCAGGTCACGCCAGGTCGGCACGACCTTCTCGACGCCCATGACCGTGATGAGGGTGCGCGGGACGGTCAGGCACATCCGGCCGTTGCCCTCGGACTCGACGACCGCGAGCGTCCCGGTCTCGGCGACGGCGAAGTTCGCGCCGCTGACGGCAACGCTCGCCGTGAGCAGCTTGCGCCGCAGGTGCGTGCGGGCCGCCGCGGCCAGAGCGGCCGGGTCGTCGGTCAGGTCCCTGTCGACGCCCGGCATGTCGCACAGGAAGATCTCCCGGATCTCGGCCCGGTTGCGGTGGATTGCGGGCACCAGGATGTGGCTGGGCCGGTCGTCGCTGAGCTGGACGATCAGCTCGGCGAGGTCGGTCTCGATCGCGGCGACGCCGGCCGCGGCCAGCGCCTCGTTCAGGCCGATCTCCTGCGTCGCCATCGACTTGACCTTCACGACCTCGTCCACCCCGGTCGCCAGGACCAGGTCGGTGACGATGCGGTTCGCCTCGACGGCGTCGCGGGCCCAGTGCACCTGCCCGCCCGCCGCGGTGACCCGCTCCTCCAGCTGGAGCAGGTAGCGGTCGAGGTGGGCGAGCACGTCGTCCTTGATCGCGGCACCGGCGGCGCGCAGCTCGGCCCAGTCGGGCAGCTCGGCGACGACCGACGCCCGCTTGGCCCGGATCGTCGACGTGGCGTTGCCGAGGTTGCGCCGCAGCTGGGTGTCCGCGACGGCCGTCCGCGCCGCGGCCGGGAAGGTCTGGGCTCCGGTCAGGTGCCCGACGCCGGCCGGTGCGGTCGGCAGCCCGAGGAAGGTCATCGGTGCGCCCCCGTCGTGGTGGCCGCCGGCGCCGGCGCGTCCTGTTCGGTCGAGGCCAGGATCTCGGCGAGATGCAGCGTCCGCACGCCGCTGCGCAGCCGGGACAGCCCGCCGCCGATGTGCATCAGGCAGGACGCGTCGCCGGCCGTCGCCACCTCGGCCCGGGTCGCCAGGATGCCGGCCATCTTGTCGGCGAGCATGGCCGTGGAGACGTCCGGGTTCTTCAGCGCGAACGTCCCGCCGAAGCCGCAGCACTGCTCGGCCGCGGGCAGCTCCACCAGGTCGAGGCCGCGCACGGCCCGCAGCAGCCGCAGCGGCCGGTCGCCGACACCGAGCAGGCGCAGCGAGTGGCAGGTCGGGTGGTAGGTGACGCGGTGCGGGAACGACGCGCCGACGTCGGTGACCCCGAGCACGTCGACGAGCAGCTCGGACAGCTCGTAGGTGTGCGCCGCGACCTGTTCGGCCCGCTCGGCGAGCGCCTCGTCGCCGAACCGGCGGGCGACGTCCGCGTGCTGGTGGCGGACCGCGCCGGTGCACGAGCCGCTCGGCACCACGACCGCGTCGTACCCGGCGAACGTGTCGACGTGGTTGCGCACCAGCGGCAGCGCCTCGCGAGGGTAGCCGGTGTTGACGTGCATCTGCCCGCAGCAGGTCTGCGACTCCGGCACCTCGACGTCCTGGCCGAGCCGGCGCAGCAGGCGCACGGTGGCCTGGCCGACCTGCGGGTACAGGCCGTCGACCAGGCAGCTCACGAACAGTGCTATCCGCATGGGGCCTCCCGCGTCGTGCGGCAATGATCGAACGCCCGGGCCGGGTCAGGGCTGGGTGGACTCTCGCACGACCAGGTCCGGTTCGAAGACGACCTGGCGGTGCCGGTGGGTGCGATGGGCGACCTCGTCGATCAGCAGCTCGGCCGCCGCCTGGCCCAGCTGCGCCCGCGGCTGCGCCACCGAGGTCAGCGGGACCGCGGCGGCCGCGGCGAAGTCGATGTTGTCGTAGCCGACGATGGCGAGGTCCTCGGGGATCTTCAGCCGCCGCCGGGTCATCTCCTGCAGCACACCCAGGGCGATCAGGTCGTTGGCGCAGAAGACCGCGGTCGGCCGGCCGGGCGCCGCCATCTCGGCGACCCGCTCGCCGGCCTGCCGCCCGGCCGCCACGTTGAGCGCGGACGTCTCGACCAGCGTCAGCGTCTCCTCGCCCAGGCCGGCCGCCGCGACGGCGTGGCGCGCCCCGGCGAGCCGGTCGGCGACCTGGCGGGTCGTGAGCGGGCCGCCGATGAAGGCGATCCGGCGATGCCCCAGCGCCAGCAGGTGCGCGGCCGCGAGCTCCCCGCCGACCGGGTCGTTGACCGAGACCGAGCACTGCCGTCCGCTGGCAGCGCGGTCGACGAGCACGACCGGCGTGCCATGCTGACGGATCTCCCCGATGCGGCTGTGGTCCTGCGACACCGGCGTGATCAGGATCCCGTACGCGCGCTGCTCCTGCAGCAGGCTCAGGTAGCGTTCCTCGCGGCGCGGGTCGTCGCCGCTGTCGCACAGGACGACGGACAGGCCCTCGTCCGCCGCGGCTGCCTCGACGCCCGCGGCGAGGTCGGTGAAGAATGGGTTGCGTACGTCCAGCACGATCAGCCCGATGGTCCGGCCGCGGCCGGCCCGCAGCTGGCGGGCCGCCTCGTTGCGGACGAACCCGAGTTCCTCGATGGCGGCGAGCACCCGTCCGCGCGTCGGCGGGGACACCCGGTCCGGGCGGTTGAGGACGTTCGAGACGGTGCCGACGGACACCCCGGCGCGGCGGGCGACATCGACGACGCTGACTGAGTCGGCCATGTCCCTCCCTCCGCGAACCGATTGAACCGTATCAACGCTGACGTCCGGTTGCGAGCCCGTCGAGGCGTCTGATCGACGGCGACGTTACGCCACCGAGCTGGGCCAGCGGGTCAAGAACCCGGTTGTGGTGCCTTGACCGTCGTGCCGTAACGATCCGGCAACTTGCCCCTTGACCCTGTTGCGGCCGTCCGGTTAGCTTCTGGGCACTCCGAACGTGAAAGGTTTCATTGAGGCGCGTCCGACCCACTGCTCCAGACCGGCAGCACCAGCTCCCGGGCCGGCTCCGGCCGGGAACCGGGGGGCGGACGGACACCTGGAGCGCACCGGTATCTCGCACCACTGGGCGCAGTGCGCCGGCCGTCCCGGCGCACGGCTGCGGGCGGCCGCGGACCTGCTCGGGATCGACGCCGTGGAGGCCGGGCCGGGCTGAGCCCCCTGGCCACGGCCTCCGCGCGTCACACGTCACTTCAAGTCTGGAGAGCAGGTCCGCAATGGTCGATCGAAAGGCCGTCACGACGGCCCTGGCGCAGCAGCGGATCGAGCTGCCGTCCTGGGCCTTCGGCAACTCGGGGACGAGGTTCAAGGTCTTCGCCCAGCCGGGCGTCCCGCGCGACCCGTTCGAGAAGGTCGCCGACGCCGGCCAGGTGCACGCCTTCACCGGCGTCGCGCCGAGCGTCGCCCTGCACATCCCGTGGGACTCCGTCGACGACTGGGCCAAGCTCGGCCACGCCGCCGCCGACGCGGGCATCCGGCTCGGGACCATCAACGCGAACGTCTTCCAGGACGACGACTACAAGCTCGGCAGCGTCACCAACCCGGACCCCCGGGTGCGCCGCAAGGCCCTCGACCACCTGCTCGCCTGCGTCGACGTCATGGACCAGACCGGTTCGCGGGACCTGAAGCTCTGGTTCTCCGACGGCACCAACTACCCCGGCCAGGACGACATCCGGGCCCGCCAGGACCGGCTCGCCGAGGCGCTCGCCGCCGTCTACGCCCGGCTCGGCGCCGAGCAGCGGCTGATCCTGGAGTACAAGCTGTTCGAGCCGGCCTTCTACACGATGGACGTGCCGGACTGGGGCACCGCCTACGCGCACTGCCTCACCCTCGGCGAGCGGGCCAAGGTCTGCGTCGACACCGGCCACCACGCGCCGGGCACCAACATCGAGTTCATCGTCGCGGTCCTGCAGCGGGCCGGGAAGCTCGGCGCGTTCGACTTCAACTCCCGGTTCTACGCCGACGACGACCTCATCGTCGGCGCGGCCGACCCGTTCCAGCTGTTCCGCATCCTGTTCGAGGTGGCCGCCGCCGGCGGCCTGGCCGAAAGCTCGGAGATCACCTTCATGCTCGACCAGTGCCACAACATCGAGCCCAAGATCCCCGGGCAGATCCGCTCGGTGATGAACGTCCAGGAGGCGACGGCGAAGGCCCTGCTCGTCGACGTCGACGCGCTCGCCGCCGCGCAGCGCGCCGGTGACATCCTCGGCGCGAACGCCGTCCTGATGGACGCCTACAACACCGACGTCCGGCCGCTGCTCGCCGACCTGCGGCGATCCCAGGGGCTCGATCCCGATCCGATGGGCGCCTACGCCCGCTCCGGCTACGCCGAGCGGATCGTCGCCGACCGGACCGGCGGGCAGCAGGCCGGGTGGGGCGCATGAACGCCGAGACGCCAGCCGCCGAGACGCCCGCCGAGCTCGTCGCTCGGTCCCACCGGCTCGGCTGGGACCCCCGCAACACCAACTACGCCGGCGGCAACACGTCGGCCAAGGGCGCCCTGACCGACCCGGTGACCGACCAGCCGATCGACGTGCTGTGGGTCAAGGGCTCCGGCGGGGACCTCGGCACCCTCACCGAGGCGGGCCTGGCCGTCCTGCGCCTGGACCGGCTGCGCGCCCTGCCCGGCGTCTACCGGGGCGTCGAGCACGAGGACGAGATGGTCGCCGCGTTCGACTTCTGCCGCCACGGCCTCGGCGGCGCCGCGCCGTCGATCGACACCGCCATGCACGGCCTGGTCGAGGCCAGCCACGTCGACCACCTGCACCCCGACTCCGGGATCGCGCTGGCGACCGCGGCCGACGGCGAGGCGCTGACCAAGGAGTGCTTCGGCAACCGCGTCGTCTGGGTGCCGTGGCGCCGGCCCGGCTTCCAGCTTGGGCTGGACATCGCGGCGGTGAAGGAGGCCAACCCGCAGGCGATCGGCTGCATCCTGGGCGGCCACGGCATCACCGCCTGGGGCGACACCAGCGAAAGCTGCGAGGCGCACTCGCTGGAGATCATCCGTACCGCCGAGGCGTTCCTGGCCGAACGCGGGAAGGCCGAGCCGTTCGGCCCGGCCCTCGCGGCCTTCGCGCCGCTGGCCCCGGACGAGCGCCGGGCCCGCGCCGCCGCGCTCGCCCCGCTGGTGCGCGGCCTGGCCTCGACGGACAACCCGCAGGTCGGCCACTTCACCGACGCGCCCGTCGTCCTGGACTTCCTCGCCGGGGCCGAGCACCCGCGCCTCGCCGCGCTGGGGACGTCGTGCCCCGACCACTTCCTGCGCACCAAGGTCCGACCGCTGGTCCTGGACCTGCCCCCGGCCGCGCCGCTGGACGAGGTCACCGCCCGGCTGCGCGAGCTGCACGCCGCCTACCGGGAGGACTACCGGGCCTACTACGAGCGTCACGCGAACCCGGACTCGCCGGCGATGCGCGGCGCCGACCCGGCGATCGTCCTGGTCCCCGGCGTCGGCATGTTCAGCTTCGGCCGCGACAAGCAGACCGCCAGGGTCGCCGGCGAGTTCTACGTCAACGCCATCAACGTGATGCGCGGCGCCGAGGCCGTCTCGACGTACGCCCCGATCGACGAGGCGGAGAAGTTCCGCATCGAGTACTGGGCGCTGGAGGAGGCCAAGCTGCGCCGGATGCCGGCGCCGAAGCCGCTGGCGACCCGGGTCGCGCTGGTCACCGGTGCCGCTAGCGGTATCGGGCGCGCGATCGCGCTGCGGCTCGCGGACGAGGGCGCCTGCGTCGTCGTCGCCGACCTGGACCAGGAGAAGGCGGCCGCCGTCGCCACCGAGCTCGGCGGCCCCGACCGGGCCATCGGGGTCAGCGCGGACGTCTCCGTGCCCGGCGCGGTCGCGGCTGCGTTCGTCGAGGCCGCGCTCGCCTTCGGCGGCGTCGACCTCGTCGTCAACAACGCCGGCCTGTCGATCTCGAAGCCGCTGCTGGAGACGTCCGAACGCGACTGGGACCTGCAGCACGACGTCATGGCCAAGGGCAGCTTCCTCGTCGCCCGCGAGGCCGCCAGGCTGATGGTCGAGCAGGGCCTGGGCGGTGACCTCGTCTACATCGCCAGCAAGAACAGCGTCTTCGCCGGCCCGGACAACGTCGCCTACGGCTCGGCGAAGGCCGACCAGGCCCACCAGGTGCGGCTGCTCGCCGCGGAGCTCGGCAGACACGGGATCCGCGTCAACGGGATCAACCCCGACGGCGTGGTCCGCGGGTCGGGCATCTTCGCGGGCGGCTGGGGCGCGAAGCGGGCGGCCGTGTACGGCGTCGAGGAGTCCGACCTCGGCGCCTTCTACGCGAAGCGCACGCTGCTGGGCCGCGAGGTGCTGCCCGAGCACGTCGCCGCGGCGGTCTTCGCCCTGGTCGGCGGCGACCTGACCCGCACGACGGGCGTCCACCTCCCGGTCGACTCGGGCGTGGCCGCGGCCTTCCTGCGATGACAGCGGGCACGCGATGACGAAGGCCGTGCGATGAAAGAGACGGCGCGATGAAGCAGACGTCCGTCGCGGCGGTCGACCTGGGCGCGTCCAGCGGCCGGGTCGCCGTCGCCCGGATCGGCCCGGCCGGCGTCGACCTCCAGGAGGTGCACCGCTTCCCGAACACGCCGGTCCGGGCCGGCGGCCGGCTGCGCTGGGACGTCCTCGCGCTGTTCGGCGGCGCGATCGAGGGCCTACGCCGGGGAATCAGCCTGACTGGCGGCCTCGACAGCGTCGGCGTGGACAGCTGGGCCGTCGACTACGGCCTGCTCGACGCGGACGGCGACCTGCTCGGCAACCCGGTCAGCTACCGCGACCCCGGCACCGGGGCGGCCGTTACGGCCGTGCTCGACACGCTCGGCCCGGACGAGCTCTACGCGGCCACCGGCACTCAGCTGCAGCCGTTCAACACCCTGTTCCAGCTGCTCGCCCGCCGCGGCACCGCGCAGGGCGCCGTGGCCCGCCATGCCCTGCTGATCCCGGACCTGATCACGTACTGGCTGACCGGCCAGCTGCGGACCGAGCTGACCAACGCGTCCACGACGCAGCTCCTCGACCCGCGCACGGCCTCCTGGTCGGCGGACCTGGCCAGGCGGCTGGACGCGCCGGTGGGCCTGTTCCCGCCGCTGGCCGCACCGGGGACACCGCTCGGCGCGGCGCGCGACGACCTGGGCCTGGCCCAGCGCCCGCAGGTTGTGCTCGCCCCGTCCCACGACACGGCGGCGGCCGTCGCGGGCATCCCGGCGGGCGGCGACGACTTCGCCTTCGTCTGCACCGGGACCTGGGCGCTGGTCGGGGTCGAGCTGCCGAGGCCTGTGATCACCTCGGCGAGCCGCGCGGCGAACTTCACCAATGAGCTCGGCGTCGACGCGACCACCCGCTTCCTGCGCAACGTCACCGGGTTCTGGCTGCTGCAGGAGTGCGTCCGGCACTGGCGGGAGGCCGGTGACGACGTCGACCTGCCCGGCCTGGTCGCGGCGGCGGCGGCCGTCCCCGGGCCGCGGGCGGTGATCGACGTCCAGGACCCGGTGTTCCTCGCGCCCGGCGACATGCCGCGCCGGGTCCGGGCGGCCGCGGCCCGGACCAGCGGCCTCGCGCTGGAGACCCACGCGGAGGTCGCGCGGTGCGTGCTGGACAGCCTGGCCCTCGCGGTCCGCCGGGCGGTGCGCGACGCGGCCACCCTCTCGGGCCGGCCGGTCCGGGTCCTGCACCTCGTCGGCGGGGGAGTCGCGAACACCCTGTTCTGCCAGCTCGTCGCGGACGCCTGCGAGCTGCCGGTCCTGGCCGGCCCGACCGAGGCCGCCTCCTGGGGCACGGTCATGACGCAGGCCCGCGCGCTCGGTGCGGTCGAGGACTCGCTCGCCGCCAGCCGGGCGACGATCGCCCGCGCCGTCGCGCCGGCGCGGTACACACCGAGCCCGTCCCGCGCCTGGGAACGGGCCGATCAGGCCTGCCCGACGGCCGCGGCGCCGGCCTGGAGCCCCGCCGTCCCGACGGCGACCTGAGCGCGCCCTACCGGCCGGCGAGCGCGGGGCGGCCGACCCGCTGGCCGCCCGCGCCGCCGGAGCGCAGGTGCCAGGCCACGGCGATGCTGGTGACCGCGGCCCAGGCGCACCACAGCGAGGTGACGGCGTCGGTCGCGATCCACGCCAGCAGCCCGACCGCCGCCATGTTGACGACGCCGTACCAGCGCAGGAACGACCGGCCGGAGACGACCAGCGCGCCGCAGGTGCTGACCAGGTACAGCACGATGATCACGGGCCCGGCGTACATGTGCACGTGATAGACGATGTGGTGGCCGTCCGGGGTCGCGGTGACGGGCCTGGCGACGAGGGCCGCCACCAGGCCGGCCGCGCACAGCACACCGGCGGCGAGCGTGACGACCTCGGCCAGCCGGTGGGCCGGCGAGTGTTCGAGCGCCAGCACGGTGACGGGCACGTACACGGGCAGGACGACGAAGGCGACAGCCGCGTAGCTCGCGGTCGCGACGGTCAGGGCTCCGTGGCTGACATCGCCGCGCAGCCCCCACCAGACGAACGCCTCGACGAACGTGTGCCCGGCGAGCAGGAGCGGCAGGACGGCCAGCGGCCACTGCGCGCCGGTCCGGACATGTCGGACGGTGTCGACACCCACAGCCCCGATCACGACGGCGCTGACGACGTCGGCCTCCGGCGAGAAACACATCCCAGCTCCCCCGACCCACCCGCGCACGCCTCATTACGAACCTAGCGCCACTGCCGGTGGGGCTGGGCTCGTTCCGGCGTGATCGCGGTCGCTCCGGTCAGGCCGCGGGGCCCGCGGCCGGCGGCCAGAGCGGGGAGCGCACATCGAAGCCCAGCGGGCCGTCCCAGCGGTTGCGCGCGGCCACCTCGTGCACCGGGCGCCGCCCGGCGACGCCCCAGCGTCCCGTCGGGTAGCCGAAGCTGACGCAGCAGGCGTTGATCCACCCCTCGTCGCGCGGGACCGCCAGGATCTCCAGCACCTCGTCCTTCGCGAAGATCCCGAGCACGCTGGTCAGCGAGCTTCCGATCCCCTCGGCCCTGGCGGCGAGCTGCGCGCTCCAGACGGGTCGCGGTCGCCCAGGCCGGGCCGGTGCAGATCGAGCTGATCACCCAGTGCTGCGGTCGCGCCAGCATCTTCCGCGAGCAGGCCCTCACCGGCCGGGCCGGCTTCCACCAGCTCTGCACGGCCAACCTCGACTACGACGGCAGGCGGGCCTTCTACCTTGGCCTCGGCTACGAGCTGGCCTGCGAGCTCACCTACGCCGACGGCATCCGGGTCGGCTACTTCGACGACCTGGCTGGCCCCGGCTTTCGCCGCGGCGGCCAGCAGGTGGGTGACCGAGGCGCGGAAGAAGTCCACCGACGCCTCGTCGAAGGCCGGCGAGTTGGTCACGTCCACGAGGACGTCGGCGCCGTGGACCGCGTCGTCGAGCCCCGCGCCGGTCAGGAGGTCGACCCCGGTCGAGCGCGAGTGCGCGGCGACATCGTGGCCCGCCGCCGTGAGGTTCCGCGCGACCCGTGCTCCGATGAGGGCCCAGGAGATCAAGGTTCTCGACGTCGTCGAGGCGGTCGAGGGCCCCGCGCCGACGTTCGTCTGCACGGAGATCAGGCAGCGCGGGCCGTTGGCCGCGCCGCCGGAGGCCTGCGCGGCGCCGGGCGCGATCACCCGCACGGTGATCGCCGCCGACCAGGCCTGGCGGGCCGTCCTGCGCGAGGTCTCCGTCGCCGGCCTCGGCCGGATGGTCGGCGGCGACTACGAGACCGACGTGATGGGCCAGGTCGGCGCCTGGCTCGCGGCCGGCTAGCCGGCTCGCGCTAGCTGACGATGTCCTTGCGCTGGAAGCGCCACCAGGCCAGGGCGAAGAACGCCGCCGAGTAGGCCAGGACGACGCCGGCGCCGCGCATCATGTTGTCCCACTGGATGCCGGGCCCGAGGGCGTCGAGCCAGGCGTACTGGAAGTGGGTCGGCAGGAACCGGCGGTACGGGTCCAGCGCGGTGATCGAGTCGAGGATGTTCGACAGGACGACGACCATGGTGGCGCCGCCGACAGCGCCCAGCGGGGCGTCGGTGACCACGCCGAGCAGGAACGCCAGCGCCGCGACCAGCAGCGACTGCAGGCTCGCGTAGCCGACCACGATTAGCAGCCGTGTCAGCCCCTCCCCGGCCGTGAAGGTGCCGCCCAGGGGCGACTGCGCGGGCGCCCAGCCGAAGAACAGCCCACCGACCACGAGCGCCCAGCCGGGCAGCAGGACGTTCGCGCCAAGGCTCAGCGACAGGGCGACGATCAGCTTCTGCCGCAGCAGCCGAGGCCGGGGGACCGGGATCGCGAGCAGGTACCGCAGCGACGACCAGCTCGCCTCGCTGGCCACCGTGTCGCCGCAGAACAGCGCGACCAGCACGACGAGCAGGAACGACGCCGAGGCGAACTCGGTGAACAGCGCGAAGTTGGTCGCCCCCTTCGTCGCCAGGGCCGCGAGCAGCTGCCCGGAGAAGCTGCCGTCGTTCGACTGTGCCGACGAGTCCGGCGAGCTCACCTGGAAGGCCAGCGCGATGGCCAGCGGCAGCAGCAGCAGGACCAGCCCGACCAGGTGGATCCGCCGGCGGCGCAGCTGGCGGACGAACTCGACCCGGGCCCGCAGCGTGCGCCCGGGCCGGAAACCGTTGTCGTGGGCCTCGGCGGCGTCCATCAGCCGGTCGTGGGCGCCGCGCTGGGTGGGCGGGGGCCGCACGCCGTCGAACGGGTCCGTGGGTGCGTCCGTGGGTGCGTTCGTGGGTGGAAGTGTCATTGGTCCGCCCCGACCATCCTGAGGAACACTTCCTCCAGCGAGCGCTGCGCCGGCATCACCTGCGCGGTGACCCCGGCGGTGGCGAGGATCTGCCGCGCCTTCTCCGCGTCGGCGACGGCGAGCTGCGGCGCCCCCGCGCCGACGATCTCCGCCACCGAACCGGCCGCGACCAGCTTCCCCTTGTGCATGACGACGACGTGGGTGCACGTCTGCTCGACCTCGGCGAGCAGGTGGCTGGAGATCACCACGGTGCGCCCCGTCGCGGCGTAGCGGCGCAGGACCTCGCGCATCTCGGCGATCTGCGGCGGGTCCAGCCCGTTGGTCGGCTCGTCTAGGACGAGCAGCTCGGGCAGGCCCAGCATGGCCTGCGCGATCGCCAGCCGTTGCCGCATGCCCTGGCTGTAGGTCCTGACCCGCCGCTCGACCGACGTGCCGAGCCCGGCTATCTCCAGCGCGGTGTCGAACTGGGCGTCCTGCGCCGGCCGGCCGGTCGCGGCCCAGAACAGACGCAGATTGTCCCGGCCTGACAGGTGCGGCAGCAGCCCCGGGCCCTCGATGAACGTGCCGACCTTGGAGAGGACCGGCGCCCCGGCCTCGACCAGCTCCCCGAACACGTGGACGGTGCCCGCCGTCGGCCTGATCAGCCCCATCAGCACGCGCAGCGCGGTGGTCTTCCCGGCCCCGTTCGGCCCGAGCAGCCCGACGACCTGGCCGCTCTCGACCCGGAAGCTCACCCCGTCGACCGCGCGGAACCCGTCGCCGTACTCCTTGACCAAACCCTCGATCACGACCGGGACCGTGGCGAGCCCGCCCATCACGGCCCGCCGGGCCCGGCGCCGGACGCCCGACACCAGGAGACCAGCCAGCAGCAGCGCCATCGCGGCGAGGCCGACGACCAGCCAGCTCCACGGCAGACCGGCCTCGGCGATCCGCCCGTCGATTCCGGCGACGCTCAGGTCACCCCGAAGCGACGCGCCATCCAGGGCGATTGTGTAGCCGCGGGGATCCGTCGGCAGCTGGTAGGCCGAGTCGGTGGTCCCGACGGCGACGACGACGCGGTGGCCGGCGGGGACCTGCGTGACGACGGCGGGCAGGGTGACGGTGACGGTCCGCGCGACGCCGGGCCGCAGCCCGGTGAGCCGGATCGGCGCGACCAGGCCGTTCGGCAGGTGCAGCGCCCCGTCCGGGGCCAGGTCGGCGAGCGAGGCGAACAGCGTCGCGTCCGCCGCGCCGCGCGGGGCCACCTGGATGGTGATCGTCGACGATCCGGCCACGAGCAGTGGCGCGGGCAGCGGCGCGGACGCGAAGGCCGCCACCTGCCCGGGAATCGTGGCGAGGCCCGCCGGCCCGGACAGCGGCGTCGCCGCGCCCCCGAGCGCGTTCACGTTGGCGAGCAGGGCACCCAGGCCGGGGACGGCCGTGACGGCCGCCGGGCTTCCGCCGGCCGGCGCGTAGACGGTCTGGGGCGGGCCCGCGACGGTGAGGTGGCTGGTCCGCCGGCTCCTCGTGGCGTCGCCGGCGCGCAGATTCTGCGCGACGGTCTGCCCGGTGTCGGACGAGATGCCGCTGCCGGGCACGGCGGCCTCGAACGACGTGTCGAGCCGCCCGTGGCCGAGCAGGACCGGGCCGAACCAGTCCTCGACGTACCCGGCCAGCTCCTTGGCCGACGTCGACCCGTCGTGGCCGCCGCTGCGCCAGATCTCCTTGACCGTCGTGCCGTGGGCGGCGAGGCCGCGGGCGTTCGCGTCCGCCTGGCCGAGCGGGAACAGCGAGTCCTGCTCGCCCTGGATCAGCACCGTCGGAGCGGTGATCCGGTCGAGCACGGCCGCGGGGCTGGACGCGCGCAGCAGCGACAGCATCGCGCCGTCGGTCTGCCCGGTGGTGGCCGCGTGCTGGTAGGCGGCGCACAGGTCCGGCGCGAACCGGCCGCACGCGCCGGTCTGCTGGCCCGCCGCGGAGCTGAACAGCACCCCGGCCCACTGCTTCTTGAAGACGCCGGGCTCGGTGGCGCCGGCGTTCGGGAACAGCGCCTGCGACAGGTCGTTCCAGGTGATGTCGGCGGCGACAGCATCGACACGCTTGTCCTGGCCGGCGGCCAGCAGCGCGAGCGCGCCGCCGTAGGACGCGCCGGCGACCCCCAGCCGCGGGTCGCCGGGGCCGTCCTTGCGGACCTGCGGCAGCGTTGCCAGGTAGCTGATCAGCTTGCTCGCGTCGGCGACCTCGTAGGCCGGCGCGTCCAGGTGGACCAGCCCGCCCGACCGGCCGAAGCCCCGCGCGGTGTAGGCGAGGACGACGTACCCGTGTGTCGCCAGCGCGTGGGCCTCGGCGTCGAGGTCGGTCTTCGACCCGCCGAACCCCTGGGCGAGCAGGATCGCGGGCGCCGGTGTGGTCCGCGGCAGGTAGAGGGTCGTGTCCAGCATCACCCGCGCGCCATTCTCCGCGGTCCCGGCGACGAACTGGGACCGGGTCCGGATCGGCGCGTCCGAGCTGGACGCGGCCACGCCGACCAGGGCGGCGACGAGGACGAGTACCACCGCTGCCGACCCGGCGAGCAGCCGGCGCCGGCCCCTGAAGAAGGCCCTCACCGCGGCTGGCCCGGCCGCGGCGCGGCCTCGCCGCGGACACCGATCGAGCCCTCACGTGCCACCGAGGGGTCACTCCCTTCGCGCGATCGTGCGCGGCAGGCGTCGGGCGCCTGGTAGTCCGGACGGAACTGGCTGTGTCGACCGTAACGGGCCGGCACGACCGTCCGTCCGTCGCGTAGGCGAGCAGCCTTCCGGAGAGGCCGATTCGCCCGCCTCCCGGCGGCTGCGAACGGCCACCCGCGAGCCGGGTTGCCAGCCGTCGGCACCGCCGAAGAGGCGGTGCAGATGGTGGTCCAGCAGGTGGGCGAGCACCGCGGAGACCCGGCGGTTGTCGTCCGGTGCCATCGCGATGTCGAGCTTGGCGAAGATGTTGCCGACGTGGGTCTCGACCGTTTTGGCGCCGAGGAAGATCCTGCTGGCCAATTACACGCAGCTACGACTCGGCCGGGACTGGCCGCCGATCAGGGGGCGAGCAATCGTTCCGGCGTCCGTTATGTGGCGTATGTCTGGGCGCCTTCTAGATCACCCGAGGCTCTCCCGAATCAGCCAGCAGGGTCGAGGAAGAGTTGCCGGGAGATGGCGAGCTTCGAGCGTCCCTCGGCCATCACAGCCGCAGCGCCTCCCGCTCCCGGACCGTGAGGCGTTCGGGCAGCCCGAGCCGGTTGCGGTGCCCCGCCTACCGGCCCGGCGCGGCGACCGTCGTGGTGTTCCTCCTTTACCTGCTCGTCCTGCTGGGAATGGTTCTGATGGGCGGCTCGCTGTGGCGCTCCCGGGCGCTGTCCTGGTGGCAGGCCGCTCTGGTCGGGGTGGGCGCGCTGCTGGGTTTCGCCGGTCCCGAGGGCCCGGTCGGCGCGCTGTTCAGCGTTCCGCTCGCCGTCGGGATGGCTCCCGCCGCCCGCGGGCTCCTGCGGGTGCCGCGCGGCTGAGGCCCTGACGGGCCGGTAGTCCCGGCCGCCCGGCCCAGGACGACGGAGGCGCAGATGGGCACAGGAGCACACGGAGTCCTAGGTCAGGGCAGCCTGAGTGAGGCGACGATCGTGGCCTACGAGGCCCGCCGGCTCACGATCGTTGCCACCGGCGGCTACGACGAGTTCGTGGCGGGGTTCGAGGCCGCCGTCCCGGTCCTCGAACAGGCCCGGTTCCAGGCTCTCGTGGACAGTGGCGGCGGCTGGGACGATGTACTCGCGGCCGCCGACGAGAACGCACCGCATGGCTTCATGCGGTTCTGGCAGGCCGACGTGACGGCGATGATGAGCCCGCTGGGCGTCCCTTGGCGGTGCACCGAGTACCTGATGGGCAACCAGACCATCGCCGCGCGCATGTATCGCCACGACCCGGCGGTCATGCTGTACGCGCCGCTGCGCGTCACGATCCACACCCGGCCCGACGGCGCGGGTTGCGTCGGGATCGACCGGCCCGGCGCCCAGCTCGGGAGCTTCGGCGATCCGCGGATCGCCTCGGTCGGCCTCGAGCTGGACCGGAAGGTGGCCCAGCTGCTCGAGGCGATCGGCGTCCCGGCGCCGAGCGAGCTCACCGCCGATGACCGCCCGGCGTGACCCGACCAGTGAGTCTCCCGACGCCGGCCTCGCCGGTCACGGTCGGAATCGTGTTGCACCCGCGTCGCGACTCGGCCGAGGCCGTGGGTGCCATCCTCGACTGGGCCGCCGGCATCGGCGCCCAGGTGCTGGGCGTCGACGAGGAGATCAGCCGGCTGCGGTGCGCCGCCCTGCCGGTGGCCGCGGCGGAGCTGGGCGTTCGCAGCGACCTGATCGTGAGCCTCGGCGGCGACGGCACCATGCTGCGGGCGATGCGGCTGGCCGACGGCGGCTCGGCGCCCGTGCTCGGCGTCAACCTCGGCAAGCTGGGCTTCCTGCCCGAGGTCGACGTGCCCGACCTTCCCGCCGCGCTGCGCGCGATCGACCAGCGGGAGTACACGACCGAGCCCCGTCTGGCCGTCGACGCCGAGCTGTGCGGCCGGACCGTCAGCGCGTTCAACGACGTCGCCGTCGTGCGGGTGCCCGGCCACGGCGGCAGCGCCGCGGTCTGCCTGCGGGTCGACGGCCGGCCGTTCGTCAGCTACGCCGCCGACGCGGTCGTCGTCGCGACCCCGACCGGGTCGACCGCGTACAGCTTCTCCGCCGGCGGGCCGATCGTGAGCCCGTCGGTCGAGGCGCTGCTCGTCACTCCGGCGGCCCCGCACTCGGCGTTCAACCGTGGCCTCGTGCTGTCGGTGCGGGACGACCTGGCACTGGAGGTCCTGCCGGCGAGCGGCCGGCTCGCGGTCGAGGTCGACGGCCGGGTCTGCGGCTATGTCGAGCCCGGTGCCACCATCAGCCTGCGCTCCCGGCCCGGCGCCGCCCACGTCGTGCGGCTGGGTCGGATGACGTTCTACGAACGTGCGCGGCGCAAGCTGCGGCTGGTGGGCTCCGCCGAGGTCGAACCCGCGCCGGCCGGCGCCCGCGGCGGCCAGCCCACCGACTCGGCTGGTCATACCCGATCGCTGGGAAGCTCTGGCCACTCGTCGCCACCGGGTATGACTCGCTCCGGGCCGGCGGGAGTCTGACCAGTCGTTGTCCGCTTTCGGGCCTGGTCGGCCCGCTGTTGCTACTTTTCGAGAGTGACCGACCTGACCGAGGACGCGCGGGCCGCGCGGCTGCTGGACGCCGAGGCCAAGGCGGTCGAGCTTTTCGCCGCCGTCGAGCGGCGCGGCCTCCTCGCGCCCGGCGTGACCGAGGAACAGGCGAGCGACGCGATCCGTGACCTGGCCGCGGAGCTGTTCGGCGTGAGCCGGCACTGGCACAAGCGGATCGTGCGGGCCGGGCCCAACACCCTGCTGCCCTACGCCGAGAACCCGCCGAAACGCGCGATCGGCGCCGACGACATCGTGTTCTGCGACTTCGGGCCGATCTTCGAGGACTGGGAGGCCGATTTCGGCCGGACCTACGTCCTGGGTGACGACCCGGCCAAGTGGCGCCTGTGTGCGGCGTTGCCCGAGGTCTGGGCGGCCGGCCGGGAGTACTTCCAGACCCATCCCGACGTGACGGGCGAACAGCTGTTCGCCCACCTCGGCTGGCTCGCCGAACAGGCCGGCTGGGAGTTCGGCGGCCCGATCGGCGGCCATCTGATCGGGCAGTTCCCGCACGACCGGATCCCCGGGAACAAGGTCGAGCTGTACGTCACCCCCGGCTCCGACAAGCCCATGCGCCGCACCGACCAGGCCGGACGCCCTTGTCACTGGATCCTTGAGGTCCACCTCGTCGACCGGGACCGCCAGATCGGCGGATTCCACGAGCAGCTCCTCGACCTCGGCGACGGCGTCTCGCCCGGCTGACCGGTCTGCTTCCCGCGGTCGGCGGTCGGCGGGGTCCGGAACTTGCGGCGCTGGACGGTAGGCCGACTCGCCGGCGGCCGTGTTCGAGGCCGAGATCGTCCGCCGCGGCCGACGGGACGGTCTGACCGACCTGTTGACACCCTCCGCGCTCGCCGGCATCCAGGCCGGGGCGCCGGTGGCCCAGGTCGCCAGGACCGCGGCGCTCAGCGAGCGCCAGCTCCTGCGCCGCTGCCAGCTCGCCGTCGGCTACGGGCCGAAGACCCTCGCCCGGATCGTCCGCTTCCGCCGCGCGGTATCCCTCGCCCCCACCGGTGCACCGTTCGCCACCGTGGCCGCCGCCGGCTACGCCGACCAGGCCCACCTCGCCCGCGAGGCGCGAGCCCTCGGCGGCGCGCCGCTCGGCGAGTTGGTCGCAGCGGCGGCACCACCCGTGGCGGCAGGCTGACGGCGGCCGCCGGCTACGCGGACCAGGGCGCTTTGCTGACGTCGGCCGCTGGTTTCGCGGACCGTGTGCGCCTTGCCTTTGAGCCTTGCGTTCTCGGCGGTATGCCGCTCGGACCGCAGCCCCGCCCGTCGAACAGCCTGACGGTCCCCAGACGGCGGACGTGGTCTTCAATGGTTGGCCGTCGACGTTCCCGCCGCCATCGGCAGTCCGGTTCGCTTGACGTCGTGCCAGATGAGCATTCGTGGGGCTGCTTCGGCGGCCCAGGAACCAGTCGAGCGGGGTTTCTCAAGTCGGCCGTCGCTTCGTCGATGGCCGCCGCTCAGGGGGAGCATTGCCCCGCAGGTCCAGATGCATTGAAACCAGCCCTATACTCAAATACTCAGGGAGCCGCCGAATAATGACGTGCATCTAGGAAATCGAGAGGATGTCGCAGGTCGCAGGGGCGTTCGCGACCAGAAGCGCAGAAATGATCTTGACTCCGCTCAAGCCAACCCGTTCATGCTGCCACCCGCCATCACCTCCACTGCCACGGTGAATATATGGCGGAGAGATCAGCTTCAGTCTGGGAGTTGTCCACAGGTCCCGCTCCGACGGTTTGCGGCTGAGCGGGAAACCGCTAGGTTGGACGCATGTTCGATACGTTGGACGGCCCTGATCCGTCGCTCGCAATGTCATCGAGCCTATTTTCACCGCCTCCGTCGTCGCCGCGTTCAGCGTCGTCGCTCCTGTTGTCGTCGTCCGAACTGCCACAGCCTCGCGTTTCACAGGCCCCGTCGTCGCCGTTGCCTTCGTCGAGAGCCTTTTCGGCCTCTCCTCCGAATCGCCTCCCGGGTACACCCGTGTTCCACCAGTCACCTGTCCATCAGGGGGCCATCGGCCCGCCGGGCGACGATGGACTCGCTGGTGTCCCGTCCCCCGAGGGCGTTCTGGCGGTCGATGGCGACCGGGTCGGTGATCTGCTCGGCCGGCTGGGGTTGGTCGACGGGGTGTTCGACGAGGTGCTGGCCGGGCTGGCCTCGTGTGACGCGTCGGCGACGTTGACGCTGGCGGCCAGGTTGGCGCGGCTGACCGCCCGGTTGGAAGGCCTGACGATCCACACCCAGATGCACCTCGCTCGCCAGCGCCCCGCCAACCCGGCCGGGGGAGACGGCGAGCCGGGTGACCCGTACTCGCCGTTCGCCGCCGACGAACTCGCCGCCGAACTGGGCCAGTCCCCACGCACGATGTCCAGCCGGCTCACCACCGCCTGGGAGATCGCCCACGAACTCCCCGCCGCCCTTGCCGACCTGACCGCCGGGATGCTCGACCACACCCGCCTCACCGCGCTGCACCAACTCACCCGCTGCCTCACCACCGCGCAGCGCGCCACCATCGAGGCCGCCATGCTCGCCGGCAGCCGGCTGGCCTCCCCACCCCAATGGCGCCGCAAGATCCACCGACTCGTCTCCCGGCTCGACCCACAGGCCGCCGCGAAACGCCGCCGCCACGCCCACACCCAACGCAGCATCAGCCTTCAACCTCTCGAAGACGGCATGGCCCTGCTCACAGCCGTTCTCCCGGCCGAAGACGCCCAGGCGATCTACGACCGGATCCACCAGATCGCCAGGTCCGACGCCCCCGTGGCCGGCGACACCCGGCCGATCGACGCCCGCCGCGCCGACGTCCTCACCGCACTGCTCCTCGGCAACCGCCGCGAACACGTCAGCGTCGAACTCCAGGTCATCGCCCCTGTCGGAACCCTGGCCGGACTCGACGACAACCCGGCCGAACTCGCCGGCTACGGCCCCATCCCCGCCCACGTCGGCCGCGCACTCGCCGCCGACGCCCACTGGCGCCGCGTCCTCACCGACCCCACCACCGGCACCGTCCTCGACCTCGGCCACCGCCGAGTCCCCACCCCAGCACTCGCCCGCCTCATCCGCCACCAACAAACCCGCTGCCTCTTCCCCGGCTGCGGCATGCCCGCCACCCACACCGACATCGACCACACCATCGACCACGCCCACGGCGGCCACACCGCCCTCGACAACCTGGGCCTTCTATGTAGGCACCACCACCGCGCCAAACACCGAGCAAATTGGCAATTAGACCAACCGCGGCCCGGCGTGTTTGTCTGGACCTCCCCGACCGGCCGTGCCTACACCACGGACACGATCGCAAACGAGGAAGAAGTGAACACTCTGGTCGCCACGCGCACGACCGGCCGTGCCGATCCTCGGCGAACCCCGTCCATCATCCCTAACCAGCGGGGTTCCTCGGACATTCGATGCCCATTCTGACTGCCCGTCCCGCAGAGCAAGGCGTATGACCGTCGCAAACGAGCCCGCCCAGCCTTTTGGGACAACATCCAAGACGGCAGGCCAGGCGGCTCGCCGTGTAGCCTCATTGTTGCCGGCGAAGGAGGGGCTTTGCGGTGAGCGCGTGGGATGCCCGGTCGTATGACGTGGTCGCGGTGCCGCAGCAGACCTGGGGCGAAGATGTCGTGCGCCGGCTGCCGCCCGACGCCTGCGCCGGGCCGGCTGTCATCCTCGACGCCGGCTGTGGGTCCGGCCGCGTGACCGAGTCGGTACTTGACCGCTTCCCGGACGCGAGGGTGATCACCGGCGAGGCCTCGCCGAGCATGCGCGAGCGGGCACATGAGCGGCTGGCGCGTTACGGCGATCGTGCACGGGTCGTCCCGCTCGACTTGGAGGACGACGCGCTGCTCGCCGTGAACGACGGGCGGCCGTTCGACGCGGTGTTCTCCACCGGGACCTTCCACTGGATCCGAGACCACGCCTCGATGTACCGGCGTCTGGCGGCCGTGCTGCGCCCCGGTGGCACGCTGGTCGCGCAGTGCGGCGGAGACGGCAGCGTCGCCGGGGTCCGCGCGATCGTGGACGATCTCGGGATCGACTGGCGACGCCTGAACCGTTATGCAGGCGGGGAAGAGACGCTCGGCTGGCTGCGCGACGCTGGCTTCCGCGACGTGTGGGCGTGGCTGGCGCCCGAGCCGGTCGACTTCGACGACCGTGCGGCGGCGGTCGAGTATCTGCTCGACGGCGTGCTCGCGCCATACGTCGCAGAGCGGCCGGCGGGCGAGCAGCGCGAGATCGCCGAAACCGTGGCCGACCGGCTCGGCGAGCTGCGTGTCATGTTCGTGCGCCTCAACATCCTTGCCCGCCGCGCCTGATCGCGAAGACGCGCGCATGGGGTCTGGCCGCCGGCCGACGATTCCTGAATTCCGTTGGACTCCGGGCGGCGCAGGAGACCTGGGCCAGCGTCCGCGGTGATCTCGACGGGCGGCGCGACCTCGACCTCGGCACCGGCGACAACCTCGGCTGCGCCGGTCAGCTCAGGCGTCGGCCAGCGCATGCAGGTCGACGTGGTTGCCGTCGGGGTCGGCGACCGTGGCGTAGCGCTGGCCCCAGAAGGCGTCCCACGGCGGGCGTTCCCCGGTGTAGCCGGCGTCGGTGAACTCGGCGTAGACCTTGTCGACCTCGGCCGGGTCCGCACAGGCGAACGCGAGGGCGAGCCGGGGGTGCCGGTGCCCGCGCGCCAGCCGGGGTCGAACGAGCGGATCGTCGCGTCGGTGTCGAAGGCGAGGCGTCCGTTGGGAGTCGTCACCTCGACGTGCGGCTCCGCGT